>CAVFOF010000027.1:0-16493 GCA_963623895.1 bacterium
GAGGAAAATAGGAGTGAGTAACCCCATAGAATGGTGGAAAACGGCCTAAGAGAAACGCCTAGTTTTAGTGTTATTGATAGATTTTCCTTTGGATTGCTGATGGTTATGAAAAAGCATTCGTATCCTTGCAAAAAGAGGAAGGTCGCATCGCTTAAATGGGTATTCAAGCGTTGCTTAAAAGGCCTTTCATTGGTTGCTTGGATGGCCATTCATAGCTTTTAGTGACGTTTTTCACAGGATAAATGGATAAGAAAATAAGGGTGGGTGAGGGGCAATTTTATTCAGAATTGGCGGCGATTTTAAGCTGCGGTCGCTAGGTACACTGTCTATAACAATGCAGCTGAGTCTTTCTCAGAATGGCTCAGATGTAACCCAATGATGAACGACTACATTTTATGCGAATGAGAAGTGTTAAAGAGAAAGATTCGTTTCCGAGAAAATGAGTCCCTCGAAAGGCAGAATGCTTCGGATAAGGAAAATTTGGTTTGGGCAATTGTTCGTGCTGACTCCTTAATATATAAGTGGCAGCTACTTCGTCAAAATCATCAGTCGGAGAGTGAAAATCCCCATTTTGGGGGATAGGGGGAGAAGAAATAAGGGCGTAATTTTGCCTCACCAAAACGACAAGAAAACCTATAATTAAATAAGTTAGTATGAAAATCGAAAAAATCCATGCTCGCGAGATTCTAGACTCTCGTGGCAACCCTACAGTAGAAGTTGAAATTATCACCACAAGTGGTGTTATGGGTCGCGCCTCTGTGCCCTCAGGAGCGTCAACTGGCGAGAATGAGGCCCTCGAATTGCGCGATGGCGATAAGGCTCGCTACCTAGGTAAAGGTGTGCTGAAAGCCGTGGCCAACGTGAACGAGGTGATTGCTCCTGCATTGAAAGGTTGGGACGTGACTGATCAGCGTGGAATTGACTATAAGATGCTCGAACTTGACGGCACAGCCACCAAGTCGAAATTGGGTGCGAATGCCATTCTCGGTGTGTCGCTCGCTGCTGCTCAAACGGCCTCTAAATGCTTGAACGTTCCTCTCTACCGCTACATCGGCGGCACGAATACCTACGTTTTGCCCGTTCCGATGATGAACATTATTAATGGTGGTGCTCACTCAGACGCTCCCATTGCCTTCCAAGAATTTATGATTCGCCCCGTGGGTGCTAAAAACGAGCGTGAAGCTATTCGCATGGGTGCTGAGGTGTTCCATGCCTTGCAGAAATTGCTGAAGAAGCGTGGTCTCTCCACCGCCGTGGGTGATGAGGGCGGATTTGCTCCCAAACTCGATGGCATTGAGGATGCACTCGATAGCATTATGCAGGCTATTAAGGATGCAGGCTATCGTCCAGGCGACGATGTAAAGATTGCCATGGACTGCGCCGCCTCCGAATTTTCAGTAGTGAAGGATGGTAAGTTCTATTATAACTATAGCCAGCTCAAGAATGGCATGCCTAAAGACCCCAACGGCAAGGAACTGAGCGATGATGAGCAGATTAAGTTTCTCGAAGAACTGGTTACTAAATACCCCATCGACTCTATCGAGGATGGTCTCGACGAAAACGACTGGGAAGGTTGGGTGAAACTGACTCAAACGATAGGCTCGCGCTGCCAATTGGTGGGTGACGACTTATTTGTGACCAACACCAAGTTCCTAGAGAAGGGTGTCAAAATGGGAGCTGGCAATGCTATCTTAATTAAGGTAAACCAAATCGGTTCGCTCACCGAAACCCTAGAGGCTATCGAGATGGCTCACCGTCATGGCTATAACACCGTGACTAGTCACCGCTCGGGAGAAACTGAAGATACGACCATTGCCGATATCGCTGTTGCTACCAACTCAGGCCAAATCAAGACAGGCTCACTGAGCCGCACAGATCGTATGGCCAAGTACAATCAGCTAATCCGTATTGAGGAGGAGTTGGGCACGAAGGCACAGTATGGTTTCACAAAGTTGAAGTAAATCCATGCTTTAGGCCGTTCGGCTAGCAAGCGCAGTGCGCCTATTGAGTCAGAAAATAGGGCGCACTGTGCCTTTTTACTTTAAAAATACTTTAAAAATAAAGGATGAAGCAAAAAAATAAAGGTTATTTGCCTTGTGGTAAGAGGAGAAATTATTAACTTTGCAGCCGCTATGCAAAGTGATAATCTCCTAAATATCAATTTGGCTCGGGTTTCCGAAACCCACGAGTCTATCAACGTTGAGCTATCTGATCGCTTCTTTGCCAACCTGGAGCAAGAAGAAATAAGTAGTGGAGATGTCGTGGTCGGAATTTCCGTGCGTGCATCAGCAGGTAATATCTATAAGGTACAAATTAAAGCAAAAGGCACAGTCGTTGTGGCTTGTGATCGGTGTTTAGACCCCTTGCGGTTGGAAGTGGATGTGCAAGATGTGCTCCATGTGAAGGATGCTGACCCAGAAGATAGCGACGATGCAGAGATGCTTTACTTGGAAGCGGGTAGTAACACGTACGACTTCTCATGGGGAGTGTACGAGATTATTGAAACCTCCTTACCTTTGCAACGGATACACCCTGAGGGTGAATGTAATGCGGAAATGGAAGGCTACATTCTGAAGGACTCGGACAACGAGGATGAAGAGGAATGGTAGGGTTTGGCTGCGGCAAGCAAACGGAGTTTGGCAAACAGTATAACCAATTTAAAGCTTTAAAAATAAAATGGCACATCCTAAAAGAAGACAATCTAAGACTAGAACTCTTAAGCGTAGAACTCATGACAAGGCAGTAGCCCCCACATTGGCAGTATGCCCCAATTGTGGTGGTTGGCACATTTACCACACTGTATGCCCCTCTTGCGGCTACTATCGTGGTAAACTCGCCATCGAGGTTGAAACTGCTGAGTAATATTCTAAGGTCTATATTTTATAGACTACGTCTTGATAGTTTAAGAGTTGGATGCTCTTACGTTGGTATCTGTCTGCGTTTCATTCAGACGTGAGCGAAACGTTAGAGATGTAACTCTTAAGCTATTTTCTTTTTACACTTATAAGTAGTGTGGTGGAAGGCTCTACGGCCTAATACATGAGGGTGCGTAACTCCTTTAGCTAATTGCTTTCTTACTACGTAGGGGCAGTTTTACCCTTGGTGTGCTTCATTTTCCGCTTATTGGAAAAGGAACGTGCGTAGAACTTTCCATTTGCACATTATAAATTGTTTCCATGGAAAAAATAAATGCAGTTATCACAGGCGTTGGCGGGTATGTTCCCGAGTACGTGTTGAATAACGATGAATTGTCGCGTATGGTTGATACCAACGATGAGTGGATCATGACGCGCATAGGTATCAAGGAACGTCGCATTCTCAATGAGGAGGGTCTTGGCACGAGTTACATGGCTCGTAAGGCCGTAAAACAACTGCTCGAAAAAACGAGCACTGATCCTCAAGAGGTTGACTGCGTAATCGTTGCTACCACTACCCCCGACTACCATTTTCCCTCCACTTCGAGCATCGTGATTGGCCGCCTCGGAATGAAGAATGCCTTCGCCATCGACATGCAGGCTGCTTGCTGCGGTTTCTTATTTGCAATGGACGCAGCTGCGGGCATGATTCAGAGCGGACGCTACAAGAAAATTGTAGTGTGTGGAGCCGACAAGATGTCGTCGATTGTTGACTATACAGACCGTGCCACTTGCCCCATCTTTGGCGATGGTGCTGCTGCTGTGCTCGTAGAGCCTACCCTTGAGGAAGGCGTTGGTTGGCAAGACAGCTACCTACGCACCGATGGTAAGGGCTTACCTTTCCTCTGTATGAAGGCGGGCGGAAGCGTGTGCAACCCCTCGTATTTTACCATCGACCACCGCATGCACTATCTGCACCAAGAAGGCCGTACCGTGTTTAAGTTCGCCGTGACCAATATGAGCGATGCTTGCGCACAAATAGCCGAACGCAACAACCTGACCAAGGAGAACATTGCGTGGGTAGTGCCTCACCAAGCCAACGTGCGCATTATTGAAGCTGTTGCCCATCGATTGGAGTTGCCAATGGACAAGGTGATGCTCAACATTCAGCGTTACGGCAATACCTCAGCTGGAACGTTGCCCCTCGCTCTATGGGACTACGAAAAGCAACTGAAGAAGGGCGATAACCTCGTGCTTTGTGCCTTTGGTGCAGGCTTCACTTGGGGTGCAGCCTACTTGAAGTGGGGCTACGATTCGAAGTAAACTCTCGATAGCTTAGTAACTAGGCAATTACAAACAAGCGTGTGCGAATATGTGATGTGAGAGGTATCAAAATCAGGAGATATCGCTGCATAACATATTCGCCTTTTTCTAATCATACACACATACACACGGAACAATGCATAAGGCTGGATTCGTAAATATCGTGGGTAACCCCAATGTGGGTAAGTCGACGCTGATGAACCTGCTGATGGGGGAACGCATATCTATTGCTACCTTTAAGGCACAAACCACTCGTCACCGCATCATGGGCATTATCAACACGGAGGATGCGCAAATCGTGTTCTCTGACACACCAGGTGTGCTCAAGCCCAACTATAAACTGCAAGAGGAGATGTTGGCCTTCTCCGTGTCGGCGCTTCAAGATGCGGATGTGCTACTCTACGTGACCGACGTGGTGGAGAAGCCCGACAAGAACAGTGACTTTTTGGAGAAGGTGAAGAAAATGGACGTGCCAGTGCTTGTGCTTATTAACAAAATTGACGTGTCAAACCAGCAAAGCTTGGAGGAACTCGTCGGGCTATGGCATGAAAGTTTGCCCAAGGCTGAAATTTTCCCCATCTCAGCCAAGGTGAAGTTCAACGTCGACCGTGTGTTGGCTCGTATCAAGGAGCTATTGCCCGACTCGCCGCCCTATTTCGACAAAGACCAGTGGACTGACAAGCCCGCTCGCTTCTTCGTGACAGAGATTATTCGCGAAAAGATTTTGCTCTACTATGACAAGGAAATCCCTTACTCTGTGGAAGTGGTGGTGGAGCAATTTAAGGAAGACGACCGCCAAATACGAATCAATGCCGTAATCTACGTGGAGCGCGACAGTCAAAAGGGCATTATCATTGGCCACAAGGGTGTGGCCTTGAAGAAGGTGTCGACCGAGGCTCGCAAGACTTTGGAGAAATTCTTCGGTAAGAATATTTACCTAGAAATATTCGTGAAGGTGGACAAGGACTGGCGTAGCAACACCAAACGCTTGGAGGCTTATGGATATAAGCTAGATTAGTGAAGGAAACACACGGTCAATGTAGCTTCTTAGGAGGTGACACTGTCGAATTAAACTATTGCTGAAGTAAACCGCATGAAAGCTACTGAAAACCAAATAGAATGCAACGTGTGCCCCATAAAATATAATATAAGAATATGTCAAAATTAGTAGCCATAGTAGGCCGCCCAAATGTGGGGAAGTCTACGCTCTTTAATCGTCTTACGGGAACCCGTCAAGCCATTGTGAGCGATGAAGCAGGCACCACCCGCGACCGCCAGTACGGCAAGTGCGAATGGTGCGGACGTGAGTTCTCACTTGTTGATACGGGAGGATGGGTAGTGAAGTCAGACGACGTTTTTGAAGGAGAAATCCGCAAACAGGTGACGCTAGCCACCGAAGAAGCAGATGTTATCCTCTTCGTGGTTGACATTAAGAACGGCATCACCGACCTTGACTCAGAGGTGGCCACCATTCTGCGCCGCACGAAGGTGCCCGTCATCCTTTGTGCAAACAAAACGGATAATAACGAAGATCGCTATACCTCGGCCGAGTTCTACAAACTGGGCTTGGGCGATCCCTTCTGTGTGTCGGCTGCCACGGGCAGTGGAACGGGCGACCTCCTCGACTTGCTCGTTGAAACGCTGGGCAAGGAAAACGAGGGCGAGGTGGCCGAAGAAGATATTCCCCGTTTTAGCGTGGTAGGCCGTCCGAATGCAGGTAAGAGTAGCATCGTGAATGCTTTCCTCGGAGAGGACAGAAACATCGTGACTGACATTGCTGGTACTACCCGCGATAGCATCCTGACACGTTACACCAAGTTTGGCTTCGACTTCTACCTCGTAGACACTGCTGGTATTCGTCGCAAAAACAAAGTGACCGAGGACTTGGAGTTCTACTCGGTGATGCGTGCCATTCGTTCTATCGAAAATTCGGATGTCTGCATACTTATGCTCGACGCAACTAGAGGTATTGAAAGTCAAGACCTTAACATCGTTCAAATCATCCAAAAGAATAATAAAAGTTTGGTGGTGGTAGTGAACAAGTGGGACCTGGTAGAGGACAAATCAAACACCGCTATCAAACACTACGAAGAGGCTATTCGCAACCGCATGGCACCCTTTGTGGACTTTCCCATCATCTTCGCCTCAGCTCTGACCAAACAGCGCATCTTTAAGGTGCTCGAAACGGCAAAGGAAGTGTTCTTGGCTCGCAAACGTCGTATCTCTACCTCGAAGCTCAACGAGGAGTTGCTACCGCTTATCGAGGCTTATCCGCCACCCTCAATCAAGGGTAAGTATATCAAGATAAAATACTGCGCACAAATCCCCAACACGCAAGTTCCCTCTTTCGTGTTCTACGCTAATTTGCCCCAGTATGTAAAGGAGCCTTATCGTCGATTCTTGGAGAACAAGATTCGTGAGCGTTGGGACTTCACAGGCACGCCCATCAACATCTTCATCCGTCAAAAGTGATGAAGCAGTTCCTTTTCGTAGTTTGCCTTGTAGGGCTATGTATGGGAGCTATGTTCAGTTCTTGCGGTCGCTCCACATCGGCTGAGCCTTTACCTTTAGACACGATAGCCGTAGCAGATAGTGCGGTGGCCTATTACCTGCTTCAAAGCCAGGGAAAATATGAGGCCTACGTAAGTAAAATGCACTCGTGTGACAGCATGCCCGATGACTATAAGAAGCGAACGGTGCTGATGCTGAAGCAACATCAAGCCTTCGTGGAAAAGACTAAGCAAGGAGTGAAAGGGGCAAAGGTCATTCGCACCGAGTTCCACCAAGAAGGAAAAATGGCAAACGTGTTTTTAGAGGTTACCTTTTGCGATAATAGTCAGGAGGAGGTGATGTTCCCCATGGTTTATGATAACAATCGCTGGTGGGTGCAATAGGGTGGAGCTGTTCAGCAGCATTACCATTTTATGTAAAGAATAAACGCATAGATAAGAGATACAGGTTGTGGCTTCGAGCTATAACCTGTATTTTCGTTAGGGGAAATAGCGACTCATAGCTTAACCCTACAGAAGATGAACAAAAGGGAACAAAAAGCGTCGAAGGGTGCAAAAAAGCTCGTTGCCGCCTTGTGGAAATGTAATTAAAGCATTTGAGAGTAGCAAAAACTGCAAGAGATGAGCGTTTATGTTGAAATAACTTTGTAGCTTTGCGTAATAAAACCTAGGAAGCAAGAAGACCGAGTACATGGGCGGTCTGCGATGCTCCGTAAACACAATAGCTAGCAAAACTGTGGTAACAAAGCAAGACATTAAGAACGTGCATGCCTTGGGCGTAAAGAAATATCGTGATGCCGAGGGGTTGTTTGTGGCAGAGAGGCCGAAAGTCGTTTCCGACCTCTTTCCCCTGATGGCTTGTCAAGCGTTGTATGCCACAAGCGACTATCTACGCTCCATCCCTTCAGAATGGCTGAAAAGGGTGGAAAGAGTGGAAGAGGCAGACAAGAAGACCATTGAGAAACTCTCGTTGCTTACGACCCCACGCGATGTAGTTGCTGTGTTCCGAAAACGCCAAGCGGAGACGAATATTGATACCCTTTCTAAGTGGCCTGCTGAACAGCTATGCTTGATGCTCGATGGGGTGCAAGATCCAGGAAACCTTGGCACGATAGTTCGTTTGGCTGACTGGTTTGGCATAGAGCATATATTTGCCTCTGCTCAAACGGCCGATGTGTATGCGCCCAAAGTGGTTCAAGCCACGATGGGAGCCATCGGGCGAGTAGAGATACACTATGGCTCGTTAGTCAATTTGGTGGATGCCCTTCCCAAGGAAACTCCCCTCTATGGTACCTTCTTGGAAGGTGATAATATCTACGAAAGTTCACTCACTCCTCATGGAGTAATCATCATGGGAAATGAAGGAAAAGGCGTTTCGGAGGAGATAGTACAGAGGGTGACACACAAGCTTTTTGTTCCGCCCTACCCATTGGGACGAGCCACTAGTGAGAGCCTAAATGTGGCGATTGCAACGGCCGTGGTATGCGCAGAGTTTCGCAGACGAACGATGGGGAAATGACAACAAGAAAACAATACAAAAGAAACTGATGCTGGACATTTACTTTGAAAATGAAGAAGTATGGCTGATGGCGTTGCTTGGGGTGGCAGCCCTGACTTTACTCTTGCTGTATTGGTTGCGTTTGCGCCCTTTCCGGCTGATTAATAAGTACGCTTCTTGGCAAGCAGAAGCGCAGGCCGTGGAACAAGCTACCCACGAAGCCTTGATAACTGGGCTTGACCAATCGAAGATATTCGTGTCGTTGATTGTCCCTGTGAATGAGCATAATGCCTCACAAGCTGAGGAACTACTGAAACAACTGTTTTGCCAAGAGGCGGACGCACAGTTTGAAGTGATATTGGCCGAAGAGGGGCAGTCGGAAGAGGTAAAAGATGTGTATAAGCGCAACAAAGATAATTATGCCCAATTGCGTTACACCTTTGTTCCTAACAGTTCTCGCTATATTGAGCGACGCAAATTGGCCATCACGCTTGGTATAAAGGCTTCGCGAGGCGAATGGTCGATTGTGGTGACGCCCGAGACGCATCCCGCCAACAACCAATGGTTGCATCACTACGTACAAAATCTTAGTGAAGACCTCAACTGGGTGGAAGCCTATTACAACTACGAAGATGATGGTAGTTGCATGGCTCGCAGAGCCATTATGGACGGTGTGTCTGACTGGATGAAGCGCCTCTGTGCTTATGAGGGGGGATGCATTTTGGGATGCGACTCCTCCAACTGGGCAGTGCGCAATAAATGGTTTATCACACAGAATGGTTTTGCCGATAGTTTGAATATTATCTTGGGTGAGGAAGCCATTTTTGCCAATAGACATGCAACAAGCGAGCAAACCCTCTTGCTTTGCTCGCCTTCGACCAAACTGATAGAGGATTTGCCCTCGTCGAAGGAACTAATGATGCACCGAATCTATAAAAGCGAAATAGCACAACACCTCAACAAGAGTGCACACAAATACTATTGTAGGGAGAGCATTGCCACTTTCCTTCTATACTTATATTTGCTATCGATGTTCCTCTACGTTGTGAGTCGAGTAGGGGTGGATGTAGTCATTTCTGCTTATCGCATACAGTGGATTTATATCGATATAGTAGCTCTGATTTTGACGATAATCGGTGGGGGTTTACCTTGGTATTTTATTATAAAAGCCATGACCACGCTGAATGAAAAAACACACGGAGTCTATCTCTACTTCTACTACCTACTACGCCCCTTTCACACGCTTTCTACCGAAACGGAGCGTTGGCTGCATAAGCAGGAGTTTACTCGCAAGTATATATAAACAATATAAGGCACGCTTTCTAAGAGAGATTTCTCGACCACGTACCTTAAACACCTTTTTACAGAATGCCTCAAATATCTGAAAGAGCCATAGAAATGCCCGAGTCGCCCATTCGCAAACTCGCCCCTTTAGCCACTCAGGCAAAGGACAAGGGCATACACGTATACCACCTAAACATTGGTCAGCCCGATCTACCTACACCACAAGCAGGGCTTGATGCGCTACAGCATATTGATAGGAAAATATTAGAGTATAGCCCTAGTCAAGGGTTTCGTAGCTACCGCGAGAAACTAACTCATTATTATGAGCGATACAACATTCACCTCTCTGCTGATGACATTATTATTACATCGGGAGGTTCGGAAGCCGTGTTGTTCGCCTTCATGTCTTGCTTGAATCCAGGGGACGAAATCATTGTGCCCGAGCCAGCTTATGCCAACTACATGGCCTTTGCCATCTCAGCAGGTGCCCGCATTCGAACTATTGCTACAACGATTGAAGAGGGTTTTTCATTACCCAAAGTGGAGAAGTTCGAAGAACTGATAAACGAGCGCACACGGGCTATCCTAATATGTAACCCTAACAATCCTACAGGCTATCTTTACACTCGTCGTGAAATGAACCAAATACGCGACATGGTGAAGAAATATGACCTTTACTTGTTCTCCGATGAGGTGTATCGTGAGTTCATCTACACGGGGTCTCCCTACATCTCGGCTTGTCATCTAGAGGGGATTGAGCAGAACGTGGTGCTCATCGATTCTGTGTCGAAGCGATATAGCGAGTGTGGCATTCGCGTGGGAGCACTCATCACGAAAAACGAAGCAATACGAAAGGCGGTAATGAAATTTTGCCAAGCCCGACTAAGCCCCCCCTTGATAGGCCAAATCGTGGCAGAAGCCTCGCTAGATGCCACCCCCGAATATGCCCGTGATGTGTACGATGAATACGTGGAGCGACGCAAGTGTCTGATTGATGGTTTAAACCGCATACCTGGCGTTTATTCTCCTATCCCGATGGGGGCTTTCTATACGGTAGCAAAGTTGCCCGTAGATGATGCGGAGAAGTTTTGTGCTTGGTGCTTAACCGACTTTCAATATGAGGGCGAAACAGTGATGATGGCACCCGCCGCTGGTTTCTATACGACCCCAGGAGCAGGCCGCAACCAAGTGCGTATAGCTTATGTGCTGAATAAAGACGACTTGCAGCGAGCACTCTTCGTGCTGCGCAAGGCTCTAGAGGCATATCCAGGTAGCGAATTGTATAAAAACGAAGCAAATAATTAGTAAGGAGAAACCCTCTTTTCCCCTCCTTATACCCCCATTATCCATACAGCATGTTATCTTTGTTCTTAGCCAAGCGTTTCTTTCGAAACACAAATAAAAAAGAGGATGATACAGTAAGCAAAGCGTCCCCCCCTGCTTTGCGTATTGCCACCCTCGGAATAGCTGTTGGGCTAGCCATAATGATTGTGTCACTATGTGTCGTACAGGGCTTCCAAAAGGAAGTAAGCAATAAACTCACGGGCTTCGCAGCACACATGGAAATCATAGACTTAAGTTCCTTGAACTCGCCCGAGGCTCATCCTATCATTACGAGCGACTCGCTTGTGAGCGAGGTGAAAAAAACACCCGACGTGGCACAAGTGCAACGCTTCTCCCAAAAAATTGGCATTTTTAAAACGGAGAGTGACTTTGCGGGAATTATGCTTAAGGGAGTGGGCAGCGACTACGACCTAAGTTTTATCAAACAGTATGTTGTGGCAGGACGTTTGCCGCAATTTGGTAACAATGCTTCTGTCAACGAAATCGTGGTGTCGCAGAACATTGCCAACCGACTACATCTGAAGGTGGGAGATAAAGTGTACAGCTATTATTTCTCGAATACCATCAAGCAAAGACGTTTCACGGTCGTAGGGATTTACAATACCTACATGAAGCAATTTGACAATACCATCGTGTGGGCTGACCTACAGACTGTAAACCAACTAAACCGTTGGGAGGAGAACCAATGTAGCGGACTAGAGATAAAGTTGAGGGATTTAAAGAACACCGAATTGGCCGAAAGCTACTTGGCAAAACTCATATCGGGCAAAAAAGATAGTAATGGAAGACGCTATTCCGTGTTAACCTATAAAAACAATCCAACCACGGCCTCAGTGGTCTCTTGGCTTGACCTGCTTAATTTTAATATCAATGTTATCTTGATTATCATGATGTGTGTGTCGGGCTTCAGCATGATAAGTGGTTTGCTTATTCTTATCCTAGAACGCACGAATGCCATCGGCATCCTTAAGGCCTTGGGAACCACCAATCGTCGCATTCGCCATACTTTCTTGTGGTATGCAAGCTTTATTGTAACCCGTGGATTGATACTTGGAAACGTCATCGGTCTCGGGCTGGTTTTGCTGCAAAAGCATTTTCATCTGGTGCGTCTTTCGGCTGAGGTTTATTATGTACCCGAGGCTCCCGTAGAGATTAACGTGTGGTGGATTGTAGGGCTGAACGTTGTGACCCTTTTTATCACCATGCTCGCTCTGATTACGCCAAGTTTCCTAGTGTCGCGCATTCAACCCGCACAAGCCATACAGTTTGACTAGTGATGATAGTGCCAAAACTTGGGTCTTTGAGTTCCTGACTCACAGACTCAAGTTAACCATTTTAAATTAAGATCAACCTCATTATGCCCAAATCGACTATATCCAACAATAGCATCAATGCTGACCTCCGATTTTTGAAATTGCTAGCTCGAGATTTTCCCACTATCTCAAAGGTAACAACGGAGATTATTAACTTGGAAGCCATTCTGCACTTGCCTAAACCAACCGAACATTTTCTGGCTGATTTGCACGGGGAGAACGAAGCCTTCCAACACGTACTTCGCAACGCTTCGGGCAACATCAAGCGTAAGGTGAGAGAACTTTTTGGGAACACTATGCGTGAGAAGGAAATTCGCGACCTTTGCACGCTCATATACTATCCCAAACAAAAGTTGGAAATAGTAAAACAGAACGACACTAACTTGGCAGACTACTATCAAACCACGCTGAACCAGCTCATTGCGGTTTGTAGGAACGTTTCGTCAAAATATACTCGATCGAAGGTACGTAAAAGCTTGCCTCGGGAGTTTGCCTATATTATAGAGGAGTTGTTGCATGAAAGTAGCGACGACAGAAACAAACAAGCCTATGTGGGTGTGATTATTCAAACTATCATCGGCACAGGTCGTGCCGCTGGGTTTGTAAAAGCTATTTGCGAATTGATTCAGCGATTGGCTATTGACCAACTTCACATCTTAGGTGACATCTTTGATAGAGGCCCTGGAGCACATCTTATAATGGATACGTTGGTCAACTATCACCACTGGGACATTCAATGGGGTAATCACGACATCCTCTGGATGGGTGCTGCGGCTGGTAATAAAGCGTGTATAGCAACGGTGCTTCGCCTGTCTTTCCGTTATGCAAACACGCAAACATTAGAGGAGGGCTACGGTATCAATATGGTACCATTGGCTACTTTTGCCATGGAGACTTATGCAGATGATCCCTGCGAGATATTCTATCCTAAGATTGAAGACCCTACTCGTCGACCTAACGACAAAATGTGTCGATTGATAGCCCAAATGCATAAGGCAATAGCGGTCATTCAGTTTAAATTAGAGGGGCAACTCTACGAACAGCATCCCGAGTGGGGAATGGACGACAGAAAGTTGCTGGGAGGTATCGATCTAACAAAAGGTACTTGTCAAGTGGATGGAAAAATATACCCCATGTTGGACACTTCTTTCCCCACTTACGACGCAGAACATCCTTATCAGCTAACTCAGGAGGAGGAGTACTTAATAAATCATCTTCAACATTCGTTCTTGATTTCCGACCGCCTGCAAACACACGTTCAGCAGTTGCTCCTACATGGCTCGATGTTTTCCATCTATAATTCAAATCTGTTGTTCCATGCTTCCGTTCCTATGAATGAGGATGGAAGCCTAATGGAAATGGAAGTGGATGGAATTCGAGTGAAGGGGCGTGAACTCATGGAGCGGGTGGAGCAAATGGTGCGCCTAGCCTATGATGAAGAGGCCGATGCTAAGGAGCGACAGAACGCTAGCGACTTTTATTGGTACCTATGGTGTGGTCCCAAGTCGCCGCTATTCGATAAATCGAAGATGGCCACTTTCGAACGTTATTTTATTGAGGATAAATCCACTCATAAAGAGGAAAAGGGTTGCTACTATAGCCTGCGTGAAAATGGTGATATTTGTGACTCCTTGCTTAACGCTTTTGGTGTTTCAGGCAAACACCGCCACATAATCAACGGACATGTACCTGTAAGAGCATCTAATGGGGAAAGCCCGATCAAGGCTGATGGCAAAATGATGCTGATTGATGGTGGATTTGCTAAGGCATACCACAACACAACGGGGATTGCTGGCTACACACTTGTCTATCATTCACGCGGATTTCAGTTGGTGCAGCATGCACCTTTTACTTCTACAGAAGAGGCTATACTTAATGGCACTGACATAAAGTCTACCACTCAAATTGTGGAGATGATGGGACATCGGGCTATGGTGAACGACACCGATAAAGGGTTTGAGCTGCGTGAACAAATAGCCGATTTGGAAAAGCTCTTAGTGGCTTATCGTCGGGGCTTTATTAAGGAAAAGTAATAAGCAATATAGCTCCACCTAATAGATTAACCCTAAATAAAAAAATACCCACCTTAAACTCGTTCTTATGAAGTCATTAAAAGAACTATACAGAATAGGCATAGGTCCTTCATCCTCACATACCATTGGACCACGATTAGCAGCAGAAAAGTATCTCAGACACCATCCCGATGCCTTGGGATTTCGTGTGACACTTTATGGTAGCCTTGCAGCTACAGGTAAGGGACACTTGACAGATTTCGCCATCCAACAGGTCTTAGGTCAAGGCAGAACGGAGATTGTTTGGCATCCAGAGGTTGTTTTACCTTTTCATCCCAATGGCATGATGTTTGAGGCTCGAAGAAATTCCGCTGACTTTCAAGACCCTTGGACTGTATTTAGTGTAGGAGGAGGAGCCTTGGTGGAAGAAGGGTGTAAACAACCTGAAACTCCCGACGTATATGAACTCGATCATTTGTCGGACATACAAGACTGGTGTAACGAGCGGGGAGTCTCTTATTGGGAATATGTACAAAACTGTGAGGGCTCTGAAATATGGGATTATCTAGAAAAGGTGTGGCACACTATGTGTGATGCTGTGGAAAGAGGTTTAGAGCACGAGGGCGTTCTGCCAGGGGTTCTGAAATTGCGTCGCAAGGCTCCCGATTATTATATACGAGCAACCAACTATCCAAGTAATTTGCAATCGCGTGCCTTGGTTTTTGCCTATGCACTTGCAGTTAGCGAGGAAAATGCTTCGGGGGGTACTATCGTGACTGCCCCTACTTGTGGAGCAAGTGGGGTCGTGCCTGGAGTGCTTTACCATTTACACAAAACACGATCGTTCACAGAAAAGCGTATACTTCATGCTTTAGCTGTAGCTGGATTGATTGGTAACATAGCGAAAAGCAGAGCTTCAATCTCTGGAGCTGAGGCGGGATGTCAAGCTGAGGTTGGGGTGGCATGTGCTATGGCAGCCGCCGCAGCTAACTACCTATTTGGAGGTTCACTGGCAACCATAGAGTACGCAGCAGAAATGGGTTTGGAACACCATCTTGGAATGACATGTGACCCCGTGTGTGGACTAGTGCAAATACCATGTATAGAGCGTAATGCTCATGCTGCAGCTCGGGCTTTAGATGCCAATGTGTATGCCAACCTTTCGGATGGTGCGCATCGTATCATCTACGACAAAACAGTGGAAGTAATGAAACAAACAGGCCATGACCTTCCGTCACTTTACAGAGAAACATCCGAGGGAGGTTTGGCTAAAGAGTTTCATAATCAATAAAGAAAAGACGACGCAACGATTGTAATTACAAAATAAAATTGTAACTTTGCAGCATCGTTACGAGATAACGATATAATTCAAACCTATAAATACAAAAGAAACAAATGGCAACAAAAATCCGTTTGCAGCGTCATGGCCGTAAGAGCTATGCATTCTACAGCATTGTAATTGCTGACGTAAGAGCACCACGTGATGGTAAGTTTACTGAAAAGATTGGTACTTACAACCCCAACACCAATCCCGCAACAGTAGATTTGAATTTTGAACGCGCACTCTATTGGGTAGAGAATGGTGCACAACCTACGGACACTGTTCGTAATATTCTTTCTAACGAGGGCGTAATGTTGATGAAGCATCTCAATGGCGGTGTTAAGAAGGGCGCATTTGATGAAGCCGCTGCTCAAGCAAAGTTCGAAGCTTGGAAGCAAGCAAAAGATGCAAAAGCCGTAGCAGCCGCTGATAAGAAGGCCGCTGATAAGAAGGCCGCTGCTGAAGCTCGTCTTGAAGCAGAGAAGAAGGTAAATGCTAAGATTGCTGAGAAGGTAGCTGAGAAGAAGGCCGCTGCAGCTGCAGCTCAAGCAGAAGCAGAAGCTGCTGCAAATGCTGAAGAAGCTCCTGCTGAAGAGGCTGCTGAAGCATAATTGATTTACTTCACAATGTATAAAGAGATAAGTATAGTTTTTCTGTGCTTGTCTCTTTTTTTTTTCGCTATACTCGGCATGAGCATTGTCTAACGGGTGAAAGTCCCGAGTAAGCCCTAGTAGCGGGAATTACATTAGTTACTTAGTACTTTTATCACCACACAAAGTAACCTATCCATCCTCTTATATATTCCTTCAGTTTCTGCTTCCTTTTGGTTCACTTTAAGATAAAGTTTACCCTCTATGAAGCGGGGAATGGACGTTTTAACGCGTTGCGCAGTTTGTCCTTGTGGAAGGTATCATAAACTATTCGCTGAATAGGAAGTGTTGTCTGAAAAAGAAAAATCGCTCATATCTTGCTTTTTTGTTAGCAAAGATATGAGCGATAGTGTGTTGGGTAAAAGACAGTGACGGCAACTATC
>CAVFOF010000028.1:0-4334 GCA_963623895.1 bacterium
GTATAAGCAGGTGCAAAACGATGTGCAAGTTTTAATAAATCAAATCACTTCTATCTCGAACACTTCCTACGCAAACACTTCTCCCTCAAACGCTTCCCATGACGACAATCAGAATTAAAAATATGGTATGCGCCCGCTGCATCATGGCCGTAACCAACACCTTGGCTCAGTTCCACCTCAGCCCGCAAAGTGTAGGTTTGGGCGAGGCCGTGGTGAGCGAAACGCTGACCGACGAAAAGCGCACCGAACTAAAAGAAGCGTTACAAAAGATTGGTTTCGAACTAGTGGAGGATGAGCAAGAGCAGCTCGTGCTGCAAATCAAGCAATTGGTGTTGCAGCTCGTACGCAGCGACAAAGTCGCTACCCTGTCCTATTCTGCGTGGCTAGCCGAGCAACTCCACTGCGACTTCTCCACCCTGAGCCGCACCTTTGCCGTCCACGAGGGACGCACCATTGAGAAATACTATTTGCTGCAACGCCTAGAATATGTGAAGGAACTGATTGAGTATGGCGAACTGAGCATCAAGGAGATAGCTTGGCGCACAGGCTTCTCGAGCGTAGCCCATTTGTCGCGACAGTTTAAGCAACTCACTGGCCTCACTCCTACTGCCTATAAAAGCAGCGACTCCTCGCATCGAAAGGCACTTGATAAAATATGAATCTCAAAACGTTTCTTCTTCAACACAAAAGGGCAGTCATCGTTTTAACCCTGATAGCGTTGCTCCTTATATTCTTTTTCTTCAACCCCACCCACAGCGCCATAGCCCCCAAATGCTTTTTCAAAATGCTTACGGGCTACGATTGTCCTGGCTGTGGTGCCCAGCGTAGCCTTCACGCCTTGCTGCACGGCCACTTAGCGCAAGCCGTTAGCTACAACTACTTTTACGTCATAGCCATGCCCTACTTCCTGCTCATCGTACTATGCGACTGGGTGCTAAAGGGAAACACGCAGCAACGTTTTCGCCGAATTTTCGAAAGCCACACTGCCCTCACGCTCTACATTGCGCTTTACCTGATTTGGTGGCTACTTCGCAATATTTTGCATCTTTGACTTAACAATGTTTCGGTAAAAGAGCTACAGCGTATACGAGATTTTGTGGTAAATCTACCACAGATTACGTAAGATTTTGTGGTAATTTCATCGCAATTCAAGCAATTATTTGTGGTAAGAATACCGCAAACCTACAAAAACGAGCAGGCAATTCCAACAAAACAGAAGCGAAGACAACTAGAGCGAGCGTTTACATTTGTAAGATTATTACGGAGAAGAATTAACTATTTGACAACATTCTTTAATAATCAGCATTAAATTCTTAACTTTGCGGCCGCAAAAACAAACTTTATTTAAGCGAAGCCTACGAAGAGCGACCAACAAGACATGAAGGCGTGCTCAAAAAAATGCTTCGCACAATCTTTTTAACAACTCACACGTTAATGGGTCATTCAACCTTTGCGCCGCGATTGTTTAGCGAACTGCGGCACTACAACAAGGAGAAGTTTGCTGCCGACCTCATGGCAGGACTTATTGTGGGCATCGTGGCCCTCCCCCTTGCCATTGCCTTTGGCATTGCCTCAGGCGTATCGCCCTCACAGGGCATTCTCACCGCCATCATCGGTGGTTTCATCGTTTCAGCACTAGGCGGCAGCCGCGTTCAGATAGGCGGTCCCACGGGTGCATTTATCGTGATTATCTACGGCATTGTCAGCAACCCGCAGCTCGGTCTTTCAGGCCTTATGCTCGCCACTATGCTGGCAGGCATCTTCCTCATCGTGTTAGGCGTGTGTCGCTTGGGCACGATTATCAAGTTCATTCCCTATCCCATCGTGGTAGGCTTCACGAGCGGTATCGCTGTCACCATCTTCACCACGCAGATTAAGGATCTTTTCGGCCTCACCATCGAGGGCAAAATGCCAGGCGACTTCTTGTCGAAATGGGGAGTCTACTTCCAAAATTTCGGCACCATCGACTGGGTCACCACGGCCGTGGGCATTGTGAGCATTCTGCTCATCATCGCCACCCCCAAGGTGTCGAAGAAGATTCCCGGTTCGCTCGTTGCCATCATCGTCATGACCATTGGCGGCTATTTCCTCAACGCCTACAGCGACTACCACGTCACTACCATTGGCGACCAGTTTGGCGAAATCAAGGCTAGCATCCCCCCTCTTCAAGTGCCCAACCTCAGTTGGGAGAACGTGAAAGGTCTCTTCCCCACGGCCATGGTCATTGCCGTGTTGGGCGCAATTGAATCGTTGCTCTCAGCCACCGTGGCCGACGGTGTGTGTGGCGACCACCACAACTCCAACCAAGAACTCATTGGCCAAGGTGTGGCCAACCTCTGCACCCCCCTCTTCGGCGGCATTCCCTGCACCGGTGCCATTGCCCGTACCATGACCAACATCAACAATGGCGGACGCACCCCCGTGGCTGGTATTGTGCATGCTGCCGTACTGCTCATCATCTTCTTAGTGCTAATGCCCTTGGCAGCCTACATCCCCATGTCGTGCTTGGCTGGCGTGTTGGTCATTGTATCATACAACATGAGCGGTTGGCGCACCTTCTTGCAGCTTACCAAGAACCCCAAGAGCGACGTCATCGTGCTGCTCATCACCTTCTTCCTCACCGTTATTTTCGACCTCACCGTAGCCATCGAGGTGGGCTTGCTCATTGCCTGCTTACTCTTCATGAAGCGTATGGCAGAGTCGACCCAGATTAAGGTGATTGCCGATGAAATCGACCCGAACGACGAAACCGACGCCGAGGTTCACGAGGAGCACCTCATCATTCCCAAGGGTGTGGAAGTTTACGAAATCAACGGGCCCTACTTCTTCGGCATAGCCAACAAGTTTGAGGAACTCATGGCGGCTATGGAGGATCATCCCAAAGTGCGCGTTATCCGCATGCGCCGTGTGCCGTTTATCGACTCCACGGGTATTCACAACTTGCAGAACCTCTGCGAGATGAGCCATCGCGAAGGCACACATATCGTACTTTCAGGCGTCACGCCCAACGTTTACAGCGTGCTAGAGCACAATGGTTTCTGCCATCTCCTAGGCAAAGACCACATCTGCCCCAACATCAACGTGGCTCTAGAGCGTGCCGCTAGCATCATGAAGCGCAAACTCGATTAGCGTTCTGCCCATTTGCATACTAAAATTGCCTTCCCCTTTCCTTGCACGAAACGAGCCTCATGCTCAGCAAAGTGCAAGGAAAGGGGGAAGGCAATTTTAGTATGCAATTAAGAGCAAAACGCAAAATCGCACACACCAGCATTGCCTCACTCATGCGTAATGACTAACTTTGCAAAGAATTTTACAAACAATCAAATTTACATGAAAAAGTTATTCACCCTCTGCGCCGCCCTGATCCTCGGCCTCGGCGCAGCACATGCCGACGAGGGCATGTGGCTACTCAAACTCATGAAGCAGCAACACCTTGAGGACTCGCTCAAGAAGGCTGGGCTGCAACTGCCCCCCGAAGCACTCTATAGCGAAACCTCCTCGTCGCTACGCGAATGCATCGGCATCTTTGGTGGAGGCTGCACAGGCGAGCTCGTTAGTGGCGATGGCCTTGTGCTGACCAACCACCACTGCGGCTTTAGCTATGTACACGAAATGAGTGCCATTGGCCACGACTACATGAAAGATGGCTACTTTGCCCATAACCGCTCGGAGGAACTTCGCACCCCAGCCGAACTCACCTTCACCTTCGTGCTGCGTATCACCGACGTAACCAACGAGGTGAACGCTGAGGCAAAGAAAAAGAAGGCCGACGAATACAAGCGTCAGAGCTTCGGCTTCCTTAAGCCCCTAGCCGATAAAATGCTGAAGAAGAGCGACTTGGCTAAGAAGAAGGGTGTGAAGGCGCGCATCGTGCCCTACTTTGGCGGCAACCAATTCTACATTTTCTACGAACAAGTGTTCGAGGACGTGCGCCTCGTGGCCAATCCGCCCTACAACATTGGCCAATTTGGCGGCAACACCGACAACTGGATGTGGCCTCGCCACAATGCCGACTTCTGCATGTTCCGCATCTATGCCGACGCTAACGGCGACCCTGCCCCCTATAGCGAAAGCAACGTGCCTTTAAAGGTGAAGAAATACTTGCCCATCTCGCTCCAAGGCATGAACGAGGGCGACTACACCATGGTAATGGGTTTCCCGGGCACCACCTCACGCTACCTCACTGCTTCGGAAGTAGCTATGCGCTGCGGCAGCACCAATGCGCCTATCATCACCGCTGGCAACCCCTTGCTTGTGTACTACAAAACGCTCATGGACCAAAGCGACGAGAAGCGCCTGCTGCTCGAAGATGAGTATATGTCGTGGGGCAACAC
>CAVFOF010000028.1:4344-16341 GCA_963623895.1 bacterium
GGGCAACACCATCAAAAACTTTGGCGGCATGAACGAGGCTGTGGAGAAGGAACACCTCATCGACGAAAAGAAAGCCGAGGAGAACCAATTCCGCCAATTTGCAAAGCAAAGCGGCAAGGCAGAATATCAAAACATCATTGAGCGCATCGACACGCTCTGCAAGCAATATACCGACACCGTTTACGACTTTACGCTCTACCGAATCGCCCTCCAAGACCAAAGTCTATGGATGCGCCCCACATTGGTCGACAACTTCGAAAAGGCCGTAAAGAGCGGCAAGGAAAAAGATATTGAAAAGGCCAAACAAGCAATCCAGGCCTACGCAGAGGGCTTAAAGAGCGTAAATCTCGACATTGACAAGGGCAAAGTAAAACTGCTCACCCCCTATTTCCTCAAAAACCACAAAACGAATATCACCCCGAGCTATCTCAATGAGGGTAAGGATTGGGAAAGCTACATCGACAACGTCTATGCCAACACCATCTTTGCCGACAGCACCAAACTAGCTACTGCATTGGCCAACAACGATGCAGAGGCTTTAAAGAACGACCCGCTCGTGAAGCAATGCCAAGCCCTCATCGACTACACTGAAGCGTTGAAACCGGGTTTAGAAAGCTACAACAAGCAGCGCCGCACACTCGACAAAATCTACGTGCGTGGCCTTTGCGAAATGTACGACTGGGCTAAGGCTCCCGATGCCAACTTCACCCTCCGCATGACCTACGGCCATGTAAAGGATCTCGTGCCTCGCGATGGTGTTCACTACAACTGGCGCACCGTGCTCGATGGTATGTTCGAAAAGGAGAGCAAAACGGAGAGCGACTACTTCATCAACGAAAAGCTGCGCTCGCTCTATGAGGCTAAGGACTTTGGACGTTATGCTCGCGAAGATGGCAAATTGCCCACTTGCTTCCTCTCAAACAACGACATCACGGGCGGCAACTCGGGTTCGGGTGTGCTCAACGCCAAGGGCGAACTCATTGGCTTGGCCTTCGATGGCAACATCGAGAGTCTCTCAAGCGACCTCAAGTTCAACCCCACACTGCAACGCTGCATCAACGTTGACATTCGCTACGTGCTCTTTATCATCGATAAATTCGGCGGTAGCACCTACGTTCTCGACGAACTCGACATCCGATAAAGCAGGTCTAACGCCTCGTTAGCACTTATAACAAATCTCAACTTTTACACTCTTGAAGGCATTTTGCTTAAGAGTTGAGATTTTTTCGTGTTAGCAGATTCCTGTTTCCTTCCCTCCACGACCGCTTGCCAATCCGCTCCTACGAAAGAGGCAAAACAACAAAAATGTGTCATTTCATCGAGAAAATCCCTCCCTATAACTTTATTTGCACTATTTGCTGCTACTTGCACAAACTGCTTTCACTCACACTGACTATCACGCATTTCAAAAGTGCAAGTAGCCATATCTACTTCTTGCGCTAGCTCACATTACTTGCACTTCTTATTTTCACTTTGGCTTCCCTATTCGATAGTAAAGAAGAGCGTGTCGCCGTACGTTGTGCCCACTCCGTTGCGAGCATAAGCCGAATAATAGTAAGTGCCAGGTTCGAGTGTTGTAGTGTAGGCTGAGAAGGTGGCTAGTGTGTCGGCCACCACCTTCGAGTTGAGCGTGTCGTTGCCATAAACAAAGCCACATTCGAGCAATCGGCTGTTGGGCGAAGCGGTGACGGCACCCTGTAGCAGCACGGAGTCGCCCACTTGCGTGTAAATGCCCGTCTGCACGGTGGGAGCAAAAGGTTGCTCGCCGCTACGGTCGTCTCCGCACGAGGCAAGAGTTAGCAATAAAAGGGGAAGAATTTTGAGGAGCTTCATTCGTTGAGGGTAAATTCGGTGAAAGGGGAAAATGGTAAAGTGCAAACTTTAAGTCATTTGTAAAAAACTAATTCGCAATACTTCTTGCGTGTTGCTCGTGATGCGGAAGGGGTGAGCCGTTCGTTCGTTCACTAGCCACACGATGCTTTGCGACGAGTCGCAGAGAACTAATTGCAAGCGTTTATCTATGCGCGAGAAGTGGCGATTGGTCAAATAGTTGCTCACTAATTGCGACCCTCTCATTCCCAATGGCTGAAAGCGATCGGCGGTTTGCACGCGTCGCAACTGTAGAGGCGGACTCACTCGTTCGGCATCAATTAACGCTATGTGGGGCGGACACTTCAGCGAGGGGAGTTCGCTTCGCAGCAAGCGTTCAATTTTTATAAGAAATCTCGATTGAAAATTCGCGCCTTCAAAAAGCGTTTCTTCGCCCACACTTTGGGGTATAGGTAGCAGAGAAGGAGCAAATTCTGTGGGACGAGGACTGAAAAACAATTTCTGCTCCGTTCGAGTGAGCAACGCTTCCGTTGTTTCTATCAACGCCCCCCTGCGCATTTTTAGAGCATCGTCAATTTGTGTAGCACTGAAATGCCAAGGTTGAAGCAATTCGTGCAAAAGAATTCGGGCGTGCGTTTCATTTTGCAGCGTTTGCCAATCCAATTTCCAAGCATCAGGGTGCAGCGGTAACGGCTGAAATTGGCAGCGTCGCTTCACGGCTTCCAATCCTTCGGCCATGAGTTGTTGCGCTTGCGCTAGGTGTTGCGCCATTTGGTTGATGGTGCTCACCGCTTGTGGGTTCATGCTTTGCAGCAAAGGGAGCAGTTCGTGGCGCACCTTGTTGCGTCGGTAGTGGGTGTCGGCATTGGTGCTGTCGGTGACGTAGGGCTGATTTCTCTGCGCCAAATAGTCTAAAATTTGCGTTTTGTTCCAGCCGAGCAAGGGGCGATAGATGGGAAAGCCTTGCTTCTGGCTGAGCTTTTGCATGCCCATAAGTCCAGTTATCCCCGTTCCGCGCACCAGATTAAGCAAAATGGTTTCAGCGTTGTCCTCTTGATGATGCCCCACGGCCACGGCCTCGAGATGCAGTTCGCCAAGCAGTTCTCTGAACCAATCGTAGCGTAGGCGTCGAGCCGCCATTTCGATGCTCTCGCCCGTGCTTTCGGCCTCTTTTATGGTGTCGAAACGCTGCACAAAGAGCTTTACGCCCTTCTCTTGGCAAAGTTGACGCACAAATTGCTCATCCCGTTCGCTCTCCTCGCCACGTAATTGGAAATTGCAGTGTGCTACAGCTCCCACTTCGCCCTTCTCGAGCAAGGTGAGTAAGAGGCATACCGAATCGGCTCCCCCTGAAAGGGCTACTAAGTGCTGCGACATGGTGTGAGAAACAATTTTTTGGGAATATTAAGGGAATAAGGACACGTCCAATACGTTGAGCCGCTAGTAGGCCACCTCCACCTCGATGCCTTCCGCACGCAGCAGATTGGCGATGCGGTCGAGTTCCTCGTGAGAGGCTTTCTCGAGGTCGGGGTCGGGCGTTTCGCGATCGATGGTGTAGACCATGACGGATTGGGGACGGATGCTTTTCACCGCTTCAAGCCAGGGCAGCACATAGTCGTCGCCCGTGTTGTCCACACTCGTGCCGTGGCTCGTTCCCTTCATAAACAAGCTTTGCACGATAACGTGTCCGTGAAAATCTTGTAGCGACTTGATGATGTCCTCCACGTGGTACGCTCCCGTGGGTTGGTCCACTCGGCGGATGTAGTCGGCCGACACGGTGTCGAGTTTTAAGATGTTGTTGTCCACCTTCTCAAGTGCGGCATGCACTTCGGGGCGCACCGATTGCGTAGCGTTGCTCAGCACGCTCACTTTGGCGTTGGGAAAATAGGTGTTGCGCAGACGGATAGTGTCGTCGATGATGCCTGCAAACTCAGGGTGTGCGGTAGGTTCACCGTTCCCAGCAAAGGTCAGCACGTCGGGTTGCGGGCCTTCAGCCTTCATCTTTTGCAATTGTTTTTCGAGTGCTTGCGCCACCTCTTGACGGGTGGGGCGTGGTAGGTGCGGACGATGGTCTTTGTTGAACCCACATTCGCAGTAGATGCAGTCGAAGGTACACACTTTGCCGTCGGCTGGCATGAGGTTGATGCCTAGAGATACGCCCAATCGCCGGCTGAGTATGGGGCCGAAGATGGGTGAGGGGTAAACAATGCCCTTGTGTGCAATGTTTTCTGGATAACCATTTGCCATAGTGCTATCTAAAATAGAGTTGTTTCGTTTCTAGTTAGTGTGGAAGGATAGAAGCGTAGAAAATCTTACTTCTTCCCCGTTTTTAAGTATTCCGCAGCCTTAGCCACATTAGGGATGCCGTAGCCCATGATGTTGTTGGGGGTGTCGGCATTGTCGGCCGTTTGTTGCAACGAGCGAATTACGTCGTCGGGCTTTTTCGTGGGGAACATTTGCAGCAAACAAGCCACTGCTCCCGCTGTGATGGGGCAGGAGAAGGAGGTGCCGTTCACTTCGCACACCGTGCCGTCGTCGTCGAACACTCTCGAGTTCTGACCGAGTGCCATGAGGTCGGGCTTGGTGCGTCCGTCCTCGGTGTTGCCAATGGATGAGAAGAAGGTGTTGACGTGTTGGTCGTTGATAGCTCCGATGGCGAGCATGTGGGAAGCATCGGCGGGGAAACCTATTTTCTTCCAAGCTCCCATGCCGCTATTGCCTGCACTATTCAGCACGAGCAAGCCGCGGCTCGCTGCAAGTGAGGCACTGATGCTATTGAGGGCAGTGCGTCCGTCTTGCTCTTTGTAGCTATGGTTCATGTAGCTGTAGTCGAAGTGGTAGTAGCCCAACGAACTCGTTACGAGGTCGCAGCCTAGACTGTCGGCATACTCTAGTGCAGCACACCAGTTGTCTTCCTCCACCAGTTGCTCGCTTTCGCCATCTTCGCTTTGTATGAGGTAGTAGTCGGCATCGGGAGCCGTGCCCACCAAGTAGTTGGGCACGTTGGCGGCCATGCACGAGAGCACCATCATGCCGTGGTCGAGTTCTTCGTAAACACTCTTTTCGGGGCGCACAAAGTTGCGCGTGCCGAGAATGTGCTTTTGGTCGATGCCCGTGAGCAGGTCTGCGTTAAAGAATCCACCGTCGATTACGCCCACTGTTACACCACGTCCCGTGTAGCCCGCTTCGTGTAGCTTGTCTGCGCTAAGCATTCTCACCTGTGTTGCACCGTAGCCGTAGCGGTCGGCAAAGGTGGTGTCGCGCTTGTTGGTCACAAAGTCTTGGCGTAGCATACCTGAAGGCACAATCACACTGTCAGGACTTACCCATACGCAGCGAGCTGAACTCACAAAAGGTAATTCTTTCAAGTGGCTAACGTAGCTGCTGTCGGCCATTTCCACCACCACCGTGTTGTTCCATTTGCTTTGGTTGTGAATGCTTACGCCAGGGCATTGACGGAGGGCCTTGAGATAGTTCGAACTGAGGGGCAGGTCGTAAATGTCCACCTTAACGCCCAAACGCTTGCGTCGGTCGAGTGCTTTTTTTGAGAGAAATTCTTCGGGGCGGCGCAAGCTATAGGAGTTGTCTTTCTTGTCGGTGAGGTAGAGACGAAAACGATAAGTTTTCGTTTCCACCTTTTTATATTTAATCGTAGATATCAGGGGAATGTCTTGCGCATGTGCTAGAGGCAACAAGCTAAGCAGAGCTATCAGTAGCAGCACGGTGCGGTTGAGTAGGTTCGTCATTTTTTTAGATACTTGGTTTGTTTGCTTCAATTTTGCTTTCCACCTCATCGGGCAGTTTCGAGAAGAAGTCCATGCCCGTGGCCTTCTCCACCTCGTCTACCGTGAGTTGATAGTAACTTAGCGGATGGCTTCCAGCTTCATTCTTAAAGATAAATCCGTAGGCTTTAGGCTGCTTGGGATAGCCCACGAGCAACACTTTGAAGAAAGCGTCGGGCACGGCCACCTTGTTAGCACCAATGCGCTCGGGCGATTGCGAATAGTAGATAGGCCCTGCGGCAATGCTCACACTGCCGTAGCGGTTAGCCCACTCCCGTTCCAATTCTTCTAGTTCCTTCCAGTCGCCCCGATTGAGGTTGCGGTTTTGCGGACACACGTTCGTCATGTAGAACGACTCTACCATAGCTTGCTTGCTCCACTTCATGTCGGCCGCCGGAGCCATGTGGCCTCGGTCGTAGCCCGAGTTGGTGTAGTCCTTGGGGTAGGCTTTCGCCCCTCTCACTTCGGGGTCGGCTTGAAACTTGTCGTAGCGTGGCTCTTCGCCCGCTGCTTCCTCGGCGGTGAGTTGCCAAGCCACCCATTGCGGCGTTTTAAAGTCGGCATCGTAGCTTACGGTGTAGCCCAAGTGCTCAATGACTTGTCCGCCGCGCGCCGATTCGTACACGGGGATTTCCACTCCGTCGGGCAGCGTACTGCTCGTAGCATGCTGCGTTGCCTCGTTCTCCGTTTCGGCTTCTCCCGTTTGGATGGAGTTATAGCTAGGTGTGTTCTCGCTGGTGGACGTGTCTTGCTTGGCACTCACGTTCTTGATTACGCCAATGCCAATGCATGCCACGATGCCTGCGATGAGCAGTGCAGGTTTCGTTTTCATCTTCGCTAAATGAGTAGACCATCGCAAAGGGCGGATGGTCTATATATAATATAGGTGTATTGCCGACTATTAGTTAATCAGTCAGTGCCACCTCGATATTGTTCTTTAGAATTTCGCTACCAGGGTATCCGCCTTCTTCAAGGTTATCATAGCTTTTTTCACCCTTTTTGTTGAGCAGCAAGTAGGCTGGAATGCCAGGGATGTTCAGACTCTCGCAGAGTTCGCTCCATTGCTTGCCTGTCAAGCGATAGTGGTCGCCCGCAATGCCCGTAATCATTTTTTGCCAGTCGGCTAGCGGAGAGGTCTCACCCGTGATGTAGACAAACACGCAGCCTTTCTTGCTCAGTTCGGGCTTAATTTCGTCCACTTGCTTCATAGCCATGCGGCAAGGTCCGCACCAAGTGGCCCAGAAGTCAATCAGCACGGCTTTTCCTTTGTAGTTTTCGGCGATTACTTTCACCACGTCTTTACCAGCCACCGAAGTGTCGATTGTTTTCACCACCGAGGGTTGCTGTTGTTCCGTAGCAGTGGTCACGTTGTTTTCGGCAGTCGAAGTAGCCGCATTCTTTTGATTGTTTTTGGCGCACCCGCTAGTGATGGTCAGCGTCACAAGGACGAGAAGTAGTAGAGCTTTTTTCATATTGTTCTTTTCTTTTTTATTGAAAGGCAAAGTTAGTGCTTTTTGCGACTTGTGGCAAATTACGAGATGCTTTTTCGCATTTTGCTCAGTGCATTGAGTAAATTTACTCAGCCGACTGTGCAATTTTGTTTGAGGGGTATCACAAAGCAGATGATTACGCATAAAAGGGGGGCGTATAGTGATAGAAAGACAGTTGGGTAATTAACAAATATTTGGTAGATATGGTTACTCTTTTTTGTAAACAATGGACGGAATGACGATAGGAATTTCAAGAAGATTTATTGTTTCCAATAAAGAAATCACTACTCGGTTTCGGCCATTTTCCCTCCAGAAAATTTATTTACACCCTACCAGTAAGTTTACATGCATAAATTGCTGTTGCTTGCACAAACTACTTGCACTGCATTGATTATCAACGTGCTCAAGAGTGTAAGCAGCAAAAAGCATTGCTTGCACTCTCTTACATTTGCTTGCACTAGCCAAATGCCTCAAACTAGTGGCCTTATAGGAAAAACTAGCCGCCTAAGAGTGCTTCACTAGTGGCCTAATCGTGAAAACTAGCGGCCTAATCGTTTCGCCTATATTTGAGGCGTTACGCCACCTGTTGGCGCAAAGTTACCATTAAAGTCAGTGCAAGCAAATGCTTTTGCTGCTTACACTAACGAAGCTATTGATATTCAACGCAGTGAAAGCAGCTAGTGCAAGCAACAGCATTTCGTGTTAGTAAACTTACAGGGGGGAGGTAAATGCGATACGTATACCTACATTTTGGCTCTAAAATAAAACCACTCCCGTTGCACAATTCATTGCATTTTCTTACCTTTGCAACGAAGTGAACCTCATTTACTATAAAGCCCTCATCGCTTCTACTATAAAGCCCTCATCGCTTCCACTTTCTTCACTTCGATAGAGAATTAATACCTTGTACGTGAAAAATCTAATTCACAACTTTAAATACCTGACTATGAGAAAAGGAATACTCAGTCTTTTGATGTCGTTGGCGCTACTGCTCCCCACGAGTGTGTCGGCGCAAACTTTCGTCAATCTCACCCCACGGCCTAAAAGCATGACGGTGAGCACGGGCGCACTCACGCTCCCCTCACAATTCACCATTAGCTATTCGGGCTTGGATGAGGCTTCGATTAACGAACTCAATCTCTTTGCTGCTAGCCTTACCGAAACTACAGGCTCGCAAGTAATTGTGGCAGCCGACGATGCTAATGCGTTGTTCCAAGTGGCATTGCTCCCTTCCACCAAAACGCTGAAGGAAGGAGGTTATACGCTGCAAGTGACCTCTAGCAAAGTAGACATTAAAGCCAAGAACGCCCTCGGCTTCTTCTATGCTTTGCAGTCAATTAAGAAGATGCTGCCCGCCAACGTAATGGCTGGAGTGAAGGAAACTAGCGTCACTTCTTATATTTTGCCTTTGGTAAATATCACCGACGAACCGCGCTTTGCTTATCGCGGTTTTATGCTCGACGTGTCGCGCCACTTCTTCACTATCGACGAGGTGAAGCGCATGATCGATGTGATGTCGTATTATAAGATGAATGCCTTCCACTGGCATCTTAGCGACGACCAAGGCTGGCGTGTGGAGATTAAGAAATATCCCCGCCTCACTTCCGTGGGTAGCATCGCCCCCAATAGCCGCTTCACCGATATGTACGAGTGTGCGCAATATTGGATTAATAAGGCCTATGGCCCTTACTACTACACTCAGGAACAACTCAAGGAGGTGGTGGCCTATGCCCAGGCTCGCCACATCACCATCATTCCCGAAATCGATATGCCAGGCCACTTCTGTGCCGCTTTGGCCTCTTATCCCGAGTTTAGCTGCACGCCCAACGGCACGCACACCGTGCAAATCGATGGCGGCATCTATGGCGACGTGCTCAATGTGGCCAACCCCGCCGCCGTGCAGTTTACGAAGGACATTCTTGGTGAGTTGATGGACATATTCCCCAGCGAATACATCCATATTGGTGGTGACGAATGCCCCACCAATGCTTGGCAAGGTAATGCCGACTGTCAAGCGCAGTATAAGAAACTCGGCCTCACCGACTATCGCCAATTGCAGAGTCATTTCATTCAAGAATTGGCCAACTACGTGAAGGCTAACGGACGTAAACTCGCCATTTGGAACGAGGGCATTACCGCTTCGGGAGCCGACCTCGACATTATGAAGGCCACTGACGCCACCGTGTATTGCTGGACGGGTCCAGAAGCTGCCGCTCAAAAGGCAAAGCAATTGGGCATGCCCAATATCTATACGCCTTGGGGCCCTTACTATATTAATCGTAAGCAGGGTAATAGCGAACTCGATCCTCCTGGTGCAGGTTACGGCACCGACGATGTGAAGGCTACCTACAACCAAAGCATTCCTGATGCCACTGACTATGGTGTGCAAGGCACTTTCTGGACGGAACATGTGTCGGATGCCGACTACATGGAGTGGCTCGCCCTTCCTCGTCTCATCGCCATCGCCGAACGTGGATGGACCACCGAGGCCAACAAAAACTTTGAGGACTTCCGCAAGCGTATGTCTGCTGACACCGTAATGCTTAATTATGGCAACTACAAGTACTGCAAGTACTACATGATTGGCTATACCAAGCCCACTGCTGATAAGGTGATGCCCTTCACCAATACTACCGATAAGAAGTATTACTATCGCATCATTTCGGGCGGCACAGACGCTACTCGCGTGGGTCGTTGCATAGAGGTGCTAGCCGATGGTTCTTCGCTCATTTCTGCAAATAGCGGAAAGGGAGCTAAGGTGGGCGCACTTTGGACTAGTCCCCAAGCCAGTGCCACCAGTGCTAATTATGATTATCAATGGTGGAGTCTAGAAGAAGACCCCAATAATCCTGGTAAATACGCTTTGGTCTGCAAGGCATTGCCTGATGGCTCGGTTAATCCTAGTCCCACGGCCACCTCTACTTCTGGTCGTTGGAATTATGACAACACGACGAAACACTATAACTTCGAACTCGGAACGGGAGCTTACGGCCAAAAGGGTAGCAACTACTACTACACCATTTCGAGCGACAAGGTTTCTGGTCAATATTTCAACTCTTCCATGTCGGGTCAAGGCCTAGCCGTAAACGTTTACAGCAATCCTAACGATGGTAATGGCGGTCAGTGGGAATTCTCGCCCATGGAAGATTATGGTTCGAACGTCACTCCCGTCACTTTCGACTATTTGGAGGCTGGCAAGGACTACGTTTTCGCCAACGCAGCCGATGGCTTCGACCAAGTAAATCTCGTTGACGACAAATCGGGCACTTCTCTCAAGGTCGTAGCTGATGGTGAAGAAGACATCAACAATGCATGGCGTGTGGAGACCTCTACTATCAATGCCGACGGCTCGCAAACCATCTCGCTGAAGAACGTCAACACAGGTCGCTACGTCGCTTCCATCTCTTCCTTCGTGTCGAGCATGGGCTGCCCCGTCAACATGGCCGCTACTGGCACGGATAAGGTGACACTCACTCTCGACACCAAATCGCAAGCCCTTCGCTTAAAGGTTGACGGCAAGAGCCTCTTCCCCTTACCCTCGGGCGTAGTTTACGCTGGTAGTAATATCTCGGGTGCAAGCTACGATGCCGCCACGGGGCAAGGTGCCGTGTGGAATCCCATTGCCGTGAATGTAACCACCTTCAATTGCAAGGACACAGAGGGCAACGCTATTGCCACTCACGTGTTGAGCATTCCCACTAGTTATGAGGAAATAACCGAGGAAGTTTGTCCTAACATCAAGAACCACACCGTGCAGTCCATTACCAAGACGGCCGACAACACCTACGACGTGGTCTACAAGCGTTCGGCCTATGCCGTTACCTACCAGTGTGTAGACGATAAGGGCGTGATAATTGACATTTCGGAGGTGGCTGTGCCTGTAGGCGAAGAGTACCAAGTGGCATTGCCCACTCCTAAGTACTACACGCTGAAGTCGGCTTCGGCCAACGAGGGCGATAAACTTAATCTTACGGAGGATAAAAACATACAAGTGGTCTACACCACCGACGCTATCACTGGCGTGAAGAAGGATGGTGAGGTCGTAACGACAGTAGAAGCTGGCAAGAGCTACTTGATGTACGATGCCACGACCGATGCGGGTCGTGCGGGTTATCGCCTCATTCAGGACGACACGAAGAAAGTGAACCGCAGCACCACGGCCGAAGGTCTTACTCCCGCCGCCATCTGGACGCTCGAGGGTAGCGGTAAGGTGTTTAAGGTGAAGAATGAATACTACAATCTTTACGTTCCGCAGCTGGTGCGCTCCGCAGCCACCACAGCCTCGAAAACGGCAGGTTCGTTCACCTTCAACCTTAACTCTGACGGCGCAACCTGGAACATCAAGGGCAGCAACGGACAGTATTGGGACGGCACCGCCGACGGCAACCTCGTGGGTTGGGACGGCGGCACGGGTCACCCCATCCGCATAACCACGTTCTACGCTCAACCTATGTACACCGTTGAGGTGGTATGCAAAGACGCTGACGACAACGTGCTGAGTCAAACCTCCGAACTCCTCGCAGCAGGCTCTAGCCACACGCTCGTTATCCCCTCAATCGAGGGCTACGAACTGCAATCCGTCAAGGGCAACGAGGCTTACGCTGGCACCGTGGAGGGCTACGTTTCGGTAATAGCTAGCTACAACAAAATCATTGATGGCATCCAATCCGTCGAAGCCGATAAGCAATCGCTCCGCAGCGGCATCTACGACCTTCAAGGCCGCAGGTTGCCAAGCGTAAATCAGCGAGGCATCTACCTCATCAACGGCCAAAAAGTCCTAGTGAAGTAGCATTTCTCACCCTAAGATTGGGAATAAAAAATTAGGGGCGACGCATCCCTGCGTCGGCGCAAGTAGAAACTCAAGAAGAAAGTTTACTAACAATTAAATTGAAAAA
>CAVFOF010000029.1:0-6650 GCA_963623895.1 bacterium
TTCTACAACCTTCTTGGTGAGGGCTACGTTCTCGTCGTAGGGAAGAGAAGAACCATCAATCATTACAGAAGAGAAACCGAGGTCAACGCAGCTCTTGCAGAGTTCGAAGCTATCTCCGTGATCCAAGTGGAGCACGATTTCGGGATGATGGCAACCCAATTCCTTTGCGTATTCTACAGCACCTTCAGCCATGTAACGAAGTAATGTTTCGTTAGCATAGTTGCGAGCACCCTTAGATACTTGAAGGATAACCGGCGACTTGAGTTCTGAAGAAGCTTTGATAATAGCTTGAAGTTGTTCGAGGTTGTTGAAGTTAAAAGCGGGGATTGCATAACCACCGTTGATGGCACGCTTGAACATCTCACGAGTGTTCACCAAGCCAAGTTCTTTGTAGTTTACCATAATTGATAAGAAAGTTTATAAACTAGTTGGATTGTTGTTTACGTTGCAAAAGTACAAAACTTGTTTGACTACGACAAGCGTATATATTTTTTTTTTACAATCCTCTTCTATGAAATTAACCGCTTGCTTCAGCGGTGTGGTTTAACCAGCGTGTCTTTCCTTTAAAGAAATTGTTTCTAATCGGGGATATATTGCTCTTCGCTTTGTGTTATGTTGAGGTAAGGATTTAATCCCAATCGAACTTTTATCGTAATGGCAAATAGAAATCTATCTACCATTCAAATGATTGTTTATAAGCCACAATAAAGCCGCTGAAATTCAGCGACTTTATTGTGGCTTGTTGTAAGTTAATTGCGGTATGCTTGTTATCCGCCAAAATTGTCATACATGATGCTTTCTGGTTCTACGCCCAGGCTATCAAGCATGCCGACAACGGCTTTCGACATGGGGCCAGGACCACACATGTAGTACTCAATGTCTTCAGGAGTTTCGTGATCCTTAAGGTAGGTGTTATACATTACTTGATGAACGAATCCTGCCGTGTATTTCACTCCTGCTGCGTCGGCTGCGGGGTCTGGGCGATCCAATGCAAGGTGGAAGTGAAAGTTTGGGAAATCCTTTTCAAGTTGATGGAAGTCGTCAAGGTAGAACACCTCGTTCAATGCACGTGCACCATAGAAGTAGTGCATTTCACGGTCACGGCAATTTAGTGTACGAGTCATGTGCATGATTTGAGCACGAAGAGGAGCCATGCCGGCACCACCGCCCACCCAAATCATTTCTTTCTTTGAGTCGAAGTGAGGATGGAAGTCGCCATAAGGACCACTCATGATTACTTTGTCACCAGGCTTAAGCGTGAAGATGTAGGAAGAGGCAATACCTGGGTTAACGTCCATAAATCCGCTTCGGTCGGCTTTGAAGGGGGGCGTGGCAATTCTCACGGTCAACATAAACACATCGCCTTCAGCGGGGTAGTTGGCCATAGAGTAGGCGCGAACGGTAGGCTCTGTGTTAACGCATTTCAAGGGGAATAGGCCAAACTTTTGCCATGCGGGTAGATATTCTTCGCCAATGAGTGATTTATCAATGTTCTTGTCGTAATCCATGCTGAACGCAGGGATTTTGATTTGGGCATACGAACCAGGGAGGAAGTCCATGTGTGCACCTGCAGGGAGTTGTACCTTAAACTCTTTGATGAACGTGGCTACGTTCTTGTTAGAGATAACGGTGCATTCGTATTCCTTCACGCCTAACACGCTATCAGGCACTTGCACTGAAAGGTTGCCCTTCACTTTGCACTGGCATCCTAGACGATAGTTTTCTTTGATTTGTTTTCTTGTAAACTGGCCTTTTTCGGAGTCAAGAATCTCGCCACCGCCTTCGGGCACTTGACACTTGCATTGTCCGCAAGAGCCTTTTCCGCCGCATGCAGAGGGAAGGTATATGCCTTGTTCTGAGAGGGTAGTGAGTAGGCTTCCGCCTTGCTCCACTTCGATTTTCTCTTTTCCGTTGATTGTAATGGTTACCTTTCCGCTCGGTGAGAGGTATTTCTTAGCTACAAGCAGAATGATAACCAATAGGAGTATAATCACCAAGAATACTCCGATACTTGATAAAATTAAATTCAAATCCATTGTTTCTTGTGTGTGTGACTAGATTTTCAAACCAGAGAAGCACATAAATGCCATGGCCATGAGGCCTACAGTGATAAATGTGATGCCAAGGCCTTGTAGGGGTTTGGGCACGTTGGTGTAGGCCATTTTTTCGCGGATTGCTGCAAGGGCTACGATTGCTAAAAGCCAACCGATACCAGAGCCTAAGGCATAAATCAATGCGTCGGCAACGTTGCCAATGAATTGAGTGCTTCCCAGCTCCATGTTGATGCGTTGTTGCATGAAGAGGCTTGCGCCCATGATGGCACAGTTCACGGCGATAAGTGGTAGGAAAATACCAAGTGCTGCGTAGAGTGAGGGGGAGAAGCGTTCAACCACCATTTCTACTAATTGTACGATGCCTGCTATGACGGCAATAAATAGGATGAATGATAGGAATGAGAGGTCCACTCCGTCAATCAAGCAGTTCGGGCCAAGTACTTTTGTTTGTAGCAGGTAGTCAACGGGAACTGTAATCAGAAGCACGAAGGTTACGGCAACTCCCAATCCGAAAGCGGTCTTTACATTCTTCGATACGGCTAGGTAAGAGCACATACCCAAGAAGAATGCAAATATCATGTTGTCCACAAAGATGGAGCGTACGAACAAACTTAACAGATGTTCCATTGTGAGTGTTATTTTGGAAATTCATGAGTCTAGCATTAAGAAATGGGGGAGGAGTTTCTCTGCTTCAACTTTTCCACTTGCTATGTGACTTTCAGAATTTCTAGATGAGTAATTCGCTATTATTTCTTTTTGGTTTCGCGTTCGTTGATAGCTCGGTGTGCCCAAATGAGGCAGCCCAGCAGAATTAGTGCCATTGCGGGCATGGTCATCATGCCGTTATTTACGTAGAAACCGCCATTGTCTGCGTAGATGCATTCGGGGATGATGCGGAGACCTAGTAAGGTGCCGCTACCCAATAGTTCGCGCACGAAGCCCACGGCTACAAGCACCCAAGCATAGCCAAGGCCGTTTCCGATGCCGTCGAGGAAAGACTCCCATGGACCATTCATCATGGCGAAAGCTTCCAAGCGTCCCATAAGAATACAGTTGGTGATGATGAGTCCTACGTAAACTGAAAGTTGCACGCTCACGTCGTAGGCATAGGCCTTGAGAACTTGAGAAACGAGTGTAACCAGTGCGGCCACAACTACAAGTTGTACGATGATACGAATGCGACTAGGGATGGTCTTGCGGAGGAGTGAAATAATGACGTTCGAGAAAGCAGTAATAACGGTAACGGAGAGTCCCATCACGATGGCAGGCTCAAGTTGAGAGGTTACTGCTAAGGCAGAACAGATGCCCAACACTTGAACGGCTACGGGGTTGTTCAGGTTGAGTGGTTCTGTTAATGCTCCTCTTTTATCTTTTGAAAACAAACTCATATTATTCAGAGCTTTATTAATTGTTTTAATTGTGCTTAATTGTCAATGATGCTAGGCATTGCTTATTTAATCGACTTGAAGTAGCCGATGTATTGAGCCAATCCGTCGTGCACCATGTTGGCCACACCATTTGAGGTGAGCGTGGCACCAGTGATGCCGTCGACCTGTGTGTTTTCTTTTCCAGGTTCAACTTTGCCGTTCTTTACCACAGTAAGAGCAACTTCAGAAGCGTTGGCGTCGGTGAAGATTTGCTTGCCTTTAAATTGGTCTTGGAACTTTTCTTCAGCGATGAGTGCGCCTAGACCAGCGGTTTCGCTTTCGTGTGAGAAGTAAGCACCATAGACGGTCTGTAGATCTTCGTTGATGGCGATGTAGCCCCAAAGGCCACCCCAAAGGCCAGTGCCTGTAACGGGAACGACGTATTTGGTCTTACCATCAACTTGGCAAAGGTAGATGGGCAGACAGTCGGCTGAGATGGCTTTGTTCTCCACCTTGAATCCATCGTTTTCTTTGCCCTCACCATTCTTTACTTCTGAACCATCAACGTTTACAATTTTGTCTGCAACAATCAGTTCATTGTATTTGCTTTCAATATCCGTAGCCTCACTGAGACTGCGAATGTTGAGAGAGGCGAGTATTTGCTTCTTCTTGTCGAGAGCCACGTTCTTGTCCTGTGTAGGTTTCAGGGCTGACGAGACAAAGGCAAGCAGAAACGCAACGATAACAACCATTACCGCAGCATAAATCAGGGTATATGAATTTTTGTTCGTATTCATAGTGTGTGAGTTTTGAAAGAAGTGACTGTAATGGGTTGAGGTTAGAAACAATTGGGTTTTACTGGTTAGTGTGCCCCCAGCTTGTCTCGCCTTCATGCTCTAGTTTAAACAGTATCCCGCAATCACTTCGTTATCAATGTGTTATTTGCTTGCTCTTTTAAGTCGCTTGCTGATGTTGCTTTGTACAAAGCAGTAGTCGATAAGCGGTGCAAACATGTTCATAAATAGGATGGCAAGCATCATGCCTTCGGGGTAACCAGGGTTGAGCACCCGGATGAGGATGGCCAGAGCACCGATGAGGAAACCATAGATGAACTTGCCTTTCTCTGTGCGTGCACTAGTTACGGGGTCGGTGGCCATGAACACGGCACCAAAGCAGAAGCCGCCAGCAAAGAGGTGGTCGAACCAAGGCATGCTAGCCACGGCATTATCCTTTATGCCAATCATATTGAAGAGTACTGCAACGACAACGCCGCCCACAAACACGCTCAGCATTGTGCGCCAAGAGGCTATTTGCGTGTAGAGCAGGATGAGTGCGCCGATGGCGATAGCAATGACGGAGGTTTCACCGATAGAGCCAGGAATGAAACCGAACACCATGTCGCTCAGAGAGGCTGTGGGCGTAATGCCAGCAGCTACTTGACCGAGGGGGGTAGCGGTAGTGATGGTATCAGGTAGATCGTAGCCCAAGCCTAGTACGTTTTGGCTAGCTACCCACACTTTGTCGCCACTCATGCTCGTGGGGTAGGAGAAGAAGAGGAAGGCACGTGCCACAAGGGCGGGGTTGAAAATGTTCATACCTGTGCCACCGAAGATTTCCTTGCAAAAGATTACTGAGAAGGCTACGGCCAAGGCTATCATCCACAGAGGGCAACCTACGGGGACGATAAGGGGGATGAGAATACCCGTAACCAAATAACCTTCCTGAATTTCTTCGTGTTTCCATTGAGCCACGGCAAATTCAATACCCAAGCCCACTACGTACGAAACAATGATTTTGGGCAGCACCAAGAGGAAACCGTATATAAACATCGACCAAAAACTCGTTTCGGCGAGTTTTCCTGCAGCCAATGCGTTTTGGTAACCAATGTTGTACATGCCAAAAAACAAAGCGGGGAGAAGGGCTATTACTACAAACGACATGATGCGCTTGGAGTCGATAGCGTCGTGAACGCTCACGCCTACCTTTGAGGTGGTGTTGGGCACTAGCATGAAGGTTTCCATTCCTTCAAATACAGAACGGAAGGCCTTCAGCTTGCCGTCTCCTTCAAAATTAGGTCGAAGCTTGTCGAATATGTTCTTTATCATGGTTGTTATGCGTTTTCTTTTCTTAATATGTCAAGACCTTCGCGAACGATGCGTTGAAGCTCTAGTTTAGAGGAGTCAATGAATTCTGCCACTGCAAAATCCTCGGGTGCTACCTCGTAGATGCCTAGAGCCTCTTGGCGGTCGATATCGCCAGTGAGGATGGCTTTAATAAGGTAGCTGGGATAGATGTCCATGGGGAATACTCGCTCGTATTCTGCACTCATAATCATGTGACGCTCTCCTCCCTTTATGCGGCAGTCGAGGTTGTAGGCTCGATTTTTGCCAAACAGCCATGAGAAATAGCTATGGCTTGTTGAGTAGTCATTGAGGCGTGGTGCTATCCATCCGAAAGCTTCATTCACGTCGTCGCCTTCAGGGATTGCACATACTTCTGTGCTAAACGCACCGACGTAATCGTTGATTGTGGAAGGGTATCCTACGAAGGGGTTACCATTGATAATGCGCACGTGGTCGGTCGATTCTAACTGTTGAGCAAAAACGTCCTTAAGAGGTGTGCCAATGAGCGTTTCTACATAATGGGGCTTCTTAATTAATGAGCCTGACACAGCGATGCGACGAGTTAATGAGACCTTGCCCGTACGTAGCAGTCGGCCAAGTGTAATCACCATTTCTGCGCCCAGAGTCCACACTACTTCGCCTTTGTTGATGGGGCTGACGTGATTAATCTGAACGCCTACGTTGCCTGCGGGGTTGGGACCATCGAACACGCTCACCTCTGCTTCCTCGATGGGGAGCAACTCGGAGTTGATTTGTTCGGGAGCGATGCCTAAGTTCACTTTGGCGATTTTCGAGAGGGCACGGATACCCAGTTTGAAATCGTTTTCCTGACCTTTTGCCACGAAGCTGAAGTCGGCTGCCAACGGCATTTTGCTGAATGCGGAAATGAAGATAGCTTTGGGCGTGTCCGTAGGACTAGCGATGACATCGTAGGGACGCTGACGCAAATAGGCGAAGAGACCGCTTTGCAGCAAGAGTTCTTTCACGTTGTCGCTGTTCAACTTGTTTGCATCCTTTACGCCAAAGTCTTTAAACTTTTGGTCTGTTGATGCTTTCACGCGGAAACGTAGCAGTTTGCGACGCTCGCCACGTTCAACAGCAACAAT
>CAVFOF010000029.1:6660-16004 GCA_963623895.1 bacterium
GCAACAATGGTTCCGCTCACGGGCGATACAAAATGAATTTGTTCGGTTGCCTTGTCCACAAACAAGGTGTCGCCTGCTAGAACTTCATCGCCTTCTCTTACGAGAGCACGTGGAACGATTCCAGGGAAATCGGTGGGCATCACGGCATACTCTTCGCTGAGAGTAGCCACTGTGAGGTTTTTCACAGCTTCGCCTTCCAACTTTAGGTCTAAGCCTTTCTTGATTTTGTATAAGGTTCTCATTAACTAAAATATATATTCTCGTGCAAAATTACATATAATTAGTTAGTGTACAAAGAAATAGCTTCTCCTTTTCCTCTGTTAGGCTAAAAAAACTAATTTGCTTTGCCTTTTCGGTTGTGATGCTATACCTTTGCAAGTCAATACACAGATAATTCTTTCAAACACATAGTTATGCAACCTCAAAACTTACCCCCAACTCCTCCCGTCGGTGGAGAACGAACCTCTTCTGTCTCAGAGCAGGGGAGCGATGTGCGCCCAAGCGTGGGCAGTGCGCAGAGCGCAGTGAATGGTGATTCTAGCCCTAACTCCTCAAGCCAGAAAAAAGTGCTTGTCATTGTTGCTTGCATTGTTGTTGGCTTGCTGCTTGTGGGCGGAGCCACCTATTTCGTGCTATCAGGCAATTCCTCAAGTCAAGAACAGTTGGCCTACGAGATTCTAGAAAATAACGATAATCCGCAAGACTATAAGGCCTTTCTTGAAAAATATCCAAACAGTGAGCACTCCGACGATGTGCGTCTACGCTTAGAGAAACTGGAGGCGATGATTGCCAAGTGGAACTCAATTGCACTTTCAGATAATGTAAACGACTTTATCTCGTTCAAAAACACGTATTCTGAAGCGCAGCAGTATACTCGCTTATGCGACATAAAGATAGACTCTCTCGACTTCGTAACTGCTCAACGTTTGGGTACGAACGAGGCTTATCAACGCTACTTAGACGTGCATCCTAGTGGCCGCTATGCTTCGGAGGCTTCATTGGCTCAGGGTAGCTTGCGCGACCAAGAGGTGAGCGACGAGGCGCGTCAGCAGATTGTGATGGTGTTGACGGACTTTTACAATGGTTTTTCGGAACAAGATGAAAGTAAAATCTGCTCCAATATATCCTCTATTATGTCCACTTTCTTACATAAGCAGAACGTTAGCAAATCGGCTGTGTTGACTACCATTCACAATATGTTTAATGAGCACATTCAAGCTTGCCAGTTTTACGTAAACAGAGACCTCGCAATTACCCGCCAGAGCGATGGCTCATGTTCGGGAGTGTATGTGGTTACGTTTACGGTAGATCAACACATCGAGCGTGATAATGAGGGTAAAACCTTTGGGCAGTACAAGTGTAAGGCAATGGTGAGCGAGCAGATGCTCATCACCTCTCTCACAATGGATGAAATTTCACAATAACACATTCTAAATATAAGAACTATGTTGACAATCAACTCCTACGAAGAATTCGAACAATACTTGGGCAAGGAACTCGGCAAATCCGATTGGATTCAAGTGGATCAAGACCGTATCAATGCTTTCGCTGACGCTACGCTGGATCATCAATGGATACACGTCGACCTCGAGAGAGCCAAAGAAGGCCCCTTCGGCCAGACCATTGCTCATGGCTATCTTACGCTTTCGCTTCTGCCCTATATGTGGGAGCAGATTCTTCAAGTAAACAATTTGAAGATGATGGTGAACTATGGTATGGACAAGATGAAGTACGGACAAGCCGTGCTGAGCGGTCAAAGCATACGTCTTGTCACCACGTTGCACAGCATTGCCAATCTTAGGGGAATCTGCAAGGTGGAGATCAAGTTTACAATCGAAATTAAAGACCAGAAGAAGCCTGCCGTCACTGGTATTGCTACCTTCCTCTATCACTTTAATTAAACAGAGCTTAAACGTTCTGTTTCACTACGCTATGAGATATCTCCATATGGTGCAAGGCATGCGTTTTGCGACAAGGTAGGTATCTCATTTTTTTACATTTTGCTCAAGCAGCATTAATCCCCAATTATTCATTGTTTCAATGGAAGATACTTACTTCACCCTAAAGGCCGAGGGTCATGCTCAATACACAGAGAAGCGCTCCAAATTTTTAGCTTTTGCCCTGCATGTCGACACGGAGGAGGAGGCGAAGCAGGTTGTGGCTTCATACAAAAAGAAATATTTCGACGCTCGCCACATATGCTACGCTTATGTGCTAGGCAATCGGAGCGAAACCGTTCGTGCTAACGACGATGGCGAGCCTAGTGGTACGGCTGGTCGTCCCATTTTGGGACAATTTCAGTCGCACGGTCTAACCTATGTGTTGGGCATCGTTGTGCGCTATTTCGGTGGGGTGAAACTTGGAACGGGGCCGCTCGGCGTGGCCTATAAAACCGCTATAGCCGAAGCACTCGACGAAGCTGAGGTAGAGGAGTGTATCGTGAAGAATCGGTTCCGCTTGTCTGTGCCCTACGCTGATGCTGACACGGCCATGCGCTTTGTGCGTGAAGGCGGAGCTGACATTGTGCAAAGAGATTATGATGAGGTGGGCACGGTGTTGACCGTTTCGGTGCGTTTGGCGGATGAATCGACTCTGCGCGACCGCTTAGCAAAGATCCTCTCCTTGAAATTCCTAAAAGATTAATTAAGTGTGGTAAATGAAAGAAAAAAATAGCCTTGCTTGGCATTCTCTATCTTCTAGCGAATATGCTCAGGCTATAGCTTTGTACGCACAGGCCTTTCCGGCAGAGGAACGTAGAGATAGTAAAGAATGGATTGCTTTATATGAGCAGAGAAGTGGATTTAATATATATGCTCTGACGCAATCGGGCAACTTTGTGGGCATTCTTGGTTTTTGGACGTTTAGCAGGTTTGTTTATATTGAGCATTTTGCCACTTTATCCTCTTTAAGAGGTAGGGGAGTTGGGAGTTCACTCTTGCGTCGATTCATTGCCCAATGTTCACCTCATCCCCTCGTGTTGGAGGTGGAGCCTGCTCAGAACGAAATAACTCAGCGGCGCATTGCTTTTTATGAGCGTCAAGGCTTCATGTTGTCGCCTTGTACCTATGTTCAGCCGCCTTATCGGGAGGATGGTACGAGCATTCCTTTGTGTCTGATGTGTACTAATGGGGATTTTCTATCCATGAACTACAACGAGGTGGTACGTACTCTTCACGAAAAGGTATATGGAGTCAGCTTTCACTGAACTTTTCTCATTCTTCTTAGCTCTAATGCAACGCATTCCTTGTTGTTTATAAATCCTGTGATTGGAACGAATCTCGGCTAGTTCGTTTCTGGGGATTTATGGGTTACTTTGTATAAAATTACCAAAAGTGTTAATCTTGTTCTGAAATGTTTACAAAATGAGGAGATCGAAAAAGCCGAAGATAGGAGATTCTAACTCTTCGAATAAGCTAAGAGAAAGTTCGTCTGAGCGTTGAAAGGGGTGGCTTAATTGGTCAACATTTCCAAAATTATTGTATCTTTGTCGAGTACTTCGTACATATGGGAGTTTTTGCTGTTCGTGTTTGTGGTAAAACAAAAATAGCAAAAAACTCCCATTTTAACAAATCGTAATAAGTTCAGAAGACCTCAATATAAGGCAATATAAAAAATTGCATGATGAAAGCTTTCTCACCTTTTGAAACGCAAAATAAGAAGAGCAAGAAACGACAAGAAAATGTAAAAACAATTCACCTACAAGAGCACCTTCCCCGTTCATTCAATCCGCCCTATACGGCCACAATGATAAGTAATCTAAGTTTGACTTGGCAGTTAAAGTATACCTTAAACTAAAATGCATAATGAGCACAATAACAAGAACAAAGAAAAGAAGAATCAGTCAACCTATAAGCCGGGTTCTGTACTGCTAGCAAGCTAGCAGCGTTTGTCATTTATCCGCGCCTACAGTCGCCTGCAAGCTCTATCGTTCTACCCTCCAACGTACTGCAAAGCAGTTTGAGCGAGCAACTCTTTGAGTGAACACACACGCTGGTATACATGAACTTTCAACTTCCGACGAACACAGCCTGCATGTCGCCATGCAGCTGGTGGGCTCTTACCCCACCTTCTCACCCTTACCTCGATCTTGTCAAGGCGGTTGTTTTCTTCTGTTCTAGTTCACCCTCACGGGCGACTTCCCGTTAAGAAGCGGAATGCCCTATGTTGCCCGGACTTTCCTCCTGCATCTCCAAAGGATGCACACGACAAACCAGCTGACTGATTCTTTTTTGTGGTGCAAAGGTACAACTTTTTCCACGTTATGCTCAGCCAAGTGCATGGAAAAATGTACTTTTGCTCATCCTATCTAAATAACATTTCACATTCCTTTATGAAAAGTTTCCTACTCAACCTTCTTACGAGTTCCTTATTATTATTTAATTTCAACGTTCATACCCTAGCCCAGAGAGAGGCTACGACATACGTTCCCACACCCGAAAACCTAAAAGCTCGCGAGCAATTCGACGCTCAACGCTTCGGCATTTTCCTGCATTGGGGGATATACAGCCTCTTTGCGCAAGGGGAATGGTATATGCAAGATGCGGCCATCAACCGATCGGAATATGCGAAAGCGGCAAATGCCTTCTACCCTCACGATTTTGATGCGGCAAAGTGGGTATCGGCCTTTAAAGCTGCTGGTGCAAAGTACGTTTGCTTTACCTCAAGACACCATGATGGATTCTCCATGTGGCACACTAAGCAAAGCGATTTCAACATAAGCCACACGCCATATAAGAAGGACATCGTGAAGATGCTTGCCGATGAATGCCATAAGCAGGGATTAGGCTTCCACCTCTATTATTCACACATCGACTGGACACGCGATGACTACCCCATGGGTCGAACAGGACGCTACACGGGGAAGGATGCGAGCAAGGCCAATTGGCAAAGCTACTTTCGCTTCATGAACGCTCAGCTCACCGAACTGCTTACGAACTACGGCCAAGTGGATGGCATTTGGTTCGACGGCTGGTGGGATCACGAAAGAGATGAGAAGCCCTTTGATTGGCAACTATCGGAGCAGTATGCGCTGATACACCAACTTCAACCGGCATGTATTATCGGCAACAACCATCACCAAACGCCCTACCCTGGCGAAGACATGCAGATGTTCGAGCGTGACATCCCCGGGGAGAACAAGGCTGGCCTATCAGGACAAAGTATTAGCCAGCTCCCCTTGGAGACTTGCGAAACGATGAACGACATGTGGGGATACAAGGTGGCCGACCAAAATTATAAATCAACCACGTCCTTACTCCGCTTGCTAGTACGCTCGGCCGCAAAGGGAGCCAATCTGCTTTTAAACATTGGTCCACAGCCCGATGGTAACCTACCCGATGCCGCCTTAAGCCGCCTCAGAGAGATGGGACAATGGCTCAACGGCCCGAGCGGCGAAAGCATCTACAACACGCTGGCTGGCACTATCCAATTGGGCGACTCGATTGTTAGCACCCAAAGGAAAAACATCACCTACCTACACTTGCTTACAAATCATTGTCCCGAGCAACTCATCCTTCCCATAACCCCCAAGAAACTTCGTAAAGTGCAGCTATTAGGCGAAGACGCTCCTCTTCGTTTTAGGAAGGGAACGAACTCCAACGAAACGCTTATTAGCCTTTCCACATTAAGTGACAACCGCCATGACTACATCCTTAAACTTTACTTTAAATGAACCTTCCTTCCTATTGGAAACCCAAGCGTTTAGCTCTTTTATCTTTTCTTTCTATTTCGTTACAAAACATCTGTGCTCAACCAGGCAAGACGCTCTACTTCAGCAAGGAAATTAAGACTCTACAACTGAAGGTAGATGGTCACGTTGAGAACTTTCCCGTGCTAAAACAAGGCGAGGGGGAAACGTTGGAAGTGAGTTTTGATGACCTCACCCATGAGTATAAACGTTACAGCTACAAGGTGGTACACTGCGACCCCGAAGGCCACGACACGCCAGACTTATTCGAAAGCGACTACTTCTATGAAACGACCGACGAAAACGTTATCGACAACTACGAGAACAGTCAGAACACCACGGTGCTCTACACCCACTATCGCTTCTCACTGCCCAACACGCAGGTAGCTCCCAAACTGCCTGGAAACTATCGCATCTCCATTTATGGTGAGGACGAAGAGGGCGAAAGCCACGAGATGTGCCGCACCTACTTTGCCGTGTCAAGTTCGCAGGTGGGCATCAAAGCTAGCTGTTCGACCAACACCGATGTTGACTGGAACGCTACCCATCAACAAATCACTTTAGAGGTGAATTGTGGCAATCTCGTATTGCGGGATGCAACCAGCGAAATCAAGCTCATTGTGCTACAAAACCGCCGATGGGATCAGGCGGTGATTGCCCCTACGTTCACTACGCAAAACGGCAACACCTTGCTCTGGGAGCACCAACGCCAACTTATCTTTGATGCAGGCAATGAATATCGAAAAATGGAGATTTTATCCACCCGATACCCAGGTATGCATGGCGATGGGGTGCGATGGCACGAACTCTACTACCACTACACGCTAATGCCCGACTATCCACGGCGCAACTACCTCTATGATGAGGATCGAAACGGCCTCTACGTCACCCGTTGGGAGAGCGCAGGCGACGCCGATGTAGAGGCTGACTACGTGTTGACCCACTTCGAACTTGAGAGTGAGAAGCAAGAAGGCTGTGAGGTCTTCATCTGCGGTCAATGGACGGGCGGAATACTTCAACCCGACTTTCAAATGACCTACGATGAGCAACGAGGAAAATACACTGCCGACGTGCTCCTTAAGTCTGGCTACTACAACTACCTCTACCTCTGCAGCGATGCGAAGCAACCCCTGCGTGGAGACACCGCCCCCTTTGAGGGAAATTATTATCAAACAGAAAACGAATATGATTTTCTCGTATACTACAAGCCCACAGGTAGCCGCTATTGGCAACTAGTGGGTTGCACCACTCCAATCTACAAGAAATAACCAAACCTATCTATCTCATTCATACATGTTTGTTCAAATTCTTGATTTCATAGGTACACTAGCCTTTGCCATCTCGGGCATCCGACTGGCATCAGCCAAGCACTTCGACCTCTTTGGTGCCTACGTGGTGGGCCTCACCACGGCCATTGGCGGAGGTACTATGCGCGACTTATTACTCAGCCAGCCCCCCTTCTGGATGACCAACGCCTTCTATCTTATCTGTACAGCCGTGGCCTTGATATGGGTCATTGCCTTCCGAAAGCTATTGGTTAAGCAAGAGAACACTTGGTTCCTCTTCGACACCATCGGCTTGGCCCTATTCACCGTTACGGGCATAGAAAAGACGATTGCTGCGGGTTTCCCTTTCTGGACGGCCATCATCATGGGCACGATGACAGGCGCAGGCGGTGGTGTGTTTCGCGATGTGTTTATCAACGAGGTGCCACTCATCTTCCGCAAGGAGATTTACGCTCTAGCTTGCGTGGTGGGAGGCATAGCCTACTACATCTGCCACACCTTTGGTCTTGGCAATGTAGCCTCTGGCCTTGTGTGCGGTGTCTTCGTCATTCTTTCGCGAATCTTAGCCGTTCACTACAAGATTCATCTGCCCACACTTAAAGGAGAAGAATAAGTAATCTTATACATTTAAATTATAAATCAATAATCTATGAAGAGTCTTTTAATTAAAGATACAACGCTCGAGAAGCGGAAGAAGCTAGTGCAAGAAGCCCTTAGTTTCGGATCAGGCGACTGCGATGGTCAAGACCTTGCCGACCTCTGCGACGACTACATTCTTGGCCTAAAGGAACTGAGCGAAATCAACCACGAGTTTAGCGAAAAGCATGCTGGCGAGGTGGTGGGCGAAGCAACCTCACACCAGGCCTCTTGCAGCAAATAAGCACGGATCGGCTCAAACTTCCTACAAGTCTCTCCAATTTCACAAGCCTCAACCTCGCCTTTACTCTATCCCCACATGAACCACATCTACATCCACGTGCCCTTTTGTGCCAAACGCTGCATCTACTGCGACTTCTACTCTACCACGCAAACCGCCGAGATGAAGGAGCGTTATGTAAATAGAGCCATCAGCGAACTAGCCAAACGCACTAGTTTTTTACCGAAGGGCGAGGTGGAGACGCTCTACTTTGGCGGAGGCACGCCCTCGCAACTCAGCCTCAACCAAATAGAGCGAATCATGCAAGCCGTCAGTCAGCAATATTCGCTTCTTAGCGAGGCCGAGGTCACCTTCGAGGCTAATCCCGACGACGTCACGCCTGATTGGGCGCAGCAGATAAAGATTTTGGGAGTGAACCGAGTGAGCCTAGGGGTGCAGAGTTTTAACGACGCTACACTGCAAATGCTCAACCGCCGACACACCGCAAAACAAGCCATCGAAGCGGTGGAAACGTTGGCCAACGCTGGTATTTCAAACCTCAGCATCGACCTCATCTACGGGCTGCCACAACAAACGGAGGAACAGTTCAGCTACGACCTTCAGCAAGCCTTTTCTCTCCCCATCACACATCTTTCGTCATACGCTCTAAGCATTGAGGAAGGCACCATTTTAGCTCGGAAGGTAGCACAAAGCGAACTGAAAGTGGCTAGCGAACAAAGCTATGTGAACGAGTACGAGCTACTTAGGCAACAAGCTCACAGCAAGGGGTTCGAGCATTACGAAATATCCAACTTCGCCCTACCCCACTACGAGTCGAAACACAACTCGGGCTATTGGGACGGAACGCCCTACATTGGCATCGGCCCTGGAGCGCACTCCTACGACGGGAACGCTTTGCGACAATACAACAAGCCCGATTTAAAGGGATACCTAAATCAGCCAACTTTCCCCATTGAAATGGAGCATCTTTCAAGCGAAGAGCTATTCAACGAGACGGTGTTTACCTCGCTACGCACAAGTAAGGGCTTGTCGCTCCAAAAGATGACAGAAAGGTTTCCCGTCAGTTGGAAAGAGGAGCTAATGAAGGCTGCTGAACCTCACATTCACGAGGGACTTCTTCTGCTAAATGGCGACCGTCTAAGCCTCGCTCCTCACGCTATTATCATCAGCGATAGCCTCATCAGCGACCTCATGCGAGTGAGCGAATGAGCAGACGAGGCTTGCTAATTAGAACGAAGAAGCAGCCTCAACCTCTATGAACGGGAACGCAATTTTTTCTTCTTTTTTCATCAATTCTCTGGACGACCTTCAGAAAGTTGACGAACAAAGACACTAATACTGCGTCAATAACCAACTGGGAATCAAGACGCTTGAGATTTCATAAAATCAGATACGAAAAGTCCTGTGAACAAGGTCAGCGAAAGTTAACTCTGTTCACAGGACTTTTTCGTGATGCCCCAACCATTGGGGCTATGTTGCTAATTGCGACGCCCTA
>CAVFOF010000030.1:0-15953 GCA_963623895.1 bacterium
CCTTGGCGCAGCGAGGTGGCTTGCGTGAAGAGCAAACAAATGAATGCTGCGTTTTGGCAAGGTATCGATCGCATTGAGCCTTGGGGATGGGATGCCTTGATTTGTGAACAATTACGCAAAGCGGGTGCGCCTCTTCACCTTCTACCCAATAAGGAAGAAATACAAACGATTCGACAACTCAGTAGCCGACACACGACCACGCTTTTGTTGCCCCGTCTTCGAGAGAAACTAGCTGTTCGAGGCATTGCCACTACGGGGTTGTCGACCATTACCACAAGCGAAGAAGAAGTGAATCTACTTGTAAACCAACACCAACGAGTGATGGCCAAAGCACTTTGGTCGTGCAGCGGACGAGGCGTGTTTCCACTTTCCGCCCACCCCACCGAGAGTGAACGAGGACGAGTGCGGAAGTTGCTTCGCGAGCAAGGCGGCATCGAGCTAGAACCTCTCTATGAAGGAGAGATGAATTTTGCCTTGGAGTTCGACATCGACACGAAGAGCGGAGCGAAGTATGCGGGATTATCCCTATTTCGGACCTCGCCATCGGGCAATTATTTAGGCAACCGCATAGCTCCCCCCTCCTTGCTTGAAGAGTCGCTCACCGAGCGGGGCGTAGAGCTACAACCGCTCGCAGCGGTGTGCGCTGAGGTGCTGAACGAGACTATCGGAGAAAGCTACGCTGGCCCATTGGGCATCGACATGATGCTCGTGAAGCAAGCAAACGAGATGGTGTTGCATCCCTGCATCGAGGTAAATCTTCGCATGACGATGGGGCGTGTGGCCATACATCTACAGCAAGCTCAGGTGAGCGAAATTCCCACTCCGTTTCAATCATTGTTCTGCATAGAATGATTTTTAACTAGCACATTTTCGGTGATTATCTTATTTAATGTATATCTTTGCATAATTGATAAGTAGGTTCGCCTAGTTAGTAGCCCTTAAGAAACTACGGTTCGCTGCTTTATCCGCAATTAAAAATACGCTATTATGAAGAAAATCCTCTTATTCCTGCTTCTGCTCACAGGAGCCATCTCGGCCAATGCCCAATTTGCTCAAGGCACGAAATACGTAGGTGCTTCGCTCTCGGGCATCGGTTTGTCCTATAGTTCCAACCAAAAGTTCCGCTTCGGCATTGACGCCACAGCGGGTTATTTCGTGGCCGACTGCTTGATGCTGCGCGCCAACCTCAACTACGACCACACCAAGGAAATCAACGATGTGAGCGTGGGAGCTGGCGCACGCTACTACTTCGACCAGTGCGGAGTGTACCTCGGTGCTGGTGCCGAATACGTACACTACACGCCAAGCGACAACGATGTGCAAATCCCCATCGAAGTGGGCTACGCCTTCTTCGTGAACCGCTTTATCACCATTGAGCCTGCCCTTTACTATAAGATGTCGCTCGACTCCTTCTCGCAAAAGAGCACCGTGGGCGCACGTATCGGTATTGGCTTCTATTTCTAACAACGGGAGCAACCGACTAAGCTAAATTTAAAGATTTCTCCTGCCAAACACAAGCAATGACTGAAATATCCACTTTAGGCGAATTTGGCCTAATCGACCGCATGACGGCCGACCTCGAAATGCGCAATGCCTCCACCCTGCGGGGGGTGGGCGACGATTGTGCCGTGCTGAAATATAGCAGCGACGACAACGACCAACGACGCGTCCTCGTCACCACCGACATGCTGATGGAGGGCATCCACTTCGACCTCACCTACACTCCGCTTAAGCACCTCGGCTACAAGGCCGCCATGGTAAACCTCAGCGATGTGTATGCCATGAACGGCACCCCACGCCAACTGCTAGTGAGCCTCGCCGTGGGCAAACGTTGCAAAGTGGAACACCTCGACGAGCTCTATGCAGGCATTCGCTTGGCCTGTGAGCGTCATGGGGTGGACCTTGTGGGCGGCGACACCACTTCATCGCTTACGGGACTGGCCTTGAGCCTCACTTGCATTGGCGAAGCCGAAGCCGACGACATCGTGTATCGCTCGGGGGCGAAGGACACCGACTTGCTCTGCGTGAGCGGCAACCTCGGTGCAGCCTACATGGGGCTACAGATTATGGAGCGTGAGAAGCGCATCTTCGAGTCGCAAAAGGGCAATCCCGAAACAGCGGCACAGCCCGACTTCTCGGGACGCGAATACCTCATCGAGCGCATTCTTAAGACCGAAGCTCGCCGCGACATCATTGAAAATCTGCGCAAAGCAGGAATCCGCCCCACCTCGATGATGGACATCAGCGACGGGTTGTCGTCGGAAGCCCTGCACATCTGCCACCAAAGCCATGTGGGCTGCCGCATCTACGAAGAGCGCATCCCCATCGACTACCAAACGGCTGTGACGGCAGAGGAGTTCAACCTCAACGTCTACACCGCAGCACTCAATGGCGGCGACGACTACGAACTGCTCTTCACCGTGCCCCTCACCGACCACGAACGAGTGGCACAACTCGACGACGTAAAGATTATTGGTCACATCACCAAGCCCGAACTGGGAGCTAAACTCATCACCCGCGACGGCAATGAGTTCGACCTCAAAGCGCAAGGTTGGAATCACCTTGGCGAATAAAACAACTCACCTTTTCCCTTTATTACACTAAAACTATGGTGGTAACTGATAACACCACCCCTTAATCAATAGAATAATTAATGGCCACAGTAGACGACAAGAAAATCATCTTCTCGATGGTCGGCCTGTCAAAGACCATCAAGCAAAACAATAAGCAAGTTCTTAAAAACATCTACCTCAGCTTCTTCTACGGAGCGAAGATTGGTATCATCGGTCTCAATGGTGCGGGTAAGTCTACCCTCATGAAAATCATTGCTGGCCTTGACAACGACTACCAAGGTGAGGTGGTGTTCTCACCTGGTTACACCGTGGGCTATCTGCCTCAGGATCCTCACCTCGACGATGAGAAGACGGTGAAGGAGATTGTGCAAGAAGGCGTGCAAAACGTAGTGGATGCCTTAGCCGAATACGAGGAAATCAACCAGAAATTTGGTTTGCCCGAGTATTATGAGAACGAGGACAAAATGAACGAACTCTTTGCTCGCCAAGGCGAATTGCAGGACATTCTCGATGCTACCGACGCTTGGAATCTCGATAGCCGCCTCGAGCGTGCCATGGACGCACTGCGCTTGCCGCCCGCCGACTGGAAAGCCGAGCATCTCTCTGGTGGTGAGCGTCGCCGCGTGGCTTTGTGCCGCTTATTGCTGCAAAAGCCCGACGTGCTCTTGCTCGACGAACCGACCAACCACCTCGACGCCGAGAGCATCGACTGGCTCGAACAGCACCTCAATCAATACGAGGGCACAGTGATTGCCGTAACCCACGACCGCTACTTCCTCGACGATGTGGCAGGCTGGATTCTTGAACTCGACCGCGGCGAAGGCATTCCCTGGAAGGGCAACTACTCCTCTTGGTTGGAGCAGAAGAGCAAACGCATGGAGCAAGAGGAGAAGGTGGCTAGCAAGCGTCGCAAAACGCTTGAGCGCGAACTGGAATGGGTGCGCATGGCTCCCAAAGCCCGCCAAGCAAAGGGTAAGGCTCGTCTCAACTCTTACGACAAACTGCTCAACGAGGATCAGAAGGAGAAGGAGCAGAAGCTCGAAATCTACATTCCCAACGGTCCTCGCCTTGGCAACAAGGTTATCGAAGCACACAACGTGGCCAAAGCCTTTGGCGACAAAGTGCTCTATAGCAACCTCGATTTCACCCTGCCCCCCGCTGGCATTGTGGGTGTGATTGGTCCTAACGGTGTGGGTAAGACCACGCTTTTCCGCCTCATCATGGGGCTAGACACGCCCGATGCGGGAACGTTCGAAATGGGCGAAACGGTAAAATTGGCTTATGTGGATCAGCAGCACAAGGACATCGACCCCGAAAAGTCGGTATACGAGGTGATTAGCGGCGGCAACGAACTCATGCGTATGGGCGGTCGCGACATCAACGCTCGTGCCTACTTGAGCCGCTTCAACTTTGCTGGTGCTGACCAGGAGAAGAAGTGCGGCGTGCTTTCGGGTGGTGAGCGCAACCGCTTGCAACTTGCGCTTGCGCTGAAGCAAGAGGGCAACGTGCTCTTGCTCGACGAACCGACCAACGACATTGACGTCAACACCTTGCGTGCGTTGGAGGAAGGCTTGGAAGCCTTTGCTGGCTGCGCCGTGGTGATTAGTCACGACCGCTGGTTCCTTGACCGCATCTGCACCCACATCCTCGCCTTCGAGGGCGACGGCAAGGTGTTCTTCTTCGAAGGTTCTTACACCGACTACGAGGTGAACAAGGCCAAGCGTCTCGGCCTTGAAGAACCCAAGCGCATCCGCTACCGCAAGCTCGATGCTTAATCCCCCCTTTTTATTTGGACTTATATGCGACGATGCTTCTCTTGAAGAAGCAAGGCGCATATGAGTCCAAAAATTGTTTTCGGCGACAATAGCTGACAATAGAAGACAATCTCGTGTGACTTGACAAGAACACGAGATTTCTACTAGGCGATGCCAATTGTCACCCATTGTCAGCCGTTGTCGTTTTTTAAGAACCCACATCAGGCAGTTAACATAAAAATTATTTTGACTCGTTACTTAGCAATGATATTAAAATTGCCCCTCAAGCTTTCTTTTCTCCTCTTCTTTCTGCTATTAGCCACTGCCCAATGCGCCTTAGCGCAAACAGTGCCCAACGACTCTTTGCAGCAGCGCATGGCAGTAGAAGAATTGAAGTTTCGGCAGAATTTGCAGTCGCGCAACGTGCAAAAGCAGCAAGCCTATGCCATCAATCAAGCTATAGCGGGCGATACGATAAATCTGCAATTGGCTCGTAATAGCAGAAACGTTTCCCCTCAGCTTTCCGAAAACATTCGCACGGAGCAAGTAGCCCCCAACCTCCGCTTGTTCTCGCCCAAACAAAAAAGCCGTAAGCCTCGCCCCGTGCTGCTCTATCTGCATGGTGGAGGCTGGTGTTTAGGCAGCATCAACAGTTGCGCCAATTTTTGTGCCGACGTGGCCGAACGTGCCAACTGCTGCGTGGTGGCTCTCAACTACCCCTTAACTCCCGAAGCCCCCTACCCCGCGGCACTCAATAGTTGCGTTGAAGCCTTCCACTTCATCAAAGCTAACGCTAAGAAGTGGGGAGCCGACTCTACGCTCGTGTCGATTGGCGGCGACAGTGCAGGGGGCAACTTGGCCATCGCCACGGCGTTCCTCGTGAAGGGTGTGCGCTCCCTCGTGCCTATCTATCCCGTCACGAAGTTGCAGCCCGAGCGTTCCGTGTCTTATATTAAATATGCCCAAGGCTACGGCAACGACACCGAACTGCTCCATACGTTCTACAAAGCTTATGTGGGCACTGATAGCGTGGCGAACCCGCTTATTTCCGTGGGGCTAGCTCCAGACTCCTTGCTGCGCCGCCTTCCGCCCATGCTGCTTCTTTCGGCTGGCCACGACGTGCTGGCTCACCAAGGTCAAGAGTTTGCAGAACGGGTGCAGAAAGCCACTCATCTGCCCGTTGATTACCAACTATTCCCCACGGCCACTCATCTTTTCATCACCGTGTCGGGGCAGCCTACGGCCTATGCCCAGGCCGTGCAATTGGTGAGCCAATTTCTAGCCCCCACGAGCAAACGAGCCGTATCCTTGCCACTCCCCGCCCATGTGGAATAAACTACTAGCGGCGAGAAAGTTGAAAAATGTGAGCCGCAATGCTCCCATATCCCGCAAAAATAATCTAACTTTGTTGCGCAATTACATCATCCCATTATAACTTATGACAAAAGGAAAAGTGGATGCCCTGTTGGGTATCGTCTTCGGAGACGAAGGTAAAGGAAAAGTAGTAGACTATTTTACCCCTCGCTACGACGTGGTAGCCCGTTTCGCCGGCGGCCCCAACGCTGGTCACACCATTATCTTCGATGGCAAGAAGTTTGTGCTTCGCTCAATTCCCTCAGGCATTTTCGACGAAAGCAAAATCAACATCATCGGCAATGGCTGCGTCATTGCTCCCGACCTTTTTATGGCCGAGGCTCACGAGCTTGAAGCGGCTGGCTACGAACTGACCAAGCGACTCTACATCAGCCGTCGCGCCCACCTCATCCTGCCCACCCACCGCGTGCTCGACCGCGCTTACGAGGCGGCTAAAGGCAAAAACAAAGTGGGCACTACGGGCAAGGGCATCGGCCCCACCTATAGCGACAAGGCAGCTCGTGTAAGCTTGCGCGTGGGCGACATCCAGAACAACTTTGACGAGAAATACAAAGCCCTCAAGGCTCGCCACGAGCAAATCTTGAGCGACCTCCACTTCACCGACTACGACATCACCGAGGAGGAGAAAAAGTGGATGGAAGGCATTGAGTATATGCGCAAGTTCAACCTTTGCGACACTGAGTATGAACTCAACCACGCCTTGGCCGAAGGCAAAAACGTGTTGGCCGAAGGCGCACAAGGCTCACTGCTCGACATCGACCACGGCACCTACCCCTACGTGTCGTCCTCGTCCACAACGAGCGGCGGTGTTTGCACTGGTCTAGGCATTGCCCCCAACACCATTGGCCACGTGTTTGGCATCTTCAAAGCCTACAGCACTCGTGTCGGTGGCGGTCCGTTCCCCGTAGAACTCTTCGACGAAACGGGCGATACCATTCGCCACATTGGCAACGAGTATGGCGCAGTCACTGGTCGCAACCGCCGTTGCGGATGGCTCGACCTCGTGGCCTTGAAATATGCCATCATGATTAATGGTGTCACCGACCTCGTGATGATGAAGGGCGATGTGCTTGACGGCTTCGACACCATCAAGGTATGCACCGCCTACACTAAGGACGGCGAAACCGTCACAGAGATGCCCTACGACACCGAAGGGTGGCAACCCGTCTACGAGGAACTCCCTGGTTGGAAAACCGACCTCACCGCCGTACGTGCCGAGAAGGATTTCCCCGAAGCCTTTGCCAGCTACATTGCCTACATCGAGAAGGCCACCGCTACGCCCATCAAGATTGTTTCGGTAGGTCCCGACCGTGAAGCCACCATCATTCGCTAATTCTATTTTCCCCTCCTACGTGTTCACCCCCTAACTCCATCCCGCTCACCACCCAGAGTTAAAGGATGAGGTTAGGGGGTGAACAATTTATAAGGCCTTCCATTGCCTACAGCCTAGCCCCTTGAGCTAGGTAGCCTCAACCTCTCCCCGTCGAGAGGAGACAAAACTCATCAACCAACACAAATGCAACAATCCCTAAAAGGGCATGCCGCCATGTTCAGTGCCAACTGCATGTGGGGGCTTATGTCGCCCATCTCAAAGTTTGTGATGCTCACTGGAGCCGTCACGCCATTAGTCGTTACCGACTTGCGCATAGCCGGAGCCATGATACTCTTTTGGATAGCCTCCTTCTTCCAAAAACCCGAGCACGTGAATCACAAGGACCTCGCTTTGCTCTTCGGAGCCTCGTTGCTCGGCATCGTCTTCAACCAAGGATGCTTCATCTTCGGCGTCAGCCTAAGTTCACCAGGCGATGCCTCCATCATCACCACGAGCATGCCGCTTTGGGCCATGCTGCTAGCCGCCTTCATTCTGAAAGAGCCCATCACGGGCAAGAAGGTGCTAGGCATTGCAGCCGGTGCTTGCGGCGCACTGATGCTCATCATGGGCAGTAGCAGTCACGTAAAAAGCACCGCAAGCCAAGCAAGCGACTACGCCATGTGGGGCGACCTCTTGGTACTGACCGCCCAATTTTGCTACGCCCTCTACATTGTGCTCTACAAGGATTTTGTCAACAAATATTCGCTCATCACCATCATGAAGTGGATGTTCACCTACGCCTTCATCTGCGTCTTGCCCTTCTCGGCTGGCGACCTCATGGCGGCTCAGTGGCATGCGCTCTCGGTTGCCGCCATTGCCTCGTTGGCCTTTGTCGTTGTGGGAGCCACTTTCTTGAGCTACATGCTCATCGTGGTAGGTCAGAAAAATCTGCGCCCCACGGTGGCTGGCATGTACAACTACATCCAGCCGCTCGTAGCCTGCATCGTAGCCGTGATTTGGGGCATGGATTCGTTCAACTGGGTGAAAGGCATTGCCGTAGTGCTCATCTTTGGCGGTGTATACCTCGTCACGGCGAGCCGCTCGAAGAAGGAGATTGACGACTACCATGCGCAACTTAGCGATGCGAACGACACTGTGTCTTGATTTTTTTTATTTTACGACAATAAGAGACTATAGCAGACAATAACGCTATTGATTTTCACCCAAGGCGAAGCCTATTGTCCCCTATTGTCTCCCATAGTCGTAAAAAAACCACACCCACCCTCTCTCTCCCACACAAGCCTATGCAGCTTTCCGAACTTCTCAAGTTATTCTCAACCCACTCACAAATAGAGGCTCTAGGCCGCATTTTGGCAAGCAAGCAGCCCAAACTCATTCATCTGCAAGGGCTGCAAGCCTCAGCCACACCAGTTGTCTTCGCCTCGCTCACTCAGTGCAAGCCACAACTAGCCCGCCCCTTACTCATCGTGATGAACGATGAAGAAGAAGCGGGCTACTTCTACCACGACCTCACGCAAATGCTTGGCGACGAGCAAGTGCTATTCTACCCCTCGGCCTACCGCCGTGCCGTGAAGTATGCTCAGCGCGATGCCGCCAACGAGATTCTGCGCACCGAGGTGCTCAACCGCTTGGCCTCACCCTCAGGCAACTCCCAAAGCCTCTACATCGTGACCTTCCCCGCTGCCCTAGCCGAACGGGTGTCGCCGCCAAAGACTATGGCCGAACAAACGTTGCAACTTGAAGTGGGAGCGAGCTACGAACTCATGCCGCTGGTTCACCTATTGGTGGAACTAGGTTTTAGCCGAAAGGACTACGTCTACGAACCGGGCGAGTTTGCCGTGCGCGGCTCCATTCTCGACGTGTTCTCCTACGCCTCGGAGTATCCCTTCCGCATCGATTTCTTTGGCGACGAGGTCGACAGCATCCGCACCTTCGAGGTGCAAACGCAGCTCTCGAAGGACAAGAAGACGAGCGTGAGCATCGTGCCCGACACCGAGACGCCTAGTGACGAAGCCTCGCTCGTGCCTTTCACCGACTATCTGCCTTCCGAGGCGGTATTAGTGGTAAAGGATTTGAGTTTCGTACACGATGCCGTGGAGCGCATCTACCAAGAGGGCTTTGCCCGACAAGCGGAACTCGAACAAGAGCCTACCTCCGAGATGGAGGCGGCAGCGCAGCAGGAGCGACTCAAACGAGAATTGCTGCTCATCCCAGGCGAAACCTTGCTGCGAGGCCTTGCTCCGTTGCAGCGCATTCAGGTAGGGCCGAACCCTGTGGGTCAGCCCGAGGCCGTGCTCCCCTTCCACACCAAACCGCAGCCGCTTTATCACAAAAACTTCGAACTGCTGCGTCAACAGCTTAGCCAGCTCAAGGCCGACGGAGTGAGCACCTATATCCTAGCCGACAGTGTGAAGCAAACCGAGCGATTACAGAGCATTTTCGAGGAGATGAACTGCCCCACCTCGCTCTTCACTGCCGTGGAGCGAACGCTGCATGCGGGTTTCATCGACGAAGACTTACAAGTGGCCTGCTTCACCGACCATCAGATATTCGACCGTTTCCACAAGTACAACCTCAAGAGCGACCATGCCCGCGATGCGAAGATGGCTCTTTCGCTCAAAGAGCTGATGCAGTTTGAACCAGGCGACTACGTGGTTCACATCGACCACGGCGTGGGACGCTTTGCTGGCTTAGTGCGCATGCCAAGTGCCGATGGTGAACTGCAAGAGATGATTAAGCTCACCTACAAAAACGATGATGCCGTGTATGTGAGCATCCATTCGCTCCACAAGGTGTCGAAGTATAAAGGAAAGGAGGGCGAACCGCCACGCATTAGCAACCTAGGCACGGGGGCTTGGGACAAGCTCAAGGAGCGAACGAAGAAGAAGATTAAGGACATTGCCCGCGACCTCATCCGCCTCTATTCGCAGCGCAAGGAGGAAAAGGGCTTTGCCTTCAGTGCCGACTCCTTCATGCAGCACGAACTTGAAGCGGGCTTTGCCTACGAAGACACACCCGACCAACTGCGCGTGACGCAAGAGGTGAAGCGCGACATGGAGAGTTCGAAGCCGATGGATCGCCTCGTGTGTGGCGACGTGGGGTTTGGCAAAACGGAGATTGCCGTGCGCGCCGCCATGAAGGCTTGTGCCGACAACAAGCAAGTGGCCGTGCTCGTGCCCACCACCGTGCTGGCCTTGCAACACTACAAAACGTTTGCCTCACGCCTCAAAGATTTCCCCGTGCGGGTGGACTACTTAACGCGTGCCCGCACCACGGCACAGACGAAAGCCTTGCTGGCCGACCTGGCCAAGGGCGACATCAACATCGTGGTGGGCACACACAAGCTCATTGGCAAGAGCGTGAAGTGGCACGACCTGGGGCTGCTCATCATCGACGAGGAGCAGAAGTTTGGTGTGGCGGTGAAGGAGAAGTTGCGCCAGCTGAAGGTGAATGTCGACACGCTCACCATGTCGGCCACGCCCATTCCGCGCACGCTGCAATTCTCACTGATGGGGGCGCGCGACTTTAGCGTGATACAAACACCGCCACCCAACCGCCGCCCCATTCAAACGGAGATTCACACCTTTAGCCACGAACTGCTAGCCGAGGCCATCAATTTCGAGATGAGCCGCAACGGCCAAACCTACATCGTGACCAACCGTGTGGCAGCCTTGCAAAGCCTAGCCAACATGGTACATAAGTACGTGCCCGATGCCCGCATTGCCACTGGTCACGGACAGATGCCGCCCGAGGAACTGGAAAAGGTAGTGATGGGCTTTGTCAACTACGACTACGACGTGCTCATCTCCACCACCATCGTGGAGAACGGCATCGACGTGCCCAACGCCAACACCATCCTTATCGATGCTGCTCACCACTTCGGCCTCTCCGACCTCCACCAAATGCGTGGCCGTGTGGGACGTGGCTCGCGCAAGGCTTTCTGCTACCTCATGACTCCGCCGTTGGCCTTGCTGCCCGATGAGTCGCGCCGCCGACTCGAAGCCATCGAAAACTTCTCCGACCTAGGTTCGGGCATACACATTGCCATGCAGGACCTCGACATCCGCGGAGCGGGCAACTTGCTCGGTTCGGAGCAGAGCGGCTTCATTGCCGACTTGGGCTACGAAACCTATCAGAAGATTTTGGCCGAGGCCGTGACGGAACTGAAAAACGACGAGTTTGCCGACCTCTATGCCGACGAACTCAAAAAGACGGGACACCTCAGTGGCGAGCACTTTGTGGACGACTGCAGCGTGGAGTGCGACCTCCATGCCTACTTCCCCGAAACCTACGTGCCAGGGGCTACGGAGCGCATGTTGCTCTATCGTGAACTCGATTCGCTCAGCACTGATGAGCAAATTGCGCAGTTCCGCCAACGCATGGAGGATCGCTTTGGCCCCTTGCCCCCCGAGGGCGAAGAACTGCTGCGCATTGTGCCGCTACGTGCAGCCGGCCGCAAGTTAGGAGCCGAGCACCTCACGCTGAAGGGTCGCCGCATGACGCTCTACTTCGTGCAAAACACGGAGAGTGCCTTCTACCAAAGCGACACATTTGGTCGCCTCATCAACTTCGCCACGCAATCGTACCAACGCTGCAAACTCGATGAAAACCGAGGACACCGCCGCATGATTATCAACGACGTACCCACCGTGAAGAGTGCCCTTCTCGTGCTCCAGCTGATGTTGGGCAAAGAAAAGTAAAGACACCTTTATTCGATTGCTATCGAGCCAATGCGAAAGGCTCTAAAAAGCTTGCCATCCCTCTCAATGGCAAGCTTTTTTTGTTTCCTATGAGTGAACAACGTCCTCATCCGAGTAGGCCATAAAAGCCTTCGACCTGTACGGTTGAAACGGGCTGAAAGCCCAATAGCACCTAGCCCAAGGCAACGCCATGGGTAGAATGGACAGAAATGATGCGCCCTGCAAGGGCTAAAGCGTAAAATTCCCCAAATGTAAAATGCTTTTGCCCTTACAGATAGGGCGTATAGGGGACTTTTCGTACAGGCAAATACTCGAAATAAGAGTAAGCTATCCTCAATTAAAGTAAACAACAAATTAGTGTTCATCTAGTTTTTCAGACCATGACAACAATAAAATTAAAGTTCCGCCCCTCCTCCCAACCCGAAGCCGCAGGCACCCTGTATTATCAAGTGACTCACCAGCGCACCACAAAGTGGATTGCCACCTGCTATCACCTATTTCCCAACGAATGGGATAAAAAAACAGAGCGATTGATAGTCCCCTCCAGCGGAGAACGCAAGGGAAAACTCCGACTACTACAGTCAACCATCGACAGCGAACTAAACAACGCCAACAGCTCATTCGCCAATGGGAGTTTGCCAACAAAGCCTTCTCGCTAGAGCAACTCTGCGAGGCCTTCAACCAATTCGCTCCCACCAAAAGCGTCTTCACCTTCTTGCAAGAGCAAATAGCCAGACAAAAACAGATGCAGCGACTAGGCACCACGAGCACCTACACCAATGCCTACCGCCGGTTCAAGGAATTTCGAAAGGGAGAAGACCTCCACTTCGACGAACTCTCCCCCTACCTAATAGAAGAATACGAAGCCTGGCTCCTCAATCGGGACATAAAGACGAATAGCATCCGCTTCTATCTGCGCACGCTCAACACCTTATTATATAAAGCAGCTGAAGAGGGCCTCCTCCTCGAGAGCAAAAGACTATTCAGCCGAGTGCGACTCACGTATATCAGCACCACGAAGCGAGCCATCTCCGAAGCCTACATCCGAGCCATAAAAAGGCTACAATTGCCCCAAGGCACCACCCTAGCTTTTGCACGCGACATCTTCATGTTCAGTTTCTACATGCGAGGCATGCCCTTTGTCGACATAGCCTACCTCAAAAAAAGCGATCTCAAAAACGGTCTCATATGCTACTGCCGCAAGAAAACGAACCAACCGCTCGCCATCGAGTGGGAATGGGAGCAAAAGGAGATTGTGGAGCGTTACGCCCACCTCACGGAAGGCTCTCCCTACATGTTCCCCATCATCCAAACTACGGACGGCACAGAATATAAGCAATACCTACGCATGCAAGAGAACGTGAACCGAGCACTAAAAAAAATCGGCAACCAGATAGCCCTAAAAATGCCACTCACCCTCTACGTAGCGCGCCACTCCTGGGCCAGCATCGCCCAAGACATGAACTTCTCCATCGCCCTCATCAGCGAAGGCATGGGCCACCACTCCATCAAAACCACGCAAACCTACCTCGCCTCCATCGACACCTCAAGAATCAACGAGGTCAACCGACAAATCATACGGAGAATAAACGGGGAGGAATAAACTACAACTCTCGTTTTAAACACGAAACAACGTTCGGCAAACGAAGTTTCGTGTTTAAAACATAATTTTTCGAAGAAAAGCATTAAAGAAAGATTAATGTCAGATTAACGACGATTAATATTAAGCCCCCAAGTGCGCAGCGAGCACCAAAACTAAGCAGTCAAGTTCAAAGAGCAAACAAAAAATAAATTCGGGATAAAATTCACGGACAATTCACGATAATTCATGTTCCCAAGCCCCCCCAGGAACGCCCAACAACCATGCGTATATTCTATGTGTAATATAGGACTTGTGCTACAAAGGTAGTGCTTTTCTTGCATTTACAACTAGTTTCAAACACAAATTCTTTCGTTTTTTTGTGCATTTGTACCGAAATGTTTTACAAATCTGAGCTTCTCTTCGTTCCAATCCATTGATTTTCAGCGATAAGTTATCTTCTGCTTATATTACACATAGAATATAGGCATTCGAACTGATAGAGACACAGAGCCACATAAGGGGTGAAACGCATTGACAATCAAGCCAACCAACTTGTCTAACAATCCCCCTCCACAGATGGCCCATCAACCTCAATCGTAGGAAACTATGAACCATGTTATTGCAAAACTGGCCTGCCCGTTGCAACCGACGACAGCCAACAATGACATAAAGTAGAGGAGAGATTATGAAGCAGGATTGCACGATTTCTCAATCTACAGCCGACGAAGCGAAGCGTTTTCACACCTCTGAAAACACCGATTTTCAAAAGGGCACACTCGTTTCTGAGCCAGACAATGCGACTGGTTCAGTGGTAGAGAAGTATTCTAAAACGAAACCATCAGCAACCAAAGAAAGCACTGATAACCAGCGATTAGACACTACCATAAGAGAAGAAAGGAACTCGGCAAAGTCCAATCTAGAAAGTATCAATGCCCCAGTTGAAAAATACGAACCCGTTTCATGGAGCTACCTTTTCGTACACCATAGAAAAGTAGCAGCATTTGAGGAACAACTCAAAAAGGACAAGCTCACCTACTTTATCCACAAAACCATCCGATATGTGCCACGTCACAAAAACAAAAGTGGCCTACACGGAGTGGAAAAGCCCACAGTCAGCGGACTGATTTTCATACAAGGCAAGCCGAAGGACATTCAGAGCTATTTAAACAAAAATCTGTCCCCCCATCGATTGTGCAAGAATTGCAGCACGGGAAAAGTGGCAACCATCCCCTGCAACCAAATGGAGCCATTCATGCGCATCGCTGAGACCGAGCCCGACCGCCTCCGCTTCTTGCTTCGTCCGTTTCTCTATTATTCCAAAAACCGCACCTTGCTCCGCATTGTCACAGGCGATTATGCCGGCCTCGAAGGCTACGTTATCCGCATAGCCCGCGACCGCAAACTCGTCATGGACGTAGGCGGCATGGCCGTAGCCATCGCAGGAGTTCACGCCGAACGCTTCGAGGAAGTAAACAAAAACGAAGGCGACCTACAAGAAAGCGCCCCCTTCTACAAGCGCAACCTCCACGAACGCAACGCCTTCATCGACCGCTATTTCCATCAAGTAAAAACGGCGCAAGAAGTAAGAGCTCAAGTGGAGAACATCAACATCATCCGCTTGCAGACGCTAGCCGACGTAAGAAGCAGAAAAATCGACCTAAAAGACGCCTTCGACACCTTCTACTTCACGATAGAAGAAATCGTCTACTACTACGCCCCCTTCATCGACTATTTCAAGCAAGACCTAGCCCCCATCTTCGAGGCCGGCCGAACGATGATAGAGGAACTAAAAAACATCATCGAGATTTTCAGAAGAGCAAAGGTCTCCACCCTTCACCAGCAATGCGAAGAGGAATTTGAGGAGCTAACAATCCAACACGGCTACTTGTTCGACTAAACTCTTTGCTTTGGGAAAAGGAGAGTACTCTAAACGTATAATTCCCATTAATCATCCATTAATTACAAATTAATACCCAGTCTAGGATAATTAACGAATAATTAATGTGCAATTAATGGTCTTTAATGTTCACAGAAAACTTATGGTAGAATACAATATCAGTCTTGAAGGCAAGACTGTCCTAGTCACTGGTGCAGCTGGTTTTATCGGCAGCAACCTTGTAAAACGACTCTTTCAAGATATAAAGAACATCAAAGTAATCGGCATTGATAGCCTCACCGACTACTACGATGTAAACATCAAGTATGAGCGACTAAAAGAGATAGAGGCATTAAATCGTGATTGGACATTCGTTAACGTCTCCATCGCAGATAAATATGCGGTTGAAAAGATATTTGCGGAGAATCACATAGCCGTAGTTGTCAACCTAGCCGCTCAGGCAGGAGTTCGTTACAGCATCACCAACCCCGATGCCTATATCCAAAGCAACCTCATTGGTTTCTACAACCTTCTTGAAGCATGCCGTCACCACGAAGTAGAGCATCTTGTCTATGCCTCCTCTTCCTCTGTGTATGGTAGCAACAAGAAAGTGCCCTACTCTACCGATGACAAAGTAGACAATCCCGTAAGCCTTTATGCAGCCACCAAGAAAAGCAACGAACTGATGGCTCACGCTTACAGCAAGCTCTACAACATCCCAAGCACAGGTCTCCGCTTCTTCACCGTTTACGGTCCTGCAG
>CAVFOF010000031.1:0-5035 GCA_963623895.1 bacterium
TGGCTAAGGTGACGGTGACGAGTGAGTCAATGGCAAATTTGAAATTTGATCCCGTTAACGGTACTGAGACTAAAGAAGTTAAATGTCAAGTAATCGGCTGGGGGCTCGACAACACCAACTCTGCAAGCTACATTGTGCGCAACACGACAAGCACTAACTGGAATACCTGGAAAAGCCTTCGCTCTAAAGCTTCGAACGTAGAGAGCATGAATACTGGCTATCGCTTCCAGGGCGCAGATGCAGTGGTAACTGGACTCTACCGCACTTACTGGGCTATTGACCCGAACTATAATGGTACTGCTTCTGATCCTACCTTGCAAACTATTACTAAAGAGGGTATTGGAACCATTGTCAGCAATCCTCAATACTGCTTCGAGAACACCTTCAACGTAGCTAACCAAAAGCAAAGTGCCACTACTCGCGCTATTATCAAGGTGCACTATGGTGAAGCAAATTCTACTGATGACTACTACGCTTACGACAACCAAACCGCTACGCTGATGACCTCGACTGACTTCTTTACTTACCTTAAGGGTGAACTTAAGAAGCTGAATGAGTATGAGAAGGTAAGTACTACGACGACCATCGAAGATAGCAAACTTTCAGTAGTTTATGACGAAACTAGTGGAAAGCTCAAGATTAAATATAACGATGTTGAATACGATAAAACCGATGATACTTGGGGCTCTTGCGTAAGCACCCTCAACGCTCACATCCCCAACATCTTGAAGTATGAGGGAGGTGTGGCTTACTACTCAGTACTTATCAAGCACTTCGGCGATGACCTCACTCCTTGGAATGGCACTGATGGTACTAAAGAATGGACGGCTAATAACCAACCCAAGGCTGGAAATACTATCGAAGCTATCTACCCCAACAACCCTGGACAAGATGCCAACTACCTAGGCCGCTATGGTGTGCTCCGCAACAACTGGTACAACATCAACGTACAGGGTGTGCAGAAGATTGGTACGCCCGATATCCCCAGCGACAACGATTTCCCCGATGACGAAATCGAATCTTACTTGAAGGTGCAAATCAACATCTTGGCTTGGGCTAAACGCCAACAAAATGTTATCTTGAAGTAATATGCTGACGACCACTTCGCTAAGGCCTAAAGCCTTGGCGAAGAAACGAAAAGATACAACTTAAACCTCATAGGCTGACTGGTTGACGAGAGATGAAAAAAAGGAAACGGGACTTTAATAGAGCCTCACTCTCTCGCTTACCAGTCGGCCTAAACAACAAAAGAATGAAACACTTCACCTCACTTATCCACACCACAGCAAGCACACTCACGCTAGCACTGACCCTCGCCCTCGGACTAACCAGCTGCTCGGAAATGCACACCGACCTGCCCGAATGCGAAGTGGAACTTAAATTTAAGTACGACTACAACACGCAGCGCGCCGACATGTTCACCGACCAAGTGGGGGGACTCACCTTGTATGTGTTTGATAAGGACAACCGTTTCCTCTTTAAAAAAGACACGGCCAACACGGCCACTACACAACCGCTCAAAGACAAAAACTTTAAGTGGAAGTTCAACCACAACGAACTCGCCCCTGGCGAATACCACCTCGTGACTCGTGCCTACCAAAAGAGCTATGAGGCCACACTCAACACCACTGGCGCAAAATACCGCCACACCACCCTAAAGAAGGGCGACGACATAGCCACCCTGCAAACCATCCTCGACCGCGACGCCTCGGGCAACGTGGACCACCAAAACGCACCGCTCGACACGCTCTGGGCGGGACGAAACATCGACACCCTGCGCATCAGCAACAACCGCTTCGGAGAATACACCCTGCCGCTAATGCGCGACACCAAACAACTGAACATTACCTTGCGTCAGACCGTGGAACCTGCAGCAATGAACCACGAGGACTACGACGTGAAGATTATTGATAACAACGGACGACTGCTCTACGACAACGACGTGGATCCCACCGACACAAAACTTACTTACACGCCTTATGCGCAATGGACTACGGAACTGCAAAAGCCGGCTCCTCAACGAGCCGATAGCGACCCCATGCGCACCGCCCACTACGAGCTCTTCTTCAACCGCCTAGTGTGGCACACCAACAACCACTCGGCAGATGCGCGCCTCATCGTGACCTACAAACCCACGGGCGAGGTGATTATCGACACCAACCTGCCCGCCCTCCTGAAGGACGGACGCAACGCCTACGAGCTCTACAACTGGAAGGAGCAGGAATATCTCGACCGCGAGTCACAGTATCACCTCGACCTCTTCCTAGCTGGCACGAAATGGAAATACATCGACCTAGTGATCGACGTGTTAAGCTGGGCCGTCCGAGTGCAAAATGTTGACTTATAATTGAGCAAAAATTGAACAAAAAATTAACAACAAATTGGGGGCGACGCGTCCCCGCGTCGGCGCAAGAAGCAGTGCAAGAAGCAGTGCAAGAAGCAGCACTGAAAGGAGTACTAAAATAAATAGTATATTCTAAATAAATAGTACATTCTAAATATTTTAAAATTACTTTTTTTTCTACTTGAGTTTCTACTTGCGCCGACGCGGGGACGCGTCGCCCCCAATTTGTTGCTCAATCTGTTGTTAAATCGGTTGCTCAAACTGTTCCCCCCACCACAATGAAAAAATCCCTCCACATAATCTACACCCTCCTACTCGCCTTGGTCACCATGGCGAGCCTTACGGCGTGTAGCAAAGACAGTGGAGAGAACGAGCCGAAGGTGAACATCGTGGAGAATGCCAGTTTTAAAATCAGCATTCACACCACGGCTACCCCAGCACAAACACGTGGCGAAAATCCCTCGGCTGCCGATGGCTACTGGGGAGCCGACGAAAGGGAATATAAGGTGACGAACGCCACCCTCTTCTTCTACCAAAGCAAAAGGGGCATCAATGCGAGCGAAAGTACCCCCCTGCTCTTTAAAATCTATATCGCCACCTTTGCCCGCGATAACGCTGCGGCTAGTTCACCCGTCGACGTGTGCTACACCTCAGAGGTGGTCAACACACACTTCTCCATCAGCGAGGGCGAATACCACGTGGTGGCCGTGTGCAACCTAGGCGACCTGCGAGACGAGGCCACCACCCTAGGCGACCTGCAACAACTCACCACCTCGCACATCCTAGCAGGAACGAGCACGGACGTGGCCTCATGCACCGACTTCGCCATGTCGAGCAGCGACGATGCGGCCGTGACAATCAACGCCGTGACCAACATGCCCGACGAACCCGACGGCGCACTGACGGAGATGAGCATCAACGTGCAACGAATGGCGGCTCGCATCGACTATTCACCTGGCACGGGCACATGGATTCCCAACAAAACCATCCCAACCACCGAGGGGGACATCACGAGGGGCTGCTACGAATACGTGGTGGAGGATGCACCCAACGACCGCTTCTACCTGACGAGCGTAACGCCCATCAACTTGGGCAACAACACGGAGTACGTGCTGAAACGCGTGACGGGCGACAAGACGTTCAACACCATAACCTACTTGGGCTCGGAACTCATCGGTGCGGACAACAATGCCGCCAACTACGTGGTAGACCCTTTCACCAAGGAGAAAACGCTAGGCACGGACGTGCTGCTCAACTACATCAACCCCTACGCCACCTGGATTGACGATTTCGACGCCAACAACGAGCAATACCCCGTGAGCGAGGTGGCCGACGGATTGGACTACTGCTACACCGACAACAGCCTCGCCTACAAAAAGCTCTGCTACGCCAAGGAGAACACCATTCCGCAAGGAGCAACCAAAACGAAATACGTGACGGGCCTCGTGTTCACGGGCTACTACCTAAAGGAGGGAACGACGACGGCCGTGAAGAAAACCTACGTCTACTTCATCCGCCACACCGACCCCTCAGGCTCTGCCTCCGACGGCATTGCCATGAAGTATGGCATCGTGCGCAACCACCTCTACCAAATCAACGTGAGCAAAGTGGCCTCTCTAGGCATCATCGTGCTAGAGGTTCGCGACTGGACACCCCTAGTAGCCCCCGACATCGACCTCTAGCAAAAATTGCCAACAAATTGCCCAACAATTGCCACAAAATTGGGGGCGACGCGTCCCCGCGTCGGCGCAAGAAGCAACTCAAGAAGAAAAAGTAACTTTAGAACTCTATAGAATAAACTATTATCTCTCTCCCCCCCTTCTAGCGTTTCTACTTGCGCCGACGCGGGGACGCGTCGCCCCCAATTTGTTAATCAATTTGTTAATCAATTTTGTTGCTCAATCTGTAGCTCAATCATATCCCAATGAAACAACTCATCCGATCCTACATACTCCTAGCAGCACTAGCCCAGCTATCTGCCTGCTCAACCGATGTGGCCGACTCGAACGCGGACTCCAACGGCAAGAAGGTGCGGCTGACGCTTAACCTAGAATCGGCCGACCACGCCACCACCACCCGTAGCAACGCCTACAACTCCGAGGGCGACTTGATACGCAACGCCTATGTCGTGATGGTAAACCAAGGGACGGGAAAGGTGGAACACCTCTTCCACGTGACAGACAACGATGAGTTTGAACGCAAACAGGTGACGACCATCGACGCCACGATGAACGCTACCTACGACTTCTATAACCTGGCAAACTTCAGCGACTTCGCCGCCACCACGGCGAGCGATGGCACCATCACGGCAGTCAGCACGAACGGACTGACCTTCACTCAGGGCGAGGACGTGCCGTCGGGACTTAGCAGCGCTAGCTACAACGCGGAATTTACCAACTACACGCTGCCCACCACGGGGATACCGATGACCAACCAAGAGACGTTTCTCGTAGATAAAGACCAAACTATCACGCTCACGCTCTTCCGCATGTTGGGCAAGGTGCAATTCACCTTCAATAATATCTCCGACAAGGACATCCGCATCCGCAAAATCGTGATGGGCGATCTCACCGCCAACCAGTCGGCCACGACCAACTCGCAAATCTACTTTCTTCCAAAGAAAGCGAACGGCCTAATCTATTGCGACTTTGGCAACTTGCCCCACGATACCACTGAAGCCACGCTCTTCAC
>CAVFOF010000031.1:5045-9468 GCA_963623895.1 bacterium
ACGACAAGGAGCAAGCCGTAACGATTAGCGCCGAGACGGGACAACACGTGTTTGGCTCAACCTCCGCCCCCATCTACCTCAACGAGAGCCAACCCGCCAACGGCCACCAAGGTTTCCCGCTCACCATCGAGATGGACCGTAAGAACGAAAGCGGCACTTGGGAGCCCGACAACCGCGAAGCCGTGGTGCAGCTTGACGAACTGAAGCGCAACTACGTGGCACTGGTGAACGTAAATCTCAGCAGCTACGTGCTGAAACTCTCAGCCAACTCTTATCCCCCCATCGGCGGCTACCCCGCCCACGTAATTGAGGAGAACGGCGAATTTTACGTCAACTTCACCGGAGGAGGCGACTTTGAAATCACACCTAGGCTCTACAAATACGCCAACCGCAACAATCCCGAACTCTGGATAGACCTGAACGACACGAAGCAGGTGCAGAGCTACTCACTACTGGTGACAGGCACAACGAGCATCTTCAGCAAGTTGCCAGAGTTTAACACAACAACGGGCGAGATTCTAGGCACAATTATCCCTGGCGCAACGGGCACGGCCACCGCAAAGCTCACCGTGAACATCCTCACTGGCACGAGCGCAACGGGCACGGCTATCACGCAAACCTACACGCGCACTATTTATATCGTGGCAAAATAAAAAGTCAACGGGAGGCCAATACCTCCCCTTACTACCTAATTTATATATATATTACTTTTGACTATGAAATCGTTTCTTCATATTCCCCTACGCACGCTTTGTCTGCTCCTAGCATGGCTAGCCACAATGGCCGCACAACCGCTGTGGGCCGACGACACAAGTACAAGCACCTACACCTACATCCAATTCTCTGGCAACGGCCGCTGCGCCCTGCTCGACACAGATGGCGCACTCTCCGCAAGCACCGACCTTACGGAGGATGCGCCATCTGCTGATGGCTACCAATGGACACTCGAAAGCACCACGCTAGAGGGCGTGACCAACCCCGTGCTGCTAAAAAGCAAATTGGGCCACTATGTGAAGTACGACGAAGCGACCAGCACCTTCAGCCTCACCGCCACAGCGAGCGAGGCTACGGCTTTCGTGCAAACCAACAACAACTACTACAACAAAACTAGCGGCACACGCTACAACCTCACGCTAGCCACCCAGAGCACTAGCACCACGGCCAACACCCTGGGGGTGAAGAATGGCAAACTGCAGCTCGTAGTGCCCAACTCGCGCTATGCCGTGGTGCGCCAAGTATCCTCTATCAAGGGCGCAGCACTCTGCCCAATGATTAGCACCGACGAGGAGCAGCACAAGTATGGCTGGGTGCTTACAACAAACGGCACAGAGTACGTCTACGACGACCCCACCACCATCAATCTGCAAAAAATCACTACCGCCCCCACCGAGAGCTTCAACTGGAGCCTCTACGAGGCCAACGAGCAGGGCGATGTGTACATTAAAAGCACAGATGGCCGCTACGTGTATCAAACGGGAGACCAAACGGGAACCAACCTAGGAACCTTTCAGCAACTCACAACCGACGAAAGCACACGCAACAACAATGGCGTATACCGACTCTACGAAAACATTGACAACTCGAGCTACACCACCCTATGGGTGCTCTACAACACGAATACAGGAAAATACATCCTCCCCTATGGCTCAGGCAATAAGAACGTGGGCTATGCTTCAAGCCTTAACGGCCCATGCTACTTCACCACTGCCATTACCGATGCTTGGAACGGCCAGACGAAGTACATACAATTCACAGCCCTAGGCCAAACACTGCTTCACGATGGCGGAACAAGCGTAGATCTGAAGCAGCGCACTGCGAGCGACGACCTCGCCGCCTACCAATGGACACTCGAGGCCAGCGGCGCATCCTACACACTGAAAAGCGGCAACGGCAACTACCTGAAATACAGCAACAGCACATTCAGCCTTACCACCAATAAGAGCGAGGCCACCACCTTTGTGCTACAAGCCAGTAGCTACGCCGCCTACTCGGGCGCCACCCGCTACGACCTCTGCCTAAGCAGCAACACCAACCAACGCCTAAGCTGCAAGGGCGGCACACTCAGCATAGCCACCCAATCGTGCCTCTACACCGTGGTGCGCATGGCCAGCGACGTGAGCGAAGTGAAAGGCACAGCCGCCCCAACCCTCTCCACGAGCATCGACCAATTGGAGCACGTCTACAAAATTAAGTTTAAAGCCAACTACGCTGGCTCTGAAGAGCTCTACCTCACCGCCAACGGCAGCACCTTCACCACACAAAACGCCATAACACCCGTAAGCATCACGCAGAACTGGGCCTTCACCCCCGCACAGCACAGCAGTTGCAAGGACGGCGACTGCTACCTCGTGAACGAAGAGGGAAAATACTTCGTCTACAATGGCGGCTACAAGTGGTATACCTCGTTCAACGTAAACAGCGTAACCGCCTTCCGCCTTTTAGAAGACGACAAAAACCCCGGCTATTGGTACATCCAGATGGCTCTCTCGAGCGACGCCAGCCGCCTAGTGGGTCTAAGCAGCACGGCCAACACTTTGGCCAAAACAGCCATGAGCGACAATTACAACGCCTTGAGCTTTGAGCCTTCCACCTTCTACGAGCCTACCGGCTACTTGCAGTTTAGCGGCATGGGCACTTGGGCTTTAAACGAGAGCAACGGCAGCGTGACAGCGCAAAAGTATACCGACGCAAGCAGCGATGCCAATTATCAATGGACGCTCAAAACTGCGGGTGTAGTGAATTCCTACAAATTGTTGAGCGGAAATGGCAAATACGTGAAGTGGAACGAAGCCACCTCCGCCCTCACCACCACCACCAACGCAGCAGAAGCCACCACCTTTAAGCGCATCAAGAGCACCTATGCCGCAGCGAGCAATCGCTACAACCTCGTGCTCGCCACCGACGAAACAAAAGCCCTTAGCCTTAGTGCCGAAGGCCAACTCTACCTCGGTGCTGCCCAAACGCGCTTTGCCACCCTGCGCCTCTGTAGCAGCGTGGTGGGGCCTGAGATGGTGACGCTCAGCACCGACGACACCACCGTGCGCTACTTGCTACACCACGTGCTTGACAACAAAAACTTTGGCTGCATCGACACAAGCAGCAAACTCGACAACAAAGCCAACAACACCTCTAACCCCTTCATCGCTTGGATCTTTGAGAAGGCCAACGATCTGGGCGACGTGTATATGCGCAACTGGCAAGGAGCATATATTCAGTACACAGGCAATAACAACAGCGACTACTACCAAGTGACCACCGACAAAGCGCAAGCCACCATCTTGCGCCTAGAGGAATTCGTCGATAACGGCTCAGACTACACCTCCTCATGGCAAGTGCGCCCCTACAACCAAACGGGGCAGGTGTATATGAACCGACAGGATACCTACTATCTCAAAGGTTGGAATGCGGGCGACACAAACAACCGCATGACCTTCCCCGAAGTGAGCGACTACAACCTCATGATGTTCCCCGCCATGGGCTCAAAGGTGCTTATCGCCACACAGAGCGACGAGGCCAGTTCGCTCACGGCCCACACTATTGCTAGCACCGATGCGACCAACGATTACCTTTGGGAGGTAGGCAATAGTCATCTTAAAAACAAAGCGGGCTACTACCTCGCCTACGACGAAGCGGCCGCCACCTTCTCGCTCACCACCGAGGCCACAGCAGCCTACACCTTTGGCGGAGTGAGCTACAACACCTACGAAACCAACAACGCCCAACGCTTCAACCTGCTCAACACCGACGGCACGCTGGCTCTCAGCATCGACACCGAGGGCGACCTCTCGTGGGGACAAGCTAACACGCGCTACTCCGTGGTGAAGGTGGCTCAGTATCCCGCTGCCCCCACACTGCCCACCATCAGCACGAGCGGCAGCAACTATCAGCTCTATTATCTACGCCAAGACGTCAACAACGGCAAGGGACTGAGCCTCACCACCGACGACGACGGCAACGTGAGCGTAGTGCTCGCCACGGCCAACGACAACGACATGAAGCAGATTTGGCTCGCCGTGCGCGACGATAACCTTGCCAATGGCGACTGCTACCTACAAAATGTGAGCACTAAGACGTTCCTCGCCTACGACGCCACCACCGCAGCCTTCAAGATGGTAGCCACCAAGGACGAGGCCAGCAAAGTGCGCCTCACCGAAACCGACACCAACTTCGACGCTTGGCAAGCCCAACTGCCCGATGTGAGCGGCAACAACTTTATAAATTTCAATGCATTAGGTCTCAACACCACAGGCAACGGCAACAACTACTTCCGCTTCATAGAGGCCGACTTCACCCCCGACTTCTACACCAAAGACAATGGCTACTGGCGCTACCTGCAACTAGGCGAACTCGACAACGCCCCGCTGCTCAAGGGCAACGACACGAGCATCGAGGTGGAGAATGCCCCCACTACGCTTTCGCCCAG
>CAVFOF010000031.1:9478-15913 GCA_963623895.1 bacterium
AGGCCAGCCACTTCTTCCTCTGGTTTAACCACGCCACGGAAAGCGGTAAGGCCACCTGGTGTATCTCTGCCCTCGATGCCGACGGCAGCGTCCCCTCTGTCCCCAAGCTCTGCCTCGGTCTCGACAGCGACAACAGCACCCTCAAGATGCTCGACTACTCCACCATCTATCTGGCCGATACGAGCAACCACCACCTCTGCTTCAGCTTCTCCGACCCCGTAGTGCCGCCCTTCACCAACTCCGAGAGCGACGAGCCTTACTACGTGTTTATCAGTTTCGACAAGCGCGACACAAGTTCCTACTTCATCGGAGGCGGCAGCGACGGCGGCAACAGTGCCTACCTACAAGGCCTCGACCAGCACCTCAACGACATGTACTGGACACTGCAAGGCAGCATGGCCGACTTCACCCTGCGCACTAAAGACCACAAATACCTCACCTTCGACAAAGGCCTTTTCTATACAACCCTCGACGCCACTAAGGCTTCCCACTTCAAAGCCACCTACAACACCACGACTCAACGCTACGACGTGCAGCCCGTGGGCGGCACTAACCTCGATAATTACATTGACGGCACATGGTATTTGGCAGCCTCAGGCTCGGGCAACAACATCACCCTGATCCAAACAACAGAGAATCGCAGATACGTGCTCTTCACTCCTGCCCAAGTGTTCAACGGCGAGGACTACACCGACCACGCCATCCGCCCCAAGCGTTCTTGGTTTGTAAAGCAGGCTAGCGAGAGCAGCAGCACCATCCCCACGGGTTTCATCCAATCCACCGAGAGCGGCTTCGACACCAATGCCTACTCGGGAGAGGTGGAGCAAAAGGCCAACACCTACACCGTGACCCACTACCTCAAAGCTGGCACCAACCGCACCTTGGTGTTGCCCTCATGCCTCTATTCGGGCAATGGTAGCGACACGAGACAACGAGGCTATCAGCGATGGTACAACTACACCACGGGCGAGCCCGTGAGCAACGACCTCATCCTCTTCACCGCACAAAGCATCCGCAAGTATAGCAACGGCCTCGTGATGGGTACGGAACTCAACTTCAACAACGCCTACGGCACCTACGTGGGCAAGGACTTCATCTTCCAAATGCCCGAGGAGATTGATGACAACTACGAATACGTGCTCGGCATGGACGCCTCCACCTTCACCGACTTTGTTGACTACTTCGGCGACAACGGCAACATGCAATACACGGGCGGAACGCTCAACGAAAACGTCGTGCCCGAACATCAAGACCTCATTGAGCCTACCCTCAGCAGCCGCAACATATTCATCTTGCGCAATGCCCGCACCATTGCCAACGAACTGCTCAACTGCAAGGAGGGCAGCGACCAATGGTACGAGCAACACACCATCCACTTCCCCAAGAAGAAGATTACACTAGGCCGCAGCAGTTTCTCGCTCAACATGCAGTTCCAAGACTATTGGTACTACAAAGCCGCCACCGCCTCCGAAGAGAACCTACAGAATAACGTGAATAGCGGAGGAATGGTAATCGAGGTCGACGACAATGGCTCAGGCATCACTAGTGCTGGCCCACTCGCTGCCACGACCATAGGTGCCCGACGCTTCATTGCCTTCAACTACCCTGGTGACACCGACGGCACGGGCACAGGCACAGCTACGTCCAACCAATGCGTGTTCAAAATCTACGGCAAAGCCAGCGACGGCACACGCTACCAAGTGGCTAAGGTCACGCTGATTTTCGACGAAGATGCCGAACCGCTCGTTTTTAGCGACGTGATTGGCACGAACGACGACGGCACGTTCAAGACGAACCGCTCGCCCGAAGCCCTAGAGAAGAACGTGGGTAGCCCCGTAGCCTCCATCGACTTCAACCCCACCACCTACGACGACTTCATCACACCCCCCGTAGGCAAGAACTATAGCTTCGACACCACAACGCAAAATGCGAGCACGAGCAACCCGCTCACCTATCGCTACCCCTTGCTCTTCGAAAACTCCAACTACGCCTTCGCACCTATCGCTGGTGACTTCAACAGCACGGGACAAGTGAACGAAAACACCTGGGGCTCCTACTCCATTACCCACCGCTTCCAAAACGGTGACGGAGGCGGCATGATTCGCGCCAACAACGTGTCCATCACGAAGCTCTACGAAAACATCTATGGCAGCGACAAGTATGATGCCAGCAACTCCGCCTTCCTCTACATCGACGCCTCCGATCTCCCCGGCCGCATCGCCTCGCTCGACTTCGAAGGCACGCCTTGTTCCGCCTCGCGCTTGTTCGTTTCGGCCTGGATTTACTGTGCCAACGACCGCGCTGGAAATGAAAGCCCCGCACAGGTGCTCTTCAACGTAGTAGGCGTGAACGCCGCTGGCAAGGAGACCATTCTCTATAGCTTCTGCCCTGGCTCTATCTACAACTCTGCCCGCAATAGCGCAGGCACGGAGCTGAAGCCCACCGAGGCCGACCGCACCCCGCTCTGGCAGCAAGTCTACTTCAGCTTCATCAACTCAAGTTCCGAAAGTTTCGTAAGCTACAAACTGAACATTGAGAATGCCTGCACCAACACCGCCGGTGGCGACATCCTTATCGACAACGTCAAGGTGTTCTCCTTTAATGCCACCGTGCAGTTGGAGCACACCACCCCCGTGTGCGACCAACAAATCACGCTCACCAAGATGAGCACCGACTTCGACGCCATCCTGCAGCAACTCGGTCTCGAGGAGGACGAAGACCCGAGCTTCGGTAGGCCCCTCATGTGGTACTGCGTGCTCGACAAGGAAATCTTCGATGCGGAGATGACCTCGCTCTCTGCCGTCAATGGCACCACGCTCGACAAGGAGCAAGTGAAGCGCGCCATGCTCAAAGCCATTATTGGCGACCCCAGCAGCACCGACCCCTACCGCTGCGCCTTCCGCAACGTGGAGTTCACCACCCACTACACCGACGACACCCAGCTGCCCACCTTCAACTATCAAGACGCACTCGCCGTAAGCACGGCCACCCGCTTCAAGGAGACCACCTCGGACGGTGTGCGCCACTTCGTGGTGAGCGACAAGATGCAAGGCTCTGGCCTCAAGGCCAACCGCCTCTACTACCTGCTCTTCACCCCCCGCTACAGCAGCGAACCTATCAACACGAGCAATGCCGTCGACGCCTTCAACCTCGACAACGACTGCCGCATGATGTCGTACTTCAAGACGGCCAGTGCCATTAGCGTCATCCAAGACGGCGACGGCCAACTCAGCGTCGACGGAGCCACTCAGGCTTGTGCGGGCAAGAGCGTGTCGCTCAGCGTGAAGCTCAACGGTTCCGACTCCGCCACGGGCGAAGAGCCTCAACTCATCTTCTGCTACGACTGGTGGCGCGACTACGTGGGCGGCACTTTCGAAAACATCGTGATGAGCAGCACCGACGGCTCCGTGCGTGAACTCTCGGCGGGCGAAACGGCCGCAGCAGGCGAAATCAGTCTGCGCGAAGCCCTCCAAAACTTCCGCCACTTCTACCCCAACGCCAGCACCACCGTGGGAGCTACGCCCCAAAGCGACGAGGCCTACACGCTCAAGCAATTCGTGATTGACGGACTCTATAAGCTCACGCAAAACACCAGCAGCCAAATCGCTCCGCTCTCACTGCTCAACACCACGTGCAACGTCTACGTACCCTCTACCACGCCGCAGGGGCAAGAACTAGTCGTCACGCTCATCCCCGTCGACAACCTCGAGACCACTGGCGTGCAGTACTGCTTCGACCCGCAGCACATCACGCTACAAGTGCATGGCCTCGCCCCTGGCCTCTACAACGGACTCAGTGCCGAGGGCTACGTCTACCCCGACCACCTCACCTGTGTGCCCATCCGCAGTAGCCTAGCGGCCATTACCGAGGTGACCGAAGCTACCGCAGGCACGGCTCCCGCCACTCGCCTGCGAATGCCCCTACGCGGCATCAAGACCATCACCGATGGAGCTACGGGTCTAAAGATGGTGAGCCTAAGCGATGACGGCACAGCTCCCCTCTACCTAGCCGGCACGAACGACCCCACGATGCGCGAAAAGGTGTACGACATCGATGCTGACGGCAACATCACGGGCCTGCACCAAGTGGGCACCGTCACCGCCCTCGAGGCACTCACCGACGATGCGGCCAACGCTCACGCCGACTTCTACTTCGATGCCGACTTCACCCCACGCGAAGGCTACACCTACGACCTACGCATCGACTTCAAAGAACGCTTTGCCGACAGCAGCACCACGGAAAGCACCACTTGCGACGGTTCGCTCCTAGCCGACCTCAACATCGTGCCCGCCTACCAAGTGTGGACGGGAGCGGCTGGCAACAATGAGTGGACCTGCGACCTCAACTGGGCCCGTGCCGACCATGCCGACTTGAAACGCTCCCCCAACGATGCCTCCTACACGAGCAATGCCACCAACGGCACGGCTCAAGGCTTCGCCCCAATGATCCACACGAGCCTCGTCCTACCGAGTGGCATCAGCTACTATCCCACTATCTATCAGACGGGCATTGATGCTACCGACCACTTCGTCGACTTCACCGATCACGAGGACGACGCCCGCACGGCCACTACCGACATCGAGTATGCCCTGCTCACCAATCCAGCGGCCGATGCCACCACGCATATCAACGAGTGTAAAATCTATACTCCCTACACCGCCAACGACCTCGTCCTAGCCCCCGCTGCCGAGGTAGCCGGCACACACTTGCTCAGCTATAGCAAGGCTTGGATGGAGTATAGCCTCAACCCCGACCGCTGGTACACGCTCGGCTCGCCCTTGCAAAGCACCTATGCGGGCGACTGGTACGCTCCCACCGACAATGGGCAGCAACAATCGGCCTACTTCGCCGACATCACCTTCAACACCACGAGCTACAACCGCTTCAAACCCGCCGTTTACCAACGCTCATGGGACGTGGCCGAGGCCAAACTCTACTACCTTGAGCCTTACAGTGCCACTGCGCCACAAGAGACTGCCGTGAAAGACCGCAACGTCTACGTGGGAGCTACGTGGAGCAAGGTGTACAACAACGTGCAAGTGCCCTACTCTAACGGCGGCTTCTCCGTGAAGGTGAACGGCACCAGCTACGACGGCACCACCTACACCGCCACCCGCTTCCGTCTGCCTAAGGAGGACGAGCAGTATAGCTACTACACCGAGGCTAACGCCACCGACGGCAAACTCTACGCCGTCGACCGCACCAACGCTCACCGCTTGCTCACCGACAATATGGCGACCACGGGTCAGCTCAACCTCACGCTGCACAACACAGTGGCCAACAACGCCTACTACCTCGTGGGCAACCCCTTCACCTGTGGGCTCGACATGGCCAAGTTCTTCGACGAGAACGCCGCCGTGCTCGATGGTCGCAAATATTGGTTGCTCACCGCTCAAGGGCAAACGGGCGTGATGCAGAACGATGACGATGCGGGCTGGACGACCATCAACTCCACCACCGCCGCCACCGCCAACGGCATCCTTGCTCCTGGCCAAGGCTTCTTCGTAAAGGCAGCCACGGCCACTGGATTGCTCGCCCTGACCTTCACCCCCGAGATGATGGCACAAGCCAAGGCCGTAAATAGCTTGCTGCGTGCTCCCTCACGCAAAGGGCGCAGTGCTACAACTCAGGCTCAACCGACCTTGCGCATCCGCGCCACTCGCAACGGCGAAACTACCGAGGCACTTGTGCTGAAAACTGACAGTGCGAGCAATGCCTACCTCACCGCTGAGGACATGGAAACGCTCGTCGACAATTCGCAGCTCTCTGCTCCCACCGTCTACACCCTAGCGGGCAACACGGTGAGCTGTATCAACCGCCGCCGCACCATGCAGCGCATCCCCGTGGGCGTGCTTTCGGACAGCGAGAAGCCCGTGAGCCTCACCTTCAGCGGTATGCACACGTTTAGCGAAACGCTCTCACTGCTCGATGCCTCCAACGGCAGCATCACACCGCTCAGCCTAGGCTCTACGCCCGAAGCCGACAGCGTGACGATTGAGGTGCCTGGCGTGACCACGGGTCGCTACTACATCCTTACGAGCGACACCACGCCCGACCCCGAGGACGAGGTCACCGACTCGGCTCTGCTCATTCAGGTGGTAGGCCAGAAGGCCGTTATCAGTTCGCCCACGGCTCACCCCTTGACCTACGTACACATTGTGGACGCCGAGGGTCGCACGCTCTACACGATGAGCCCCTACACCGCTGAGCTTTCGCTCAAGCTTGCCCCCGGCCTCTACGTGGTCGAGGCCAACACCGACACGCAGCGCAGTGTGGCTAAGATTACGGTGCAGTAATAGCACAAACAGAGCAAAAACTTAGGGCAGAACACCCCCAAATTGGGGGCATAACACCCACAAATTGGAGGCGACGCGTCCCCGCGTCGGCTTGGGGAAGAAACGCTAGAGGCTATAAATACCACAAAATTGGGGGTAA
>CAVFOF010000032.1:0-15849 GCA_963623895.1 bacterium
TATTTTTTTCAAAAAAAGTGCGTTTTTTGTTGTTTTGGGCACATTTTGGGGCTTCTTTAGCCCTTTCTTTGGCTAGATTTGGTACTTTTGTAATTTGAGCTATCGCTTTGCTGAGGCTGGAAAAAGGATGGGAAAATCCTCTTTTTGCGTCGAGAAAGTGAAAATAGCTCGGGCAAAGCCCTTTCTTTATATATATAATGTATAAGAACTACCTATCATGAAGTCGCGTGGAATTGTGCTACATACTTTGCGCTACAACGATGAGCAGCTCATTGTCGACGTGCTTACTGAGCAGCAAGGTTGTGTGTCGATGATGGTGCGCATTAGTCGCAGCAAGCGAGCGGCGGTGCGCTATTCGTTGTTCCAGCCATTGGCTATTCTCGAGTTGGAGTGGACGCATCGGCCTAAGGCCAACATGCAGCGACCGCAGAGTGTGCAGGTGGTCAAGCCCTATGCCTCGTTGCCTTACGACCCTATCAAACTGAGCATCGCTCTGTTCGTGGCCGAGGTGTTGCACCATGCCGTTCGGGTGGAGCAGATGGACGAGAATTTGTTTCGCTATGTGGAGCACTCGTTGCTATGGCTGGATGCCAGCACTCAGGGTTATAGCAATTTTCATTTGCTCTTTCTCCTCCGTCTTACCCATTTCTTGGGCTTTATGCCTAGCGTGCTACGGGGGGCTGAGGACTGCTATTTCGACCTTCGTGCTTCGTGCTTCGTGGAGCGGCAGCCAGAGCATCCCGATTTCTTGCAGCCCGCTGAGGCGGCCTTGTTGCCCAAACTCTTACGCATGCGCTACGACACGATGCGCTTCTTTCAGTTTAGCGGGGCGGATCGCTCCCGCTTGCTTGAGGCAATCAACACCTATTATAGGCTACATTTACCCAATTTCCCCGAACTAAAATCGCTTGCCGTGTTTCGAGAACTATTTTCTTGATTTCTCTTTCTTTCGTTTCTTCTGCGGCTCACAGTTCTCCGTTGAAGGGCAACTCTTGTTCGCCCAATCCAGCAAACGTGCGGCGGTGGTAGGGCGTCAGTCCGTGTAGGGCGATTCCTTCACGATGCTGCTTGGTAGGGTAGCCCGCATTGCGGTCCCAACCATAGTGGGGAAACTCCTGGTGGAGCGCATGCATGTAGTCGTCGCGGTAGGTCTTGGCCAAAATGGAGGCTGCCGCAATGCTAAGGTATTTTCCGTCGCCCTTCACGATGGTCTGATGGGGCAGGTCGTTGTAGGACTTAAAGCGATTACCATCGACGATGACAAATTCTGGACGTAGCTTTAGTCCGTCGAGGGCACGGTGCATGGCTAGGATGGAAGCGTTGAGAATGTTGATATGGTCGATTTCTTCGGGCGTGACGATGCCCAAAGCCCAAGCTAGTGCGTCGTGCTCAATCGTTTCGCGCAGAGCATATCGCTTTTTTGCCGAAAGTTGCTTCGAGTCGTTGAGTTGGTCGTTTTCGTAATCGGGGGGCAGAATGACTGCGGCGGCATACACGCTACCAGCTAGGCAGCCGCGCCCAGCTTCATCGCATCCAGCCTCTATGAGGTGCTGCGTGTTGTAGAGGGGAGAGAGCATAAGGGATATATATATAATAAGGTATAAAGAGCAACTGCTCCTGTCAAGCGGCAGGAGCAGTTGTTTTAGGTTTTTATTGGACATGAACTACAAAGGGAGTAGCTCATAGCTAATGCGAGATTACTTCACCAGGTTTTGGAATGCGCTATCGTTGAAGAGTGAAAGGAACTCCAAGTCGTTGGCAGCGCGTTGCTTCAGTGAGCTGTCCTTGCTGATGGCCTCTTTTAGGTTGCTGATGGCAGCGTTCTGTTGATTGCTGCGAGCAGCCACAATGGCCTTAAGGTAGCTAGTGAGTGCGTCGGGCTGAGCTACCTTGCTTAGCGTGGTGTTTGCTGAGGCATAGTCCTTATTAAGGAGCTGAGCCAAAGCGGCCGAGTTGGTGTTCACGCCCTTCAGGCATTCAGCAGCTTGAGCGTAGTTGCCAGCAGCCGTTTGCAAGTTGCCCAACACTTCGTTGTAGTTGTCGGCAGCGGTGGCCTTCATCAAGTAGTTCTGAGCCTCCGTGGTGTTTCCCTCGCAGAGGGAAATCAGAGCCTCGTTAGCGTTTACTTCGGCCGAAGAGCTATTCTTGGTCAAAGCTTGCTGCAAGTAGCTCTTGGCTGAGGCGAAGTCGCCTTGCTTGTAGGCCAAGGTGGCTAGGTTGTTGAAAGCGCGGTAGTCGTCGGGATACTGACGGGCTGCGGTCGAGTAGATGTCCTTCTGCTGAGCGGCATCTTCCGTGAGTGTGGCAGCGTAGAGCAGTTCTTCCACGGAGAGTTTCGATGCATCGTCCTTGTATTGTTGCTCGATTTCGTCGTCGCTGCGGCCAATGAGGTTGTAGTTCAACGTGAGGCGTGCACGACGCAGTTCGGGCAGAATCTCGTCGGCCAACTCCTTGTAACCAGCCGAAATGTTGCGAATTTGCTTCTCGCGCTCTTCGGGGTCTTGGTACATGGAGAGCACGCGTAGGATAATATCCTTATCTTGAATGTTCGACTGCGACACGAGTTCCTGGAAACCTTCCCAGTCCTCGGCGGTGTATTTCGAGTCAACTTCAGCGTCCAGTTTTGCCGTCTTCAATTGGCTATTAACGTAGCCCTTCGAACTTGTTTCGCGCTTTTGAGCCAAGGCTGTGTTCACCTTCATGCCGCCATCGGGCGAAGCGTAGGCCGACACTTCGATGTTGTCGAGCATGTAGCCCTTTTGGTCGGCCTTGATTTGCTTCAAGGTGTTCACAAAGTCCTGCACAGTGGTGCTTTTCAGTTCACTGTTGCGGATGTTGGCCTGATTGATGAGATACTTGATTTGTGCCTGTTTCGTCTGCTTGATAGCATACTGATATTTGTCGGCAGCGATTTGCGTGTTGGCCGAAGCGGCAGTTTGCTGCACGAGGGTTGAGGTAGCCAAGATGCCATCGTCCACTTTCACGTCGGGCACGTTCACCTTCTTATTGCCCACCTTAGCGTCGAAGGTGAGGTAGAGTTCGCTTCTTTGCATGGCGGGGGTGTAGGTGAAGGTGTTGCGCATCACGAAGCTACCGCCAAGTTTGTAGGAGATTTCCTGGTCGTTGCCCTGCACCTTTTCGCCTTGGAAACTGGCACTTTGTCCTTGAGTGGATTGACCAGTGTAGCGCAGCACGGGGGTGACGGTCACCACGGCCTTCTTCTTCATGTATTTCTCGGGGAAGCGTCCGTTGATGGTCACGGCCACTTGGCCGCCGTTAGCCTCCATAGGCGAGGGGGTGGCGGTGAAGTTGTCGGCCGAAAGTTCGCCCAACTTGTTGCTGCATGAGGTGAGACCCAACGTACCCACCAATGCTATCGATAAATAACCTTTGATTTGCATACTATGTAGTTGATGTGTATATACTATGTAGTTGATGTGTATTTAGAAAAATTCTTTCTTTTCGCTAAGTTGTCGGCACCATTTGCCTTGCATCATGCAGTAGAGCCCTAGAGCCACAAAGGGGATGCTGAGCAGTTGCCCTTGGTTCAGCCCGATGAGTTGCTGCATGTGAAGCTCCCAAGGCTCTTGCACCTCTTTGAGAAACTCCACGAGGAAGCGGAAGGTGAAGATAGAGGTGAGGCAGTAGCCAAAATAGAATCCAGTGCCTACACGGCTCTTCATTTTGGCGTAAAGCCCTAGACCTACTACGAAGAACACCAAGTAGGCTATGGCTTCGTAGAGTTGGGCGGGGTAGCGCGGCTGCGTCTCGTTGAGATGAGCGAACACGAAACCTAGTGCCTCATTGTCCGTAAACTTCCCCACAATCTCCGAGTTCATCAAGTTGCCTAAGCGGATGAAACAAGCGCAAATAGGTGTGGCGATGGCGATGTTGTCGAGCACACGCAAGATGTTGACCTTCGTGCGGCGCACGTAGAGCCAAAGGGCTATCATCAATCCGAGCGTGCCGCCATGGGAGGCAAGCCCCGCATAGCCCGTAAACTTCCACGTGCCATCGGCCATTTTGTGCATGGGTAGCACCATCTCAAGCGGGTGTGCCAAGAAATAGCTTGGCTCGTAGAGCAGGCAGTGGCCCAAGCGGGCACCCACCAAGATGCCTACGAAGCAGTAGAGGAAGAGCGGGTCGAACTTCTCTTGCGGAATGCGCTGTTGGCGATAGAGTTTGTAGACCACGACGTAGGCCAAGGCTAAGCCGATACACCAACAGAGCGAGTACCAGCGCACCTGCACGGAGCCTAGGCTAAAGGCTATAATCGAAGGATCCCAAATGATGGAAAGAAATGATTGCATCTGTTTGAAAACGGAAAAAATCGGCGTTATACGTTGAAGCGGAAGTGCATGATGTCGCCATCGGCCACTTCATATTCCTTGCCCTCCACGTGGAGCAGTCCAGCATCGCGCACGGCGGCCTCAGAGCCAAGGCGCACGTAGTCGTCGTACTTGATGACCTCGGCACGGATAAAGCCTTTCTCAAAGTCGGTGTGGATTACGCCCGCACATTGCGGAGCTTTCCAACCCTTGTGGAAGGTCCAAGCCTTCACCTCCATCTCGCCCGCCGTGATGAAGGTCTGCAGGTTGAGCATGTGGTAGGCGGCCTTGATGAGGCGGTTGCATCCGCTCTCCTCCAAGCCCACGTCTTGTAGGAACATTTGTCGCTCCTCGTAGGTTTCGAGTTCGGCAATGTCGGCTTCAGTTTGTGCGGCCAGCACGAGCACCTCTGCGCCCTCCTCGGCCACGGCTTTGCGCACCTCCTCCACGTAGTGGTTGCCCGTGGCGGCTGAACTTTCGTCCACGTTGCACACGTAGAGCACGGGTTTAGAGGTGAGCAAGAAGAGTCCCTTAGCGGCTTTCTGCTCCTCGAGCGTGTCAAACGTTACGCTGCGTGCGCTCTTTCCTTCCTCCAGGGCAGCCTTGTAGGCCAGCAACACGTCGTATTCCACTTTCGCCGTTTTGTCACCGCCCACTTTGGCAATTTTCTCTACACGCTTTATGCGGTTTTCCACGGTCTCGAGGTCTTTGAGTTGCAACTCGGTGTCGATAATTTCCTTGTCGCGCACGGGGTCAACGCTTCCGTCAACGTGTACTACGTTGCCATCGTCGAAGCAGCGCAACACGTGGATGATGGCATCCGTCTCGCGGATGTTTCCTAGGAACTGGTTGCCCAAGCCTTCACCCTTGGAGGCACCTTTCACGAGGCCAGCAATGTCCACAATCTCTACTGTGGTGGGCACGATGCGTCCTGGATGCACGAGTTCGGCCAGCTTGGTCAAGCGTTCGTCGGGCACGGTGATTACGCCCACGTTGGGCTCGATGGTGCAGAAGGGGAAGTTGGCAGACTGTGCCTTGGCATTACTTAGGCAGTTGAACAATGTGGACTTTCCCACGTTGGGCAGTCCTACAATGCCGCATTGTAAACTCATATATCTTTAATTCTTTTTGTTCTTCAATGGGCAAAGTTACTATTAATTTGTGGGAATTTCTACTTTCGGGGCATAAGATTTCTGCTTTGCGTTTCATTATCTTAATGTTCACTTTGCGTTTCCAACCTCCTTTTTGAGGTTGACAACAGATTTTAGGGTGAATTGTGCTTCCCCTCTTTCGTAGGGAAGGTCGTGCGGACGGAATTTTCAAGAAACGCTCTTTTCATCGACCTAATCGTTTTTCGCTTGTTAGGACACACCCAAAAATTGGGGGCGACGCGTCCCCGCGTCGGCTTGGAGAAGAAACGCAAGAAGAGAAAATATTCTTTTCTTTTCTTTCTTCTTGAGTTCCTTTTTTTTGCCGACGCGAGGACGCGTCGCCCCCAACTTTGATGTGGTTTTTCGTAGGTTAGAACACGAAGCGCACCATGCCGCGGATGCCCCATTTGTTTACACCAGCGTGCAGATAGTTGAGGCGGCGCACATACTCGATATGGACAAGTTTGAAGATGTTGTGTACACCTACCATCACCTCCACGTAGGGCACTTTCTTGTCCATCACTCGCGATTGATAGCTGAACGTTCCGTCGCTTTGCCAGTGGCCAGGAAGGTAGAAGAGGCGACTATCGGTGGCATTCTTCTCGAGCAGCGGGTTGTTCTTGTCCGAGAGCGTTCCCCATAGCACGTTACAGCCGATGTATTCGCGCCACTTCAGTTTTTTCAACAAGGGGATGCGGTTGAAGATTTTTCCGTTCAAGTCCCACGAGTACATTAATGAAACGTAGCGGTCGTTGAGAAACTCCATGTTGTTGATTAGTTCGAAGGTGTTGTCCTCCTTAATATACGACAAGTTGGCGGCTGGCGTGATGAGCAAGGGGAAGGGCACTTTGTTCCACTGCACCCCGCCTTGCAACATGAAGTTCATCTTACCCCATGAGCGCAACCACACGCGTTTATAGATGCTAGCCTCGGTGAGGTTGTAACTGTGGTTGCCCGTGCCGCTGCCTAGGTTGTAGCTGCCCAAGGTGTGGGTGAGCGTGAAGATGGGGGCGTCGCGGTTGGTGGCGATACGTCGCTGTTTCGTGTTGAGCCAGGTGACGCCAGGCTGGTAGCGGATGCCAGCGGTGAAGTCGTAGTAGCGGATGAAGGGCGTGTTGAGCGAAGCGTCGTTGGTGAGCCCTTCAGCGCGAAGCGGTTGATAGAAAAGACTCGAGGTGGGGGTGTCCTTCGACGTGCGAGCTTGGAAATTGATGCGCAGTCCGTTTTCCCACTCGCGTTCCCACAGGAGTTTGAAGGTCTCGTAGTACATCATGTGGTCCACCGTGGTCCACTTGAAGGAGGTGAACACGTTGTCTTTGTCGGTGGGCATGAACTTGTCGGAGGCCGACATTACGTCGCGCGTGTAGTTGAACGTGAGATTGTTTACGGGAAACTCACGTGGTAGGTAGGATTTTTCGTTGAAGGAGTAGGTCACTTCGCCCATGCCCTTCCATTTCTCGTCTCTGAAGCCGTAGGCCACGTAGCCTTTGAGGAAGAGGTGCTTATTGAAGTTGGCCGTGGTCTGCCCCGAAACGCGTAGACGCAGTCCGTCGACGTGGTTCTGCGTAATCATCGTGTTCACAGGGCCGATGTCCACCTTCGAGGGGTGCTTCGGGTCGGTCGAGGTCTCCACAAAGTTTTCGATGAAAGCCTTGGCTATCCATAGCACGGGCTTGAAACCCTTGATTTGTTGCAACTTCTTCACAAACTGATTCATCGATCCCTCGCTCTTGCTGAGCGAGTCGGTGCGGTGAGCAGCCCAAAAGTCCTCATCCTGCATTTGCGCATTGGCATTGGTGAAGGTGTCGCCCTTAAAGCGGAAGTTTTTGGCGGCAATGGGGTTGAAGGAGTAGTTGCTATACTCCGTGGCACGCTTCACTTGAAATTTCTGTAGGAATTTGGCCACCTTTAGCTGGATGAGCATGTCGTCCTTGATGAGCACTTGTTCGCCCGTGGGCAGTTGGGCAAACTCTTGAATGAGGCGCATGTTGTCCACAAAGTTCACCTCGCTCGCTACGGGGATGCCAATGTCTACTTTGCGCACCCGATAGGTGCTGTCGGCTAGGATGTAGAGGCTGCCCGAGAAGCCAAAGTCTTGCGGGTTGTTGGGTGTGAAGTCCACTTGAATGCACTTGTCCTGATTGTTCACCAAGAGCGTGTCGACGATGAAGTAGCGATAGAAGCTGATGGCGCTTTTCGAGGAGATGGGGCTATCGAAGGGGCGTTGCAGCAGGCGCACCTCGTCGTCGTAGATGTTGACATCGTTGAAGCAGTCCTTGAGTAGGGTGGTGAGGATGTCGCCCGTGTTGATGAGGTCGTTGATGCCGTTGGAGCGTTGGCCTAAGATGATGCTCTTTTCGGCCTTCGGATCCTTTCGGTAGATGAGGCGGGTGACGCTTTCGTCCACCGAGATGGGCAGAATGAGTTTACCCGTTTCGTTGCACACTTCCACGTGGTCTTTGAGGAAGGGGAATTTTTTGAATTTCCCTTCCTCAAAAATCTTGTCGGTCACCTCGTTGAAGGCGAAGGTCAGCTTCGTGTATTTGTCGATGCTGTAGAAGTCGTGGGTGTGGAGGTCGTTCTGCCCTTTGGCGGCTATCACCTTGCGCATAAGTTCGACAGCGGGGTTGTTCTTGCGCGAATATTTCGTTTTGCGCCCCGTCACTTCGGCCGTGCCGAGCGAGCGTTCCATTGGGTCGATTTTCACCACGAGCGAGTCGGCTGACTTTACGCTCACCGTTTTCGTTTCGTAGCCAATCACGGAGAAGCGCAGTCGCCCCGCCTTGTAGGGCAGGGAGAAATGTCCGTCGTAGTCGGTGCGCGTGCCTTTACCGTCCACGTAGATTACGTTGACGAAGGGGAGCTTTTCGCCCGTTTTCGAGTCGAGCACGGTGCCGATGAGCGTGGTTTGAGCCGAGGTAGTCAGCTGGGTGAAGCAGGTGAGCAGCAGCAGGAGTAGCAGTCGTAGTTTCATTCGTGGGTTTACAAAAAGCGAGGCTTTGTTCACGCCGCTTCTATCCCCCTTAGCAGCGAGGCTGTGGGGCGGAGTGGGGTGAACAAAGTCTCATGGTGTTTAGAGTGATGGGGTGGGGAGGTGATGCTTTGCCTAGGCTAGCTTGTCGTGGCACATTCCTCCCCTTTCTAGGTGGATTGGCGAGAGGGGGTTAGTCGATTTCCTCGTCGGCCTCGTAGCCACCCATTTCGCGGATAGCGTTCTTCAGCATTACGTATTGCTGGAAGAGGTGGTTGATTGGCACTTCGCCCTCCGTGTAGTCGTGCATCGGGCTCTTGAGGAAGAAACTCAAGAAACGCTGCGTGCCATAGCGACCCTTGCGAGCGGCGAGGTCGGAGAGCAGCACGAGGTCGAGTAAGAGCGGAGCGGCGAGGATGGAGTCGCGGCAGAGGAAGTTGATTTTAATCTGCATGGGGTAACCCATCCAGCCGAAGATGTCGATGTTGTCCCATCCCTCCTTGTTGTCGTTGCGCGGCGGATAGTAGTTGATGCGCACCTTGTGGTAGTAGTTCGAGTAGAGGTCGGGCTGCTTGTCAGCTTCGAGGATGCTTTCAAGCGTAGAGAGTTTCGACACCTCCTTGGTGTGAAAATTGGCCGGTTCGTCGAGCACGAGGCCGTCGCGGTTGCCCAAAATGTTGGTCGAGAACCATCCGCTCAGCCCTAGGCAGCGAGTGCCGATGATGGGGGCAAAGCCCGATTTTACCAAGGTCTGACCCGTCTTGAAGTCCTTACCAGCGATGGGCATCTTCGTCTTTTCAGCCATTTCCCACATGGCGGGAATGTCGACCGTCGTGTTGGGCGCACCCATAATGAAGGGTGCACCTTCAGCTAGAGCGGCGTAGGCGTAACACATGGAGGGAGCCACGTGCTGGCGGTTGTCGGCCTTCATAGCGGCCTCGAGGGCAGCGAGCGAGCCGTGTACCTCTTCGTTGACGGGCACGTAGATTTCCGTAGAAGCAGCCCAAATCACCACGATGCGGTCGCAGTGGTGAGCGGCCTTGAATTGGCGAATGTCTTCACGCAAAGCCTCTACCATCTCCCAGCGAGTGGCGCAAGCCTTTACGTTGTCGCCGTCGAGACGGCGGGCATAGTCGCGGTCGAAGGCGGCAGGCATTGGGGTGATGGCTTTCAACTCGTCGCACACAGGCTCGATGTCGCGGTCGCGGAGCACTTCGGCGTTGAGCGCACTTTCGTAGGCGTTGGCGGGATATACGTCCCATGCGCCAAACTCAATGTCGTCGAGTGAGGTGAGCGGCACGATTTCGCCGTAGTGCAGATATTTCTTGTCTTTACCGCGGCCAACGCGGATTTTGTCGTACTGGGTCATTGAGCCGATGGGCTTGGCCAAGCCCTTGCGAGCCATTAGCACCCCAGTCATAAAGGTGGTGGTGACGGCGCCCAGGCCCACACACATCACACCCAGTTTTCCCTTAGCAGGTTCCATAGATTTTTGACGTTAAAAAGGTTGTTGTATTATCGTTGTATAGGAAAGGCTGTAATCGAAACTGCAAAGTAATGAAAAGTTTTCTATTTCAGCAAATCTACATTCCCTTTTTAAGCAATCTTTAAGCCTAATGGGATAAATTTCTAGACATTAAGAACATTCCTCTTGCTCCTTGTCCTTTTTCGTGCTTCCGCAAGCAGGGCAAATAAAAAGGCAAACACAATCGAAACTGTGTTTGCCAAAAAAAGCATGTCAATATGGTCGGAGAGTCGGCTCAAAAGTCATTTGAGCCTCTTCCGACATTACAACAAATGAGATCATTTAAGTACGCCAAGTTCCTTGCCTACCTTGATGAAGGCGGCGATACACTTGTCGAGGTGTTCGCGCTCGTGGCCAGCAGAAATCTGCACGCGGATGCGGGCTTGATCCTTCGGCACAACGGGATAGTAGAAGCCCGTCACGTAGATGCCTTCTTCCTGAAGCTTGGCAGCGTAGGTTTGCGAGAGTTTAGCGTCGTAGAGCATCACGGCGCAGATGGCGCTCTGAGTAGGCTTGATGTCGAAGCCAGCCGCCATCATCTTGTCGCGGAAGTAGTTGACGTTCTCCACGAGTTTGTCGTGGATTTCGTTGCTCTCCTTCAAAATCTTGAACGTTTCAAGCGCAGCACCCACGATGGCGGGAGCTACAGAGTTGGAGAAGAGGTAGGGGCGAGAACGCTGACGCAGCAAGTCGATAATCTCCTTGCGACCCGTGGTGAAGCCACCCATTGCGCCGCCGAAAGCCTTGCCCAGTGTGCCCGTGTAGATGTCGACACGGCCGTAGGTGTTGAAGAACTCGCTCACGCCGTGACCCGTAGCACCGACTACGCCAGCCGAGTGGCTCTCGTCTACCATTACGAGTGCGTCGTACTTTTCGGCCAAGTCGCAAATCTTGTCGATGGGGGCAACGTTGCCGTCCATAGAGAATACACCATCGGTCACGATGATGCGGAAGCGTTGCTCCTGAGCGGCTTGCAGCTGACGCTCCAAGTCCTCCATGTCAGCGTTGGCGTAGCGATAACGCTTAGCCTTGCAGAGGCGCACACCGTCGATGATAGAAGCGTGGTTGAGCGCATCGGAGATGATGGCATCGTCGGCTGTGAGCAGCGGCTCAAACACACCGCCGTTCGCATCGAAGCAGGCAGCGTAGAGAATGGTATCCTCAGTTTTGAAGTAGTCGGAGATGGCCGCTTCAAGCTCTTTGTGTACATCCTGCGTGCCGCAGATGAAACGAACGCTCGACATGCCGTAGCCACGACGGTCCATCATGTCCTTCGCAGCTTGCACAAGGCGAGGATTGTTCGACAAGCCGAGGTAGTTGTTGGCGCAGAAGTTGAGCACTTCTTGTCCTTTCACTTGAATGGCTGCTTGTTGAGGCCCTTCGATGAGGCGTTCCTCTTTATAAAGGCCAGCCTCCTTGATGTCCTTCAGCTCCTGCTGAAGATGTTCTTGAAATTTACCGTACATTTTCTTATCTAAGGAATTAAATGTGTGCTTTATATAGATTAAGGTGAAACGACCTTCCCTTATTCACCGCAAAGTAACGTATTTTTTTTGAAAAATAACCTTGCCCGCTCATTAAATCTCAAAAAAAGATTGCAAATTTGCAATGTATTTGTGTGCCGCATGAAGTCCTGCGTCACCCTTTCAGCTAAGAAAGTTTTCCTAACGCTTTGTGGCTGAATGCTTTCCTTTGAAAAACCGAATACAGATACCCTAAACACAAATCTTTTCTTACAACGGAAATGAAAAATATTTTAGTAATTGGTGCTACAGGCCAGATTGGCTCTGAGCTTACTATGAAGTTGCGCGGCGTTTATGGCAACGACCACGTGGTGTGTGGCTACATCCCCAGTGCTGCCCCCAAGGGCGAACTAGCTGAGAGCGGCCCCGCTGAAATTTGCGACGTAACCAATGGCGAACAAATCGCCGAGGTGGTGAAAAAGCACAACGTGGATGCCATCTACAACCTAGCCGCATTGTTGAGCGTGGTGGCCGAGGGTCGTCCGCAGTTGGCTTGGAAAATTGGCATTGATGGCCTTTGGAACGTGCTCGAAGTGGCTCGTGAGCACAATTGCTCCGTGTTTACTCCCAGCTCCATCGGTTCGTTTGGCCCCGAAACGCCTGCCAACAACGTGCCTCAGGACACTATCCAGCGCCCCCGCACCATCTACGGCGTTTCGAAGGTGACCACCGAACTCCTCTCCGATTACTACTACCGCAAGTACGGTGTCGACACTCGCGCCGTCCGTTTCCCAGGCTTGATTTCCTACGTTACCCTTCCCGGCGGCGGCACCACCGACTACGCTTGCGACATCTACTACTCGGCCGTGCGTGGCGAGAAGTTCACCTGCCCCATTGCTAAAGGCACGTTCATGGACATGATGTACATGCCCGACGCCCTTCGTGCTGCCGTAGAACTGATGGAGGCCGACCCTTCGCGCCTCATCCATCGTAACGCATTCAACATTGCCGCTATGAGTTTCGATCCCGAGGGCGTGTTTAATGCCATCCGCAAGTATAAGCCCAACTTTGAGATGGACTACAACGTCGACCCCTTGAAGCAAGCTAATGCCGACTCTTGGCCTAATAGCCTCGACGACATCTGCGCCCGTCAAGAGTGGGATTGGAAGCCCGAGTACGACCTCGACGCAATGACTGTGGATATGCTTGATAAGCTGAGCAAGAAACTCTAAACCGAGCTCGAATTGAGCACAAATTGAGCAAAAGATTGGGGGGCGACGCATCACCGCGTCGCCCCCCAATCTTTGAGATCATTTTGCTAATCGTAATTCTTACGAGGCGAAGCCTCTTATCGTCTTTAGTCCTAAAGTTGAGCCAACTCCGTCCGCAGTTCGTCGAGGTTGGAAGCCACAGCGTAGTAGTCGGCTGGTTGCCCTGTGATGAGGCCTTGGGCGAAGAGTGCGTCGAGCGCAGCTAGCAGCGGTTGCCAGCAGCCGTCCACGTTGTAGAAGATGACGGGTTGGTGCTTAATGCCGATGCCCGTGTTGGCCATCACGGTGAACACCTCGTCGAGCGTGCCGATGCCGCCTGGTAGGGCGATGAGCACGTCGCTCTCGCGGTTCATCATCATCTTGCGGTCGTTGAGGTCAACGCAGCGGAACGTCACGTCGATGGTGTCGCTCACCCATCCCCGTTGCACGAGGATGTCGGGTACCATGCCGTAGATGCGGCCGCCGTGCGCTTTCACGCTCTGCGCCAACACCTCCATCAAGCCGCACTTAGATCCGCCATACACTAGCGTGTGGCCCTGCTCGCCAATCAGCGCGCCCACCTCTTCAGCCGCCTTGCGGTAGCTAGCGGGTAGGTTGTCTTTTGCCGAAAGGAAAACACCGATTTTCATCGTACGGCGATGCATTCAATTTCGATGCGCGCATTCTTCGGCAACGTCTTCACGGCCACAGCAGAGCGGGCGGGGAAGGGGGCTTCGAAGAACTGAGCGTACACCTCGTTCATTTCGGCAAAGTCGGCCATGTCGGCTAAGAACACACTCGTCTTCACCACGTTAGCCATCGTGAGGCCAGCCTCTTCTAGGATGTGCTTGATGTTGGTGAGCGACTGTGCGGTGAGTTCCTTAATGCCGCCTTCGGCAAAAGCACCCGTGGCGGGGTCGATGGGCAGTTGGCCCGAAACGTAAACCGTGCCGTTAGCCTCGATGGCTTGGCTGTAAGGACCAATGGCTGCGGGCGCATTGGTGGTAGCAATGGGTTGTTTCATAAGGGATGTATGTTTTAAAATGAAGTGTTATTGCAGAATGATGAGCACGGCGAGCCAATGCGCCACGGATCCCAAGAGCACGAAGATGTGCCAAATGCCGTGGAAGTAGCGGTGAGTGTCGTGGGCGAAGAAGTAAGTGCCCGAGGTGTAGAATAGTCCTTCCGCCAAGAGGCAGACTAAGGCCGCAGTGGAGATGCGCTCACACACGGGTTGAGCGATGAACACGAACGTCCAGCCCATCACCAAGTAGAGCAGGAGCGAGAGGCGTGGCCAACGCCCCATAGCGGTGATTTTGTAGACGGCACCGGCCACGGCTACGCCCCAAAGGATGCCAAACACCGTCCAACCCAACGCTCCGCCTACCACACCGATGCAGACGGGTGTGTAGGAGGCGGCTATCATCACGTAGATGCTGATGTGATCCATCACGCGGAGCACCCGTTTGCCTCGCCCTGGCATTTGCCAATGATAGAGCGTGCTAGCGGCATACATCAGCAGCATGCCGCAGGTGAAGAAGGTCGTGCCGAAGGCATTCTTCCAGTTGCTCGTGTAGCCTAGTCGCAGAATGAACCATGCCGCAATTAGGGTGAACACCACGCCGGCTAAGTGCGTCAGCGTGTTGAAGCGTTCCTCGTTGGTGCGTCTTTGCATAAGGGTTCGTTTTTAGGGGTGCTAATTCTCAGCGAGGGCTTACTTAATGCCTCCGAGCGAGTTGCTGATAATTACGGCCAGCACGATGGCGGTGATGACAGCGTAGAGCCAGTCGCGCTCCTTGATGAAATCGACGAGCGAGAGAAGCACACGCATGATGGGGGTGAGGATAAGGATGAGCACACCCGTCTGAATCCAGCCGATGGCGGTGAATTGTTTCAGTCCCGAGAGGATGCCCGAGAGGGTGGTGTAGTCGGTGTGTTGCTCCGCCTGTCCGTAAGAGAAGTGGCGGTAGTCGTCGAACGAGAAACTCTCGCCGCCGTGGTTCACCAGGTAGATTACGCCCCCGATGAAGGCCACTATGCAAGCTAGCGACACCCCAATGCGTAGGGTGTTGCCGATGAGCTGCTGCATATCGTATTTCTGGCGTTCAGCCTCAGATTTAAATTCCATAGTTTTTCAATGTTTCTTAAAGAAAAGGGGGGGCGATTAATATTTTCCAGCAAAGCCTTGCCAAATCATGTTGACGGCCACGAGCACGATGGCCACGCAGAAAATCTTGCGCAGCAGGCTCACGTTCATCCGCTTCAGCAATCGAGCACCAGTGAGTGCGCCAAACAACACGCCAATCATTACGGGACAAGCGATGCCAGGGGCGATGACCCCACGCTGCACGTAAATCACGGCCGAAGCACAAGCCGTCACACCCATCATAAAGTTGGAGGTGGTGGTGCTTACTTTAAAGGGAACTTTCATCATCGCATCCATAGCTAGCACCTTGAGCACACCCGAGCCAATGCCCAAGATGCCCGAAAGCACGCCAGCCACGTACATTACGCTGAAGCCACCGCCCACGTTGCGAAGCTCGTAGCTCTTCGTAGAGCCGTCCTTCTGCGGCCAAGTGCCGTAGAGCTTGAGTCGACGGGCGAGGTCAGAGCCTTTCACGCCCTCGTGGTCGCTCTTGCGACGCTGCTGCATGGCTGCCGTGAGCAAGAGTACGAAACCGTAGATCACGGCTATCACATTGTTGTTGAGCCAAATGGCCACAAACGCACCACACACGGCTCCGAGTGTGGTGGCAATTTCGAGAAACATGCCTAAGCGCACGTTGGTGATGCCCTCTTTTACGTAGGCCGAGCCTGAGCCGCTCGAAGTGGCGATGGAGGCCACAAGGGCTGCGCCCACGGCATAGTGAAAGTCGATGCCGAAGCCTAGCGTCAGCACGGGGATTACGACCACACCTCCGCCCAAGCCCGTGAGCGAACCGAGTAGTCCTGCGCAGTAGGCGGCTAGCAAGAGGATGAGGGTGAATGCTAAAATCGTCATAATTTAGTTGGTTTGTGTAATTACGTACAATTATGTGAGGCTGCAAAGTTAAGTAAAATTGTGCTACCTCGTTGAGCATTCTTCGTTTTTGTGGAGGGAGTGGCTTCACTCGACTACGAAATGTCCTCAAAATTGGGGGCGACGCATCCCCGCGTCGGCG
>CAVFOF010000033.1:0-15807 GCA_963623895.1 bacterium
ATAACAAAAACCAAAAGGTTGGAATGGACTATTTGACTACCGCTGAATAGTTACTTACTGGGTGCCGTCGTTTAAGAGAAGTTAATTTTGAAGGCGAAGTTACCGCTTTTGGAAGTTATGCTTTTGCACATTGTCATTTTTTATATTTTGAAATACCTTCATCGCTAACTTATTTAGAAGATGGAACTTTTTATAATTGCTCAAAGTTACGTCATCTTGAACCTTGCTATTGGAATAACATCCAATCAATTGGTAAGGGTGTCTTTGAGAATTGTACTAATTTAGTAGTTGCTATATTTCCTTATGTTACATCAGTTCCAAGTTCAGCTTTTAAGAATTGTTCTTCTATTGATCTAAGAGAATTTGGAGAACTAACCTATATTGGGAGTGAAGCTTTTAGCGGATCTAGCATACATGGTGTAACTATTGCTTCAGAAGAAACCTTAATTGCTGCTGATGCTTTTGGCGATTCTAACTATAGTGTGTATGTTGGGCGCGATGGCGAGTGGACTGATGTTAATTTTAGAAATGGGCGCGGCCTATCTTCCATTTTTCGTCCCTACTATGAACCTTTGGTTGAGAATCAAGAGATATTGAGCAATGCACTCGTGAATCTACAACAACTCACGACCAATTGCGCTAGTACGAGTGAAGAAAAATTGGGTAATCTGCTTGATGAAAGCGACGACACTTATTTTATATCAGATAAGGAGGCTCCGAATTCGTCGCAAAGTTCTCCTTCTTTGCAGATAGATGCAAAGAAAGCATACAAGGCTTATGAACTGCAGTTCCGCACCAATAGCGAAATGGTGGGTTGTGCTCCAACGAAGGTTCATCTGTTTATGACCAACACTCCCGAGGATGAAAGTAGCTGGATAGACTGTGGAACGGACACGCTTGTTTATAATGACAATTCGGCAGCGCTAACCATAAAGCATTACGATAAGATGCGATGCATTCGTTTGCAGGTAGAAGCGACTGCGGAGAAGCAAGAGCAGAATGGTCCTCTCTATTTCTCGCTGTCTTCATTGAAAGTATGTCCTATTAAGAATGCTCGTGGCATTAAATGGGATGATGGATTGTATTATGGCCTTTCGAATGTTTCTCCGCAATATAATCAAGAGTTCTTGAGTGGTAATAGTTATATTGATATTGATTCCAATGATGAATTCTACTTTGAATGTAACACCAAGCCTATCAAAAACTTAGTGCTTACATATTCAGCATGTAAGGCACTATCAGAGAGAACTGACTCTCAAGTGGTATTTCCTAGACGTTTCTATTTGCATACTTACCGCGGGGTTTCAAATTCGGTTAGAATTGATGCTGATTCAGGAAGTGCGAGCAATAATCCACAAGTATTTGCTGTATCTTTTCCTGATTCTGTATCGTATTTGGGACTATATGGCAGTCTTTATGATTATTACTATTATTATTGCGGTGAGAAAATTCGTAGATTAGGAAATGCTCATCTTTACGAGCGTCCGCGCGAAGTTGATATCTTACCTGATTGGGAAAAATGGCAGTTGGAGGAATTAGTGTCAAGGCCAGATCAAGATGTTTATTTTTGGGATCAGGAATATCCTAGAATGTTTAAATGGGGAGATTATGAACGTATCTGCTCTATTGTCAACGATATAGATGTATACTCAGGTCGCTTCATCGATTTCGTCGACTACGACTATGCCACGTTCTATGGCGACTATCCAGCGGTTGTGCCTCATTTAGTGAAAGCTGGGATTGTGAAGGAGCAGAATGGGGAGTTGGTGGTGGACTACCTTTATAACGAGGGAGATGTAATTCCTGCTCACACGGGCGTAATTATTAAGGGAAATTGCCGTGGCAATGCCTATGTTATGGAACAAGGCTACACCGAGGCCACCTCGCCTGAAGGTAATTTGTTGCATGGCACTACTAATTGGGAGGAAGCTAACGTAGAGGGTTGCGACCGTTACTATAAACTCTCCTTCGATGCCGAAAGTGACTCTAAACTTGGTTTCTATTGGGGCGATTCAGAAGGGCCGAATTCCTTCTATAACAAGCCTTACAAGGCTTTCTTGGCTCTGCCCGCTTCGATGAATGCAGTGAAGATGGAAGGCTTTAGCCTAGGTGAACTAGAGAAGGGTATGGTAACGGCCATAGCCAACAATGAAGCCCATAAGGTGTTGAACAATGACGTGTACACCATCGATGGACGCAAGCTCAATGTCACCTCCACTGACAATCTGCCCGCTGGCGTGTATATCGTTAATGGCAAGAAGGTGATGGTAAACTAATCCGCCGAACGAAAAGATAAAGAAGGGCGAGGGTGACAGTAATCCAAAGGTCATGCCGTGGAGTTTGCCGCCCTCGTTTGCTCACTCAAAATTTACACATTCAAAGATTTAAAATATGATACATCAAATATACACTGCTCCTCAAAGCAAAGAGATAAAGTTTGAACTTTGCGACTCGCTGATGTTCCTTCCCCAGTCGCAAGAAGGTGGCGACCAACTGTCGGGCAATAAAGAATATGTCGACGAGTCGGGATGGAGTTGCAGCGGATGGGAAGCCACTGAAGAAGAGTAACTCTAACGACAGGCACATAGAACCACAAAAAGCTACTTTGCAAAACCGCAGTCTCTACTCCTTGTGAAAAGAGGGTAGGGGCTGCGGTGTTTTTGTTGGTCAATGCGAGGGAAACTTTGACTACTTGTTGTTTAACCCAACAGAGAGTATGTGTCCGAGCCTAACGCATTCATTGGTATTTATATAGGAGCCAAACGGCACAATAATCGATGGAACTCAGTAAGGATGGAGAAGAAAGATAGCCAAAGTGTTCTAAAAAAAACTATTTTGCTTTGCCCATCAAGCGTTTGGTGCTAACTTTGCACGACCATTTACGCAACACTCCCCCTTCTGCAAAGAGGAGAGAACACACCCCGACCTCTCAGTGAAATCGAACGATATCTATTCAAAAGCATGGTGCGACCTCGTGTTTGAGCATCGCAACAAGGCGTACGGAGCCTACGACCTCCGGGCGCAAGCAGGCGTGCGCTATAAACGAGTGTTTGGCTTTTTGCTAGGGGTGTTGATTGCCCTCATCGTGTTGGTGGGAGGCTTCTCACTCTATATGCATTTTGTTCTTGAAAAGGAGATGAAGGAAGCCGCCGATGCCTTCGTTCATAAGCCATCCGACTTGAAAGAAGGTTATGAAGTGAAGTTCGTGGCCACAGCCCGACAAGCCCCCTCGGTGCGCATGAAGCCTGGAGCCAAGTCGGCCAAGATGGAAATTGTGGACGGACTGCCGCCCATTGATCAAACCATTGGCGTAGACGGCCCTATCGACTACGACCCCGAGGAGCAAGTGATTACCACCCCGATTGTGGACACCACAGGCATTCACGATGAAACGCTCCCCGTGGCCAAACAGAAGATTGTGCCCACCGAGCAGGTGTCACAATTGCCCGATTTCCCTGGCGGCCTACGTGCCTTCATGCGTTGGCTCAACGAGCACCTTGTCTACCCCAACGACTGCGTCAATCGACAGCGACAAGGCTCAATCACCGTCACCTTCATCGTAGGCACTGACGGCTATGCCACCGACCTCGAGGTGAAGAATGCGTTCGACTCGCAAATCTATCGCTCGGCAATGAACGCGCTGAAAGCCATGCCTAAATGGAAACCAGGCACCGACGAAATGGGCAACCCCACTCCCGTGCGGATTACTATCCCCGTAGAGTTTAAGTTGGGATAATTCCGTTCCTCAGTGGTTGAAAGCGGGCTTTGAAACGTTTCTCCTCGTTCAGTTCCTTTCTCCACCTCTGTAGTTTTCCGCCTTCGAGTATTTCTCCTTCCCCAAAATTCTCCCTTTCCCATTAACTCCCCATGCCCCATGCACATAGAAATTGACGAATCATCAGGCTTTTGCTTCGGAGTGACCACGGCCATCAGCAAGGCCGAGGAAGAACTCACACAGTCGAAAACGCTATGCTGCCTTGGCGACATCGTACACAATGGCAGCGAATGTGAACGCTTGCATCAAGCTGGGCTTCGCACCATCGACCACGAGGCTCTGAAGCAGTTGCCCGAAGGCACAAAGGTGCTTCTCAGAGCCCACGGTGAACCTCCCGCCACCTACGAAACGGCGCAAGAGCGAGGTATCTGCATCATCGATGCCACCTGCCCCGTGGTGTTACAATTGCAGCGACGCATTAAAAAAGTCTACTCAGAAAGTCCACGTCCGCAAATCGTGATTTTCGGCAAGCGCGGACATGCCGAGGTGTTAGGGCTAGTGGGGCAAACCAATGGTGAGGCTATCGTGATAGAAAACGTGGAGGAGGCGGCGCAACTCAACTTTACACAACCCATCGCCCTCTTCTCGCAAACCACGAAGCCGCTCGAGGTGTTTCGCCAAATCGTGGAGTACATCACTGCCCACATGGCCGAGCCCGAGAGTTTCCGCTATTTCGACACCATCTGTCGCCAAGTGGCCAACCGCTTGCCCAATATCCGTAGCTTTGCTGCAAAGCACGATGTGGTCGTGTTTGTGTGTGGACTGAAAAGTTCGAACGGCCGCGTGCTTCATGAAGCCTGCCGTCGAGTAAACGAACACACTTACCTCGTAGACACCCCCGAGGCCATCCACCCCGAATGGTTCGACAAGGCCAAGAGCGTGGGCATCTGCGGTGCTACCTCTACTCCTAAATGGCTGATGGAAAAATGTGCCGAACGCATCAAAGGGCTGGAACATTAGTTTCCTTGGGGGCTGGTGATGAACCGAAAAGCTAGCTTATTTCAGTTCTTTTTACACCGTTCCGAAACCTTTGGCACGTTATTTGAATAATTTCGACTATACATATAACTATACATTATTATACGTACATCCCTAACAAAAGACTCCCTCTAAATGGAAGAAACTCAACAATTGGTACAAACTATCATAGATGGTATACAAGAGAAAAAAGGACGTGGCATCGTAACCGTTGACCTACGTAACATCGACACCGCTCCCTGCACATACTTCGTTATTTGCAACGGCGGTTCCCCCCAACAAGTAGACGCAATCACCGACTCCGTGGAAGAGTTTACGGGCAAGCACCTTGGCGAAAAGCCCTCAGCCATTGCTGGACGAAGCAATGCCGAATGGGTGGCCATGGACTATGGCACGGTGATGGTCCACATCTTTGTACCCGATGCTCGCGAATACTACGACATTGAGCATTTGTGGGACGATGCCAATCTCACCGAAATTGCTGATTTAGACTAATCCCTCCCAGAAAATGAATCAATCACCCAACAATAATTTCCCCAACAACGGCGGACGCAAGCCACACCGTCCCAAGGGGTTCAACCTCACTTGGCTCTACCTAGCCCTCATCATTGGGCTAGGCGTGATGCTTTATAGCGGCAACAAAGGCGCAGCGGGAGGCATTGATAAGGAGGTGGACTACACCACCTTCCGCTCCTATGTGGCCAAGGGCTATGCCCGTGAAGTGGTGGTGAACAAGACGAGCGGCAATGCTCGCATCGTGGTGCGCCCCGAATATATCCGCGAGGTGTTTAAAACGGGCACAGACCAAACGGGCTCAGCTCCCACCGTGTCGGCCAAATATCCCAACGTGGATGCCGTAGGCACTTTCCTCGACAGCAACTATCAGGGACAAGTGAAATATGAGGAGGATAGCCACTTTCTCAGCAACCTTTTCACTACTTTTCTTCCCTTCATCATTCTGATTGTCATCTACTTCCTCTTCTTCCGTCGCATGGGCGGAGATGGCGGTTCGGGCATGGGCATCTTCTCTGTGGGTAAGAGCAAAGCCAAACTCATCGAGAAAAACGGCAAGAACTCCACTAACGTCACTTTCAAGGACGTAGCTGGACAGGAAGGAGCGAAGCAAGAGGTACGTGAGATTGTAGACTTTCTGAAGAACCCAGCGAAATATACCGAATTGGGAGGTAAGATTCCCAAGGGAGCACTGCTTGTAGGTCCTCCGGGCACGGGTAAAACGCTTTTGGCAAAAGCTGTAGCTGGCGAAGCCGATGTACCCTTCTTTTCGCTAGCTGGTTCCGACTTTGTGGAGATGTTCGTGGGCGTTGGTGCAAGCCGTGTGCGCGACCTATTCCAACAAGCTAAGGCCAAAGCTCCCTGCATCATCTTCATCGACGAAATCGACGCCATAGGTCGAGCACGTGGAAAGAACCCCACTATGGGCGGTAACGACGAGCGTGAAAACACGCTCAACCAGTTGCTTACCGAGATGGACGGTTTCGGCACGAACTCAGGCGTGATTGTGCTAGCTGCCACCAACCGCGTGGAGATTTTGGACAACGCTTTGCTGCGTGCAGGACGTTTCGACCGACAAATCCACGTGGATCTACCCGAACTCTCAGAACGCATCGCCATCTTCGGCGTACACATGAAGCCTTTGAAACTCGACAATAGCGTGGACGTGGAGATGCTTGCTCGACAAACTCCAGGTTTTTCGGGTGCAGACATTGCCAACGTGTGCAACGAGGCAGCCTTGATTGCTGCTCGCCACGATCGCAAGGAGGTGGGCAAGCAAGATTTCCTTGATGCTGTGGATCGCATCATTGGTGGATTAGAAAAAACCTCGAAGGTGATGACCGAAGACGAGAAACGCTCTATCGCCATCCACGAAGCGGGACATGCTTCGGTGTCGTGGTTGCTGCAATATGCCAACCCCTTGGTGAAGGTGACCATCGTGCCTCGCGGTCAAGCCCTAGGTGCAGCCTGGTATCTGCCTGAAGAACGCTCCATTACCACTCGCGAGCAAATGTTTGACGAAATTTGTTCGCTTCTTGGCGGACGTGCTGCCGAGGAACTCTTCGTAGGACACATCTCAAGCGGAGCACTAAACGACCTAGAGCGTGTGACGAAACGCATCTACGGCATGGTGGCCTACTTGGGCATGAGCGAAAAGCTCTCCAACGTGTGCTACTATAATGCGCAAGGTGAGTACAACTTTACTAAGCCCTACTCAGAGCGCACGGCCGAACTGATTGACACTGAGGTGCAACGACTCATCAACGAGCAGTATGAGCGTGCCAAGAAGTTGCTCACAGAGAACGCAGCGAAGCACAATGCCTTGGCCGACTTGCTCGTGGAACGGGAAGTTATCATGACGGAGGATGTGGAAAACATCTTTGGCCCGCGCCCTTGGAAGAGTCGTGCCGACGTGCTGATGGAAGAAGAAGCCTTGAAAATGGCCGACGAACGCGCTCAAAAGTTAGATGCTGAAAACAAGTTGACAGCCGACTCATCCGTACAAGCAAGCGAGGAAAAGCCTGCGAACAAAACTATCGCTACTCCTCCGCCCGCTCCCCAACAAAACCCAACCAACGAAACTTCATCCCCCTCTAACAATGAATAATCTCATTGCGCGGACGCTCACTGGCGTGGCCTTTGTGGCCGTGCTAGTGGGCGGCACGCTTTATTCGCCACTGACCTTTGTGGTGCTCTTCGCAATAGTCACAGCCCTGACCACTTGGGAGTTTTCAAGCAATGTGAACCAGCATGCTGACGCTTCGGTAAACAAACTCATCAACACCGTAGCAGCCACCTACCTCTTCGTTGCGTTTGCTGGTTTTTGTAGCGACTTCGTGCCCTCACGGGTATTCATCCCCTACCTCGTGTCGACTATCTACCTCTTGGTGAGTGAACTTTACTTGCAAAAGGCTAATCCTCTAAAAAACTGGGGCTTCGCTTTTGCCTCACAAATCTACGTGGCCTTGGCTTTCAGTTTGCTCAACGTGTTGGCCTTCCAATACGATCCGATGACGAACAAGACGACTTTCGAACCCATCTATCCGCTCAGCGTATTCCTCTTCCTTTGGACGAGCGACACGGGAGCCTACTGCTGCGGTTCGCTGCTCCACAAGCGTTTCCCCGCCAAACTCTTTGAGCGCATTTCGCCCAAGAAATCGTGGGTGGGAAGCATAGGTGGTGGGGTGTTGTGTTTGCTCGTGGGCGTGCTGCTTTGGCACTTCGTTCCAGGTCGACTCACCCTAGCGCAGTGGCTCGGTTTTTCCCTAACGGTGTGTGTGTTCGGCACTTGGGGCGACTTGGTGGAAAGTCTCTTCAAACGTCAGTTGGGTATAAAAGATAGTGGCAACATCTTGCCTGGCCACGGCGGTATGCTCGATCGCTTCGACTCGGCTTTGCTAGCCATCCCCGCAGCTGTGCTCTATCTCTACACTATTGCCAATTTCTAGAAGAACCTGACCTATGCCCCACAAAATATATCATGGCTGCAATGTTATCGTAGAACATCCCGACCTAAAGATACGAGGTTATGAAAAGGACTTCGGCTATGGGTTCTACTGCACTAACTTCGAGATGCAGGCTCGAAAATGGGCATTGACTAAGCAAGGAACACACTGCGTGAACGTGTACGAGCTATCAGACCTCGGAGGGTGCACTAAAAAGGTGTTCGAGGAAATGACAGAAGAGTGGCTTGACTTTGTGGTAGACTGCCGCAGAGGAAAGCAACACAACTATGATATAGTGGAAGGCCCCATGGCCGATGACCAAATTTGGAATTATGTGGAGGATCTTGTAGCGGGGAAAATCAGCAGAGAGGCTTTTTGGGTGTTGGTAAAGTTTAAATATCCTACGCACCAAATCGTGTTCTGCACGCAGAAGGCTTTGGATCATGTAACGTTTATTGACTGTTATTCCCTTTAAAATAGATTTATGCAGAATATCTATTTCCCCGACGAGACTGTGTCGGACGACGATTTGTTCTTCGTTTGCAGCATGATAGAGCGCACGGCACGTCACATTAAGCAGCGCAATAAGTATGTGGCCAACAAGTTGGGACATGACAAATTGGCTCAAATGCTTTCACTAGCTGACGTGCTTCATTGTGAAAATCCACGTCAGGTGGTGGACGATTGGGTGAATGAGTTTCAACTAGAGCATGGCGATTTCGACATCACCGCAGTCGACCCTGAATACTGCCCCAACATTCCCACTGCCTTAGATATGGGAAAGGTATACACCCGACTCATTCTGCAAACCAGACTCGACCGAGAGGATTATGCGGAGGGCATCCTCCGCGTGTACAACCACTCCATCTGCGAAACAATCGACAACTACAATTGCTCTGCCTACTATGAACCTTCTTACTACATTGCCCGCTGCTACTTTGCTGGCGGATTTGTGTAGCTCATTCAAGCTTTTAACATAACAATAGTATAAACCAAACTACTACTTTATTTATTATGAAGAAATTAATCTTTCTCTTCGCAGCCTTCGTGTCTGCCTTGACGTTCACAGCTTGTAGCTCTGACGACGACAACAACAGCATCCCTCAGCCCGAACCTGAGCCCGATACCACGAGCCAAAACTACACCGCAACGATTGAGTTGAAGGCTACTGCGGGTGAAGACCTCCTGAAGTATGCCGACGTAAGATTGGTTTACTACCTCAACGATGAAGATAGCATTTCCACTCCCATCACTTCGCTCGACACCGTCAGAGTGGTAAGAGAAAATCTGCCCTACACCGATAACGAATTGAAGCTCGACGCCTACATCCGCACCACAGCGAAGACTCCCTTCCCTGCATTCGACGAAAACACTACCTACTACTTCAAGAAAGATCTTGACGTGAAAATCTCTATAACTAACGGCTCTTTGACAAAAGTTCTTGAGAATGACAAACTCAAACCTTGGTATATCTTAGACTTCGATGTTCCTGGAAATGAGTTGCCCGATTACTTCTCTGAAGCTTTCTTGGAGTACCACTTTAAAAAGGCAAAGAACGGTAGCTCAACCTCTGAATCTTTTGCTAACTAATAGTAATCTTCCATAAACCTCATTGGCGGAAATCAATGCGCATTCGAAAGAATGCCTCCATTGGTTTCCGCCGATGTTTTTTTTACGACAACGAGAGACAATGGGGGACAATAGGCTTCGCCTTGTAGAAATTCCTGTGTAGTTTCTTTAAGACAAAATATTGTCTTCTGTTGTCAGCTATTGTCGTAAAAAGCCAAATTTTGGCCTCCTCTGAAAGGCCTTTCTAAGGGTGCCTGAATGGCCTTTATGACACCCTTTTAATAGCCTTTGTTAGCCCGCCATGTTATCATTGTTAGTAAGTCTGAATAGATAGGACAAAAACCTATGAAACAATAAACAAAGGCTAAATAAGCACTGAACGAAAACAATTGAAATAGAAACAACCTGAAAAAAAGCAGAAGCAATAAAACCACCCTTTAAAGAAGAGGGTGGTGAAGATTTACAAACCAACAGTTTGCTTCTTCTCGAAGAGATCAATCTGCTTCAGCGTTTCCTTGTAGCCGATTTGAGCAATGTGCTCGGCACGGTCGAACTCAAATACCCCGAAGCGGTTCATGGGGATGTTTACGGCGATGTCTGGAGGAGTGAGTTTTTGCGTTAGCACGGTGTTGCGCTGAATCTGCAAGTCGATGACGGAGGAGATGAGCGTCATGTAATTGCTAGCCACGTTGTTGGGCGTGAGCGATTGCATCAGTCGTTGCAGCGAGAGCCAGCGACTCTCTTCACGCTCCTTTTTGCGCAGTTGTTGGCGAGCCTCCTCAATCTCCATGCTAGCGGGCGCACTCACGTTGATTGACACGAGCAAGTCGTCCTCGGTGCGTACCACCCGATTGAGGGGAAGCGGGTTGACGATGCCCCCATCTATCAGAATGTGGTGCGCCACTTGGATGGGTTTAAAAATGGAGGGCATGGCGATAGATGAGCGAATGGCCCGATAGGTGCTGCCTTTAGAGAACACCACTTCGCGCTGCGTGACAATGTCGGCTGCCACGGCTCGAAAGGGAATGGGGAGCGTTTCGATTTTCACATCGGGCACCATTTGCTTGAGTTTCTTCATCACCTTGTCGCCCTTCACCACATAGTTCTTCCCCACGCTGAGGTCGATAAGTTGCAAGATGTCCTGCCGAGTCAGCGTGTAGAACCACTCCGTCGCTTCGTCCAACTTCCCCATGCAATAGAGGCCACCAATGAGCGAACCCATCGACGTGCCAGCCACCGAAGCGATGGGGTAGCCGCGCTCCGTGAGAGCCTTGATAGCCCCGATATGGGCGTAGCCACGAGCACCACCACTAGAAAGCACTAAGGCAACAGGAGGTTTGGAAGAGGAGGGAAACGTCATAGGTAGTAGGAATAAAGCGTTGTCAATGCAAATGTAAACAATTTGTTTGGCCTGCGTGAAAATCGCTTCCGCTTTTCGGGCAAATGAGGTGAAAAAGCGAATTTTGTAGCCGAAATGACGGCTTCCCAAGCAATTTGTTCGTAACTTTGGGCACAAAATGACAATGTCCGTAATGAACATCAACAAGCTTTGCATGGGGTTAGCCCTCAGTCTTTGCCCGTTGACAGCTGTAGCGCAAGAGAGTTCTTCTTCGTTTAATGCGCTAAAGTTGCCAACCTCTTCGCACGTGTCGGCTGTAGGCGGACAGAACGTGTCGATGGTGGACGATGACGCCACTTTGGGTTGGACCAACCCCGCACTCTATGCCAATGTGAGCGACCGCTCGTTGGCTTTGAGCTTCATGACCTACGCTGCCAGCACCACGTGGATGGGGGCGCATTTTGTGAAAGCTTTTGGCGAACGCCACACGCTGGCCGTGGGAGCCAACCTCATGAATTATGGGAAAATGGACGAGACCGACGAGCAGGGTAACACCTCGGGAACGTTCAGTGCCAAGGAGTTCGTGTTGGGCGTGGGCTATAGCTATTTGCTCTCCGACCGCTGGACGGGTGGAGCTAATGCGAAATACCTCGTGTCGAACCTAGCCGACTATTCCGCCATGGCTATACTTGTGGACGTGGGGTTGAACTATTTCAATGAGGAAAGCGACTTTTCGCTCTCGGCCTCGCTGCAAAACATCGGTACTCAGGTGAAAGCCTACGACAATGGCCTGCGCACTCACCTTCCCTTCAATCTCGCTTTAGGCATCAGCAAGGGGATGGCTCACCTTCCCGTGCGCATCCACGTCACGCTGAGCGACCTGATGCGTTGGAAGCAGAGCTACTACGTCATGCCGCAGCAAAAGGATGAGAACAAAAGCGATAAAGTCAGCTTCTCAAAAATTGCCCTCAACCATGTGGTGGTGGGTTTAGACATTCAGCCCAGCGACATATTCTATCTCAGCCTGGGCTATAACTTCCGCCGAGCCTACGAACTTAAGGCGGCTGGCTCGTCACACTGGGCTGGACTGACGGCGGGTGGAGGCATCAACGTAAGGCGTTTCCAATTCGGATTGTCGTATGCCCAATACCACCAGGCTAGCAGTTCGCTGATGGTGAATGCGGGATATAAGTTTTAACTGAAGTATTGTATTTAGAGGAAAACGGGCTGAAAGCCCAGTTTGCGCCTAGCTTAGGCATTGCCCTGGGCTAGGCGCAAAGTGACCCTTCAGGCCGTTTTCTCCTAAATCAGAAACTTGAAGTTCTAAATAATAGCTTTATCGTGGAGCGTTCCTCCACGAACTTAAATAAAAATGAAGAAGATTGTAGTAGCAATTGATGGTCACTCATCGTGTGGAAAAAGCACTATGGCCAAAGCCCTAGCTCAACAAGTGGGTTATATTTACGTTGACACGGGGGCCATGTATCGAGCCGTTACGCTCTTTGCCCTTCGCCACGAGTTGTTTAATGCCGATGGTTCGGTGCAGGCCGAACGATTGGAAGCGATGATGCCCCAAGTGGAGGTGAATTTCCAACTTGATGCCGAAACGGGGCTTCCCTTGGTACATCTTAATGGCGAATGTGTGGAACAAGAAATCCGTGGATTGGAGGTAAGTTCACACGTCAGCGTGATTGCCGCTCTGCCCTTTGTGCGCACGGCCATGACCGTCCAGCAGCAACGCATGGGAGAGGCAAAAGGCATCGTGATGGACGGACGCGATATTGGCACGGTGGTCTTTCCCGAAGCCGAACTCAAGATATTCGTTACGGCCTCAGCCGAAGTGAGAGCGCAGCGTCGCTACGATGAACTCACAACGAAAGGGCAGGAGGTGAGCTATGACGACATTCTGAAGAACGTGCAAGAGCGCGACTACATCGACTCTCACCGCGAAGTAGCTCCCTTGCGCCAAGCCCCCGACGCTCTGTTGCTCGACAATTCAAACCTCACCATCCCCCAACAAAAGCGGTGGTTGCTCACGGAGTTTGCCAAGCGCACCTCGTGGTTGCCCCTGATTGAAGAGGCCTTGCAGAGCGTAGACTATCCCGAGCAACCCGAGGGACTCTACGAACCAATCTCCTACGTGCTGCAGGCTGGCGGCAAACGTTTGCGCCCCACCTTGCTGCTCATGGCCTATGCCTTATATAAGGACGATGTGGAGAAGGCACTGCCCGCAGCAGTGGGCATTGAAACCTACCACAACCACACCTTGCTACACGACGACCTAATGGATCGAGCCGACATGCGCCGTGGCCGTCCCACTGTTCACAAGAAGTGGAACGACAACACGGCTGTGCTCTCTGGCGACACCATGCTCATTATGGCCTTCGAACATATCATGCAATCCAAGGGAGCTAACCAAGCCGAGGTGTTGGCTCTCTTCGCCCGTTCAGCTCGCGAAATCTGCGAAGGGCAGCAATATGATGTCAACTTCGAGGTGCGCAACGACGTAACCGAAGCTGAATATTTGGAGATGATTCGTCTTAAAACATCTGTTTTATTAGCTTGCGCCACCCAAATGGGAGCTTTGCTAGCCGATGCGTCCAAGGAGGATGCCAACGTGCTTTATGCCTTTGCCGAGAAAGTGGGATTGGCCTTCCAGTTGCAAGACGACTACCTCGATGTGTATGGCGACCCTGCCGTGTTTGGAAAGAAAATAGGTGGCGATATTCTTTGCGCTAAGAAGACGTTCTTGCTAATCAATGCTTATCAACGGGCTGACGAAGCGACGAAGCTGCTACTCGACGAAACGTTAGCTTCTAGCACCCTGACCAACGAGGAGAAGATTCAGAAAGTGACTGCCATCTACAACGAGCTAGGCATACCGCAACTCACGCTCTCAGCCATCGACCGCTTCTATTCACAGGCCGAAGCCGAACTGCAAAAGCTTTCGCTGCCTAAGGAGAAGTGGCATGGTTTATGGGAATATGCCCAATCATTGCTCGGACGCAAGAAATAACCCATTTATTACGTCACACTGCACACTAAAAGAAAGGGACATAGCACGAACTACTCTATGTCCCTTTCTCGTTAGGTATATTTACGACAATAGCTGACAATAGAAGACAATCTCTTTTCTTAAATGAATTCATATAGGATTCCTACAAGGCGAAGCCTATTGTCTCCCATTGTCAGCCATTGTCGTTAGATTCCACTTAAATACCCTGCATTGGGTAGTCAATATTAAGATTATATTGACTCGATACTTATCTAGCCCATGAAGTTTATTGACACCCACACCCACATTTACACTGAAGAATTTGAAGCCGACCGCAAGGAGGTGGTAGCCCGTGCCGTTGAGGCTGGAGCCGAAAGGCTGTTGCTGCCCAACATCGATGAGGCCTCCATTGCGCCTATGTTGCAATTGTGTGAGTGTTACCCCCATCTGTGCCGCCCCATGATGGGGCTTCACCCCACCGAACTCCCTGCCGACCCTTGGCCGCTACTCGACCGCATGGAGCAACTGCTTGCTGCCCCAGGCAATCCCTACGTGGCCGTGGGAGAAGTGGGCATCGACCTTTATTGGGATGACTCACGTCGGGAGGAACAAATAGCCACCTTTGCGCATCAGGCCCAGTGGGCTGAGAAATACAATCTGCCCCTAATGATACATTCCCGTTCGGCTCATCGCGAGTTAGTAGCTACGCTGCGCCCTTATGCGCAGTCGCTTACTGGCGTGTTCCATTGTTTTGGAGGTTCAGCAGAAGAGGCCGAGGAGTTGCTCCGCTTGTTCCCCCATTTCGTGCTAGGTATAGGCGGCGTGTTGACCTTCAAAAAGTCGAAACTTCCCGCCGTGCTACATGGTGTCGTTCCTTTGAGTCGCATCGTGGTAGAAACCGATGCTCCCTATCTCACCCCAACTCCTCACCGAGGCGAGCGCAACGAACCGAGCTACGTGCCTTTTATTATAAACAAACTGGCTGAGGTCTACGATTTACCCACTGAACAAGTGGAGCAAACGTTGATAGCCAACACCAATCGAATTTTTAATTTAATATAAGTCTTTATGGAAAATCCTTTGTACGATCAGTTTGCTGAAAGTTTTTCAGCAGAGCCGCTCTCATCTCTTATCGACTCGTTCAATGCCCAAGTAGGTAATCGTGGATGGAATTCTGCCCGTGCCTGTCACGACCAAGCACTCATCGACGAATTGATTCGCCGTGGCGTTGACGTGTCAGCCGTTCACCAAGGTAATGCTACCTCTTTCGCTAAGAAAGTAAGCCTCAAGGGGAATGCGCTCGTGGTGAACGAGTAAATTCAATCGTATAGGTCGAAGTAGTTTATAAGTAACGAGTCAAAATAATCTTTATATAAATTACACTATACGGATTATTTAAGTGGAATCTAACGACAATGGGAGACAATAGGAGACAATAGGCTTCGCCTTGTAGGAAGCTTATGTGAATTTCTAAAAGAAAAGAGATTGTCTTCTATTGTTGCTTGTTTATTGAATTAATATTGTTACCTTTGCGACAAAGGTGATAATAACGATGATGGCAGCAGGAAGCCGAGCGGTCTTCGGAGCGCATATCGTAGGTTCGATTCCTACCGTTATTATCACTTTATTTTTATGTATATATTATTAGTTGATTATCAATATTATACGCTCTAAACGGTAGAAAAGTGGCAAT
>CAVFOF010000034.1:0-15509 GCA_963623895.1 bacterium
CGTTAGGAACACAAAGCGAAGTTTCGCTTCACAAGCCTTCAAGGGGCTATAGAAGTTGCGCATGATGTTGCGAAGCACATCGAGTTGCTCCGCTTCGTGAGCCACATCGAGCATTGGCGCATCATATTCGTCGATTAACACCACAACGGGCTTACCCGACTTTTCGTAGGCAGTGTTTATAAGATCAATAAGGCGATTGTTTGCCCCCCTACTTGGCGTGGAGATTCCCCATTTTCGCTCTTCTTCCTGCAAGCGATAGCCTAGGTATTCTTCAAGTTGCTCCTTCTCCATATGCTTACCTCCGCTCATGTCGAAATGTAGCACAGGATAGGCCGTCCATTCCTTTTCTAATTGCTCGATAGCAAGTCCCTTGAAGAGTTCCTTCTTACCCTCGAAATAGCTTTGCAACGTTGTGACGAGGAGCGACTTGCCAAAGCGGCGAGGACGACTAAGAAAGAAATACTTACCATTGGTATGCGTCATGCGATAGATGTAGGCCGTTTTATCGATGTAGAGCTTATCCTCTTTGCGAATTAGCTCGAAAGTCTGCATTCCTATCGGATATAATTTCAGTGCCATGAGGTGTCGTTGTGTTTATTGTATTCGTTGTACTTATTTATGCCTCTATCACCCAGTTCTCAATGTTTCCCTGAGCAGAGTCGAAGTTGATGCCCACTTTTGTGATGGGCTTGTCGCTGAGGGCGAAACGCTGGCGATAGTTCTTGAGGTTGATTTGCCGCATCGCTGCTTGCGCACTCTTGTTGAGCTTCAGCTCTAAGAGGTATAGGTCGGTTTGGGTAAGCATCACGATGTCTACCCTACCCTTTGAAGTGTGCACCTCTACATCCACCAGAAAGTGAGTAAGAAGGGAGAAGATGATAAAGAGCATCTGCTGATAATGCCCCTCATGATTGGCCACGTTGCAGTAGGGCACGCTACCTAGGAAATCTTGAAGCAACTGTAAAGCCCCATCCATATTGTTCTTGCGAATAAGTGATGACATGCGGGCTATAGTTACATCGCCCTGCTGTGCTTGCGGCCCATCTAGATAGTTGGGGAGGAGCGTTTCATATAGCCCTACCTTGATTTCCTTATTGGGGATATCCAGAGTGTAGAGAGTGGTGTCGGGGTCGTAATCCTTTATCGTGATATAACCACTCTGATATAATAGGGGGATGATTGTCTTCATCTTCTCCGTTGGAGCATCAAAGGCCGAGGCCAAAGCCTCTATGGGAGCTAGGTTGGTGGGCAACACGTCAAACTTACGCATCATGTTGATGAGGTAAGTGGGAGTGCCCGAGCTGAACCAATATGCGCCAAACTTTCGCTCTGCAAAGCAGTTGAGCAAACTGTAGGGATTGAACACGTCGGGCGAGGCTTCTGAGAAATGGTAGCCATCATAATGCTCAGTGAGTTTGGCGATGGCCGCTTCTCTCGTCAAACCATTCGATTGGGCTAGTCGGTCAATATCCTCCGTCATAAACTCTAGCAACTCTTCCTTGGTGATACCGCAAATGCCTGCATACTCATCGTTCATCGACAAGTTCGTAATGTTATTCAGCTCACTAAAGATACTTACCTGTGAAAACTTGGTGATGCCCGTTAGGAACACAAAGCGAAGTTTCGCTTCACAAGCCTTCAAGGGGCTATAGAAATTGCGCATGATGTTGCGAAGCACATCGAGTTGCTCCGCTTCGTGAGCCACATCGAGCATTGGCGCATCATATTCGTCGATTAACACCACAACGGGCTTACCCGACTTTTCGTAGGCAGTGTTTATAAGATCAATAAGGCGATTGTTTGCCCCCCTACTTGGCGTGGAGATTCCCCATTTTCGCTCTTCTTCCTGCAAGCGATAGCCTAGGTATTCTTCAAGTTGCTCCTTCTCCATATGCTTACCTCCGCTCATGTCGAAATGTAGCACAGGATAGGCCGTCCATTCCTTTTCTAATTGCTCGATAGCAAGTCCCTTGAAGAGTTCCTTCTTACCCTCGAAATAGCTTTGCAACGTTGTGACGAGGAGCGACTTGCCAAAGCGGCGAGGACGACTAAGAAAGAAATACTTACCATTGGTATGCGTCATGCGATAGATGTAGGCCGTTTTATCGATGTAGAGCTTATCCTCTTTGCGAATTAGCTCGAAAGTCTGCATTCCTATCGGATATAATTTCAGTGCCATGACAATTACATATTATTTTAGGGGATAAAGTTACAATGTTTTTCCGAATAGCGAATGAATTTAAAGATAGTTTTTTCGACCGCCCCTACAACCATTCAGCCTTTGCAACAAAGAGCCTCCTTTCCTACCTAATGCAAGCTATATGAAAGAACCACCTTCGACGCCCTAAACTTCTTGTATAAAATTTGTCAAAAGTGTTAATTATATTCTGAAATATTGACAAAATGAGCATTTAAAAATAGAGAGAAACTATAGAGAAAAACCATCATAAAACCCTTTATAAGAGAATTAGAGACGCTCCCCAAAATACTCAATGATACGCTAAAACGACCAAGAAATTGCTATTTTTTGCTTACACAGGCATGGTAAGTTAAAAGCCCCCTCATCAAAGACAAACAAAGTGCTTGAAAGGCCATTCATAGACCCTCTGAAAGGCCTTCCTTAGACTGTTTGAAAGGCCTTCCATAAGAAAAATAAAATCTTATGCTGGTCTATCAAAAAAGAAATTCTTTTCCATCGCACTTTCATCACGAATAAAAAGTATGAAACGAGGGTAAAATCCACGATTAGCAATGCTATAAAATAGCTTTATAACAGCTTTTTCATCTATCAGGAATAGCATAAAACCCTATCACTACCTCTGCAAAGATTTCTAGCCCAATCATAAGTGTTAAAAACGTAGGTCAACCATCCCAACAGAACCTTACTAGAAAAGCACTTCATGCAGAAAATGTCAACCCCAAACATCGATTTTTACCTGTTAAAAATGGACTGATTTTCCCACCAGAAACGGCCTAAAATTGTTCCAAAATGCCATATATTCAACCTTTGAAAAATAACTTCACGAAAATTAAGCATAAAAAAAGATGGCCTATTTAACTAGAAATGCTAATTTTGCCATCGGAAAAAAGAATTGCGCGTTTCACTCACGACTCCCTACAAGCAAACCCAACTAGCCCTTTAGCGATTTGCCACAAAAAGCCCAAAGCCAAACACACAATGCTTTTTAGCCCAAACTACTAGAGCTATTATATAATTAAATATCATGAACGAAAATAGCGTAAAGACAGGACACATCTCGCAGATTATCGGTGCGGTAGTCGACGTAAAGTTCGACACTGAAAGCCAAACCGCCGAGCAAGCGTTGCCCCGAATCCACGAAGCATTGGAGGTGACACACCCCGATGGACGAAAAATCGTGATTGAAGTGCAACAACACATTGGCGAGGACACCGTACGCACAGTGGCCATGGACAACACCGACGGCTTAAGCCGTGGACTTGAAGTAAGACGTACAGGCGCACCCATCTCAATGCCTATAGGCGAACAAATTAAAGGCCGAATGATGAACGTGACAGGCGACTCTATCGACGGTCTAAAGACCCTCGACCGTAGCTCTGGCACCTACCCTATCCACCGAGAACCACCTAAGTTTGAAGACTTGAAGACCAGTACCGAAGTACTCTACACTGGTATTAAGGTAATTGACCTACTCGAACCCTATGCCAAGGGTGGTAAGATTGGTTTGTTCGGTGGTGCTGGAGTGGGCAAGACAGTGCTCATCATGGAACTTATCAACAACATTGCCAAAGGGCACGACGGTTTCTCCGTGTTTGCTGGTGTGGGCGAACGAACTCGCGAGGGTAACGACCTGCTACGCGAAATGATTGAGAGCGGCGTAGTGCGCTACGGCAAAGAGTTTACCGAAGCCATGGAACGAGGAGAATGGGACTTGAGCAAGGTGGACTACAACGAAGTAGAGAAGAGCCAAGCCACCCTTGTTTACGGACAGATGAACGAGCCTCCAGGTGCCCGTTCCTCCGTAGCACTTTCGGGACTTTCCATCGCTGAAAGTTTCCGCGATGCAGGAGCAAAGGATGGCAAGACGAGCGACATCCTCTTCTTCATCGACAACATCTTCCGCTTTACCCAAGCAGGCTCCGAGGTTTCCGCCCTATTAGGACGTATGCCTTCGGCCGTAGGTTATCAACCCACTTTGGCAAGCGAAATGGGTGCCATGCAAGAGCGCATCACCTCTACAAAGAATGGTTCTATCACATCTATCCAAGCCGTGTATGTGCCAGCCGACGACTTGACAGACCCCGCACCCGCCACCACCTTTACCCACTTGGATGCAACCACCGTGTTGAGCCGTAAAATCACCGAGCTAGGCATCTATCCCGCAGTCGATCCATTGGATTCCACCTCACGTATCCTCGACCCCCAAGTGATTGGAGAATCCCACTACAACTGCGCACAACGAGTGAAGCAAATCCTTCAAAAATACAAGGAACTGCAAGACATCATTGCCATCCTTGGTATGGACGAACTTTCAGATGAAGACCGCCTCATCGTGAATCGCGCACGCCGCGTGCAACGCTTCCTTAGCCAACCTTTCACCGTGGCTGAGAAATTCACAGGTGTTCCAGGCGTAATGGTACCCATTGACGAGGTTATCCGTGGCTTCAACATGATTCTCGATGGCGAGGTAGACAATCTACCTGAACAAGCCTTCTTGAACGTGGGAACTATTGACGAAGCCATCGAGAAGGGTAAGAAGCTTATGGCACAAGCCTAAGCCCTCTCACCTCACCCCACTGATTCTATTTGATTTCTACAGAATGAAAGTAACCATAGTATCTCCCGAAAAGACCCTCTACGAAGGCGAGGCCAACGCAGTGAAACTGCCCGGAGCACAAGGACAATTCGAAGTGCTCAACGGACATGCCCCACTCATCTCTACCCTCACCCAAGGAAAAGTGGAATGCTTGGGAAACGAACCCTTCGAGGTAAACGTGAGCAGCGGATTCGTAGAAGTGGCACACAACGCCATCTCCGTCTGCGTGGAAATGTAACCACGGCCCAGAGAGAAAGTCGCTGAGCGTGAGTGAAGTTGTAAAATTGTAAAATAGCAGAGTTCAACACACAAAGATATTGAGGACTATGTAACGAAGAGCACCCTAACTACTGCGTACCCCACCCCACCATTGCCCACCCGCAACAAGGCCGAGGAAAATAGGGGAGGAGCAACGCCTAAACATATCATAAATTGTTAGCAATCAGCGCAGTAGTAAATGCTCGCAGCATCACTCCAGTCACCATCTCTTTGAACCCACTCTGCACCTTTACCTTTTACATACACACAACTCACCTCCTTTACTACACACGAACCTTTCTCTTTATCATGGATTCCTTACAGAAGCGACAAACGCAGTCCATCCTAACCCAAGGCATCACTCTAGGCTTTGTGGGTCTAACCATGTTACTCATCGAACTTACCTTGATGGGAACGGAAGTGGCCTTACAACAAGCCCCCCACCTAGCCCTCATCGCCCTACTCTACCTCGCACTCAGCTACGGCTGCCATGCCGTGTTTATCTGGGTAATGAGGCAAGACGGCAAACGAGCCATCGGCTTCTACCTAGCCGAAAAGTTGGTCAGAATGCTCTTTACGGCAATTCTACTGTTAGTTTACGCGCTCCACGACCACCGCAACCTCTTGGCTTTCGCCATGAACCTCATCGCGCTTCACTTGGCATGCACCATCGCCTCCATCACCTTCTACGTGAAAGTGGAGCAAAACATTAGAAAGAAGCAATGAAACACTTCAATATGAAACACTTATGGGCTTTAACGCTACTACTCATTGCCACCTTCTGCCTCACGCCAAACAATGCCTCGGCAGCGCAAGACGAGGGCAAAGCCGAAGTGGACGTTAAAGAAATCGTGTTGGGCCACATGAGCGATTCCTACGAATGGCACATCACCACATGGAACGGCCATCACATCTCCATTCCACTGCCCGTTATCGTAAAAAGCGAAACCACGGGATGGCACGTGTTCAGTTCCGCCCAATTTCATCATAGCTCCGACGGCACCTACCAAGGCTTCTACCTCAACGAGGAGAAAAACGGCAAGGTGTACGAGCACCAATCCAATGGTGAGAACGTGCAGCCACTCGACCTAAGCATCACCAAAAACGTGGTGCAGATATGGATAGTAGTGGCCATCATGGCCATCATCTTCATAGGGTCGGCTCGCTGGTACAAAGGCCGACAACCTGGCGACAAAGCCCCTGGAGGCTTCGTTGGGCTAGTGGAAATGTTCGTCATGTCCATCAACGACGACCTCATCCGTCCCTCCGTAGGCGAAAAGCACTACAAGCACTACGCCCCATTCTTGCTTACCGCCTTCTTCTTCATCTTTATCAACAACCTGCTAGGCTTGCTCCCCATCTTCCCGGGTGGAGCCAACATCACTGGCAACATCAACATCACGTTCGTCTTAGCACTGTTCACCTTGTTGTTGGTCAACTTGTTTGGCAATAAAGAGTATTGGAAGGAAACGCTTTGGCCTCCCGTGCCCACTTGGCTTAAGTGCCCCATCCCGATGATGCCCGTTATCGAGCTATTTGGCATCTTCACCAAGCCCTTCGCCTTGATGGTACGTTTGTTTGCCAACATGATGGGCGGACACGCAATAATTCTCTCACTCACTTGCGTCATCTTCATCACTTGTCAGCTTGGCGCAGTTATAGGCACACCGCTCACCATTGTCAGCTTTGTCATGATGGTATTCATGAACTGCCTAGAATTGTTGGTAGCCTTCATCCAAGCCTACGTGTTCACCATGTTAAGTGCCGTGTTTATCGGCTTAGCACACCCCGAACCCGAAGCACATTAACAAGCCACCTAGCCCACTCGTAGCTAACGGGCAAACCACCCAACAACGCGCTCAATAGCGGTTAGGTAAAACCCAACGGACAGCTATCCTAAGGCAATAGACTAAAGGTAGGTAACCAAGAAACAAGGAAAAAGCAAAAATCCCAGCGATGAGCGAGCAACCGCTCCCCCCACCGCAACACAACGTTAACAAAAATAATAACCTATAAATTTAAAACATTATGTCTCTTTTATTAGTATTGTTAGAAGCTGCAGGTCTTGCAAAGTTAGGCGCTGGTATCGGCGCAAGTATCGCCGCAATTGGTGCTGGTGTCGGCATTGGACGTATCGGTAGCGCCGCCATGGAAGCCATCGCTCGTCAGCCCGAGGCTACAAGCGACATCCGTACCAACATGATCATCATCGCAGCCCTCGTAGAAGGTGTGGCTCTCTTCGCCGTCATCGTCTGCCTGCTCTGCCTCTTCCTCTAACATCCGCTACTTTCTTGAAGCATTCGGGGAAGTATCCCCCAATGCCTCAAGAAAACGGAAACACCCCAAAAACAGATTAATGGTTGTGAGCTCTTAGCATTCGATGAGCGAACCCTAAAATAAGTCCATCCCAACAAAAGTGCGCTAACCATTAACGTACAACCCTAACAATATATATATGCAGTCAATCAATCTGCCATCCATATTAACCCCAGACTTTGGATTGTTGTTTTGGATGCTCTTAGCCTTCCTCATCGTGTTCTTTCTGATGGCGAAATTCGGATTTCCCGTCATAACGAAAATGGTGGAAGACCGCAAGAACTACATTGACCAGTCGCTGCAAAAGGCACACGAGGCCAACGAACGCCTAGCAAGCATCGAGCAAGAAAGCGAACGCTTGCTCAACGAGGCTCGCATGCGCCAAGCAGAAATACTGAGCCAAGCCAAAGCCACAGGTGACAGCATTGTAAGCGAAGCACGAGAAAAGGCACAAAACGAAGGAGCCAAACTGCTGCAAGAGGCTAAAGCCCAAATCGCAGTGGAAAAGGAAAACGCACTGCGCGACATCCGTCAAACCGTAGCCGACCTCTCCATCAGTATCGCCGAAAAAGTGGTACGCCAAAAGCTCGCCAACAATGCCGAACAGCAGAAACTCATCGAAAACATGCTCGACGAGGTCTGCAAAGCCTGATAAAAGTCAACACAACGAGATCTCTCATAAACAACGAATATGGATTTAGGCATCATATCCATGCGCTACGCAAAAGCTCTGCTCCTATTTGCCGAACAACAACACGAGGAGAAACAAGTCTATGACGAAACAGCGGCCCTAGCCCAATCGTTTCTCAACGTGCCTAAGCTCGAGCAAGCCCTACTCAACCCCGTGCTGAGCAACAGCCAAAAGGAACAACTCTTGCTCACCGCAGCCTGCGGTAATAATGCCCCCTCAACCTCCTTGCAACGCTTCGTGCAACTCATCACGAAGAAAATGCGCACCAACATCATGCCTCTCGTGGCCCATGCCTACGGCACGCTCTATCGCAAGAAGAACAACATTATTAGGGGAAAACTCGTGGTGCCTGCGACCTTGCCTGCTACACTCATCGAGAAGATGCAGCAAATGGTCGAAGCCAAATCGAAATGCAAAGTCGACTTCGAGGTGCAAGAAGATGCCACCATTGGCGGCGGCTTTATCCTTGAATACGACACTTACCGCCTTGACGCAAGCGTGCGCACACAGCTTGCGAAACTTAAACGTGAACTAATTTAGGACTTTACGCCACCACACACACTCCTATATATACACACCTATATAACAACACGCATCAGCGGCGAGGAGTGTAACCATACCAAAGAAGGAAGGCGACGTGGTCTTAACCCCAAAACTAAAACTAATTAAATGTCCAACAACATAAAACCCAGCGAAGTTAGCGAAGTGCTCTTGCGCGAGCTGAACGACATCAACACGGATGTGAAGTTCGAAGAAGTAGGCGTGGTGCTCTCCATTGGCGATGGCGTGGCTCATATCTACGGCCTAACCAACGTTACCGAGAACGAGCTCATTGAGTTTGAAAACGGTGTGATGGGTGTGGCAATGAACCTTGAAGAGGACAACGTGGGTGCCGTGTTGCTTGGTTCTTCTGAAGGCATCAAAGAAGGACAAAGCGTAAAGCGCACAGGAAAAGTAGCCTCCATCGAGGTGAACGACAACATGCTTGGCCGCGTAATCAACCCTCTGGGCACCCCCATTGATGGAGGAAAAGCCATTGAAGGCAAAAAATACCTGATGCCCCTCGACCGCAAAGCACCAGGCGTTATCTATCGTCAACCCGTGACGCAAGCCCTACAAACTGGCCTCAAGAGCGTCGACTCCATGATTCCTATTGGTCGCGGACAGCGTGAGCTCATCATTGGCGACCGCCAAACGGGTAAAACGGCCATTGCCATCGACACCATCATCAATCAAAAGCAAAACTTTGCCAGCGGCGACCCCGTCTACTGCATCTACGTGGCTATCGGCCAAAAAGCGTCCACTGTGGCCAACATCGTGAACACGCTCAAGCAAGCCGGAGCCATGGACTACACCATCATCGTTAGCGCAACGGCTGGCGACCCAGCCGCCATGCAATACTACGCTCCCTTTGCTGGCGCAGCCATTGGCGAATACTTTCGCGACCGAGGCTTGCATGCCCTCGTAGTCTACGACGACCTCTCAAAGCAAGCCGTGGCCTACCGCGAAATCTCCCTAATCTTGCGCCGTCCCTCAGGCCGTGAAGCCTACCCAGGAGACGTGTTCTACCTACACTCACGCTTGCTTGAACGCGCAGCTAAGATTAACAATCAGCAAGAGGTGGCTCAAAACATGAACGACCTGCCCGAAAGCCTAAAAAGCGAAGTTAAGGGTGGAGGTTCGCTCACCGCATTGCCCATCATCGAAACACAAGCCGGCGACGTTTCGGCCTACATCCCCACCAACGTAATCTCCATCACCGATGGCCAGATTTACTTGGACACCGACCTCTTCAACCAAGGCTTCCGCCCCGCAATCGACGTGGGTATCTCGGTGAGCCGTGTGGGTGGTGCAGCCCAAATCAAGAGTATGAAGAAGGTAGCTGGTACACTGAAAATCGACCAAGCGCAGTATCGCGAACTAGAGTCGTTTGCCAAGTTCTCATCCGACATGGACCCCGTAACAGCCATGACCATCGACCGCGGACGTAAGAACAACCAACTGCTCATTCAAGCTCAATATAGCCCCATGCCCGTGGCCGAACAAGTGGCCATCCTCTACTGCGGCACACACGGCTTGCTCAAGGACGTAGCCATTGAAAAGGTGCGCAATTTCCAAGACACCTTCCTGCAAGTAGTACGGTCACAATATGCCGACACCATACTTGGCGAATTGGCAGCAGGCCACCTCACCGACGAGGTGTGCAAGAACATTGAGAAAGTGGCTACCGACGTGGCCGCACAATATAAAGCATAACACTTATGGCCTCACTGAAAGAAGTAAAAACGCGAATTGCGTCGGTGAACAGCACCCGTAAAATCACGAGTGCCATGAAGATGGTGGCATCTTCAAAACTTCACCATGCACAGCAGGCAATCGAAAGCATGCGCCCCTACGAGCGGCAGCTCAGCCACATCATGTCTACCTTTGTAGGCAGTATGGAGGGCGACATCGACACCCCTTATGCCAGCGAGCGTGAAGTGAAGCGTGTGGCCATTGTTCTTTATACCTCAAACTCTTCGCTCTGTGGCGGATTCAACGCCAATGTGGTCAAAGCCTTCAACCACAAAGTGCAAGCCTATCAGCAGGCAGGCATCGAGGTGGTGAAAGTGTACGCTATGGGCAAAAAGGCGGCCGATGCCGTTACAAAGGTTGGCTTCGCTCAACCCAACGACTACAGTGCCTTGCTCGACCACCCCTCCTACGAAAAGGCTGCTCAAGTGGCCAGCGAAATCATGGAACTCTATGCCACGGGCAAAATCGACAAAGCCGACCTCATCTATCACCACTTTAAGAGCGCAGGAACGCAAATTCTGACCGAGGAGGAGTTCTTGCCCATCAAACTACAAGCAAACGATCCTACCTCGGCATCAGCCAACAAAGGCACAGCCTCTGGCGAACAACTCGACTTAATCGTGGAGCCAAGCATCGAGGCTATCGTGAGCGAACTAGTGCCCAAATCGCTTCACCTTAAGCTCTTCACAGCCTTGCTCGATAGTCTAGCAAGCGAGCACGCAGCCCGAGTGATGGCCATGCAAGTGGCCACCGACAATGCCGACGAACTGTTGCGTGAACTAACGTTGACCTACAACAAAACGCGTCAACAAGCTATCACCAACGAATTGCTCGACATTGCTGGCGGTAGCATGCAGTAAACAAGCTCTGCATAAGCAAAGCCCTAGCCTCTTCCCCACGATAGATGCTTCTTGCACTAAAACAGGAACCTCCGTTCCATTATTCCTTCTTGATTCAACCACGAGTAACTCGGACTTGATGAAAGCCTCTTTCTCTGCCTCACTCTGATACAAAGACAAAAAGGCAAACGAAACGCTTTCACCTTCAAAGCTAGCTACTCGTGGTTGTTTCATACCTCAACCTAATGCCATAGCCTATCCAATATTGCCCAATAAAAGGAGCAAAGAAACCGAAGAAAGGACAAACTTGCTAATCTCATAGAAATATCGTAACTTAGCCTCCGAAACAACCAGAAAGCATAATAGATGGAAACAAGCTTTGAGCGGAAACACCTCCTCTCTTAGCATATAAGAACAGAACTTAATTCACCCACAGCCTTTCAAACAATGAAGATTGAACTTGGAATGCCTCAAAGCTTTTCGCTGCTAGGAAAACGACAACATCAAGAGGACTGTCTCTTCCCCCAACAAGCCGACCAACAATCGGCCTATTTCGTTGTGTGCGATGGAGTGGGCGGACGAGATTGCGGAGATGTCGCAAGCCAATTGGTATGCGACACCATTGAGTTAAACCTAAGCAATGAGCAATGTGCCCAACTGAAAGCTGACGACATAGAAGCTCTCACCGAGCAAGCCTACGACATGCTCTACGATAGCCGAGCTATCAGTTCAGAAATGGCCACTACCCTAGCCTTTCTAGCGAAAACAGACGAGGGCATGCTCGTAGCCCACCTTGGCGATAGCCGCATCTATCAATTCCGCTCAAGAGAGGGCATCATCTTTCAAACAAGTGACCATTCACTTGTGCAAGAACTGCTCAACAAAGACCTCATCACGGCCAATGAGGCCGAAAGCCACCCCAAGAAAAACGTCATCACTAAGTGTCTGCACGTTACAAATAAGCCTAGCGAACGCAATCATCCCACCATTACGCTCATTAGCAACATCCGCCCCTCTGACATCTTTCTTATTTGCACTGATGGGGTATATAATCATCTAGGCAACAAACAACTCACAGAACTGCTTGCCTCCCCCCACACCTCACTCATCGAGAAACGGCAACAACTAGTTGAACTATGTCAACAAAGTAACGACAATAGCACAGCCTTTCTAATAGAAGTGACACAAGTGGAAGAAGATGCTGAACAGGAAAGAAACGAATCATTCCCCCCAGCCTCTGCCCCTGATAAGTCATGGATTAAACGCTTCGTCTCGCTTTTTATGTGAGAAGGCATCAAAAACGAAAGGGTGGTTCTATCAATTAGCCGTATCAAGTTCTGCAACTGATACGAAGCTAGTCCATAGAACCACCCTTTAATAATTCAAATAAAGAAGCAGAGGCAAATGGTCGCTATAGCCTCCGTGATAGTAAGTGCCCAGATAGGTGCGTTTAGGACGTACCCCCTCGCCCGAACGCTCAGTTTCCAATAGGAAGGGAAAATCAACAATGCGACAATCGGAAGAAGACGTGTGCAAACGGCTATCTCCGTCAGATTGAAGCAAGCCACCATTCACGATGAAATGGTCGAGCTGATTCCACTCACCCTGAAACTTGTAAGTACCCGCAATGCCATTACGAGCGTGAAGACGATAGGACAACAAATAAAGAGACGTGGAGGAATAACACCGCTCCGAAAATCGTGGAGTATGACTCATAGCGACTCCATCCATCTGTTGAGAGATAGGCGTTGCGTCCCTTTTCGCTTTTTCCGCTTTTTCCGCTTCCTTCACCTCTCCCACCTCTTCCGCTTCTTTCGCCTCTTTAGCTTCTTCCATCTCTTCAACTTCTCCCCCCCGTTCAGCAGGCAAACGCACCGAGAGATTGTTCGTAAATATGCTCTCTGGATAGAAAGCATTGAAATCGCCCGTAACAATCACCTTGGGACACCGACGAAGCCTCATCACACTGTCTACATAGCCACGCAAGCGGTCTCCCCACAACTCGCGATAAACTTGAGCCTGCTTCCCACCTCGACGACTCGGTAGGTGACAAACAAACACGTCAAGCGTATCGCCCGTAAACAATTCACCCGCTACATGGAGTACATCGCGAGTAGGACGTTGGCTTAGATAAATAGGAAGCACTCGCAGCGAATCCTTCGCAAAAGGACGGAAGCGGTGAGGCTGATAGAGCAGAGCAACATTCACTCCACGACGGTCGGGAGAATGAGTTATGAGGTATTCATAACCCATGCGCCACAACTTTGTGCGTTGCGTTAGATGGCTCATTACGCTATCGTTCTCCACCTCAACCAAAGCCACTAAATCTACGGGCTGTAAGCCGCCAGCACCAGCTATTACCCTGCTCAGCCGAGAAAGTTTCGACCAATAACGACGACTCGTCCATTGATAGCTCCCCCGTGGAGTAAACTCTTCATCAGACAAATTCTCAGCGTGCAACGTGTCGAAAAGGTTCTCCACATTATACTCCATAATGCTCAACCTTCGCTGCTGCGCATGTAGCCGACTTCCTACTCCTAAAAAGAAGGACACGGCAAGTACGAAGCGAAACGATAAAAGACAAACCAAGCGTCCAATTACACACCTTATATATCCAACGAGCCACCTTATATATAGAGTGTCATACCAATCCTTCATAACCTCTTGGCCGCTTATTCATGATGATAAGGCTCTCCACGCAGTATGGTCATAGCCCGATAAAACTGTTCCACAAAGAACAGTCGAACCATCTGATGAGAGAAAGTCATCTTCGATAGCGACACCTTCTCACGAGCCAACTGATACACATCAGGCGAAAAGCCATAAGGACCGCCTACGATGAACACCAAGCGACGAGCCACCTGACTCTGCTTTTTTTCAAGATAAGAGGCAAACTCCACAGAGCGAAACTCACGGCCTCCCTCGTCGAGAAGCACCACATAATCGCCCTCTCGTAACTGCTTTTTTATCAACTCTCCCTCCTTTTCTTTCTGCTGTTCGGCAGTCAAAGCCTTTGTATTTTTCAACTCGGGAATAACCTCCATGCCGAAGGGCATATAGTGCGTGGCACGCTCCACATATTCATCAATTAATGCCGTTATGCGCTTGTCTATGGTCTTACCAACCACCAATAATAATACCTTCATAAGCAAATACATCCGTAAAAAAGTGTTCTATTTTTCCTTCTCTCAATCATCCATTGCACCCTACTTGTTTGAAGGAACAAACGACTCATAGGTGCCATTACTGAAAAACACACGTATCTCTTTTATCTTCCTTCCATCGTTTTCCACGAGCATTCCTCCCACGGAAGGATTACCTCCAATGCGACCGCTGCCACGCACATCACGCCCCTTACCATAAGCTGCACCAGCCATCCCATTATTGGCAAAACCTGCTCCATTCACGCTCTCGCCTACAGCTTGGTTTGTGCCCAACGGAAGTGAGGCATTGTCTCGAACAGTAGCCTCTGAAACCGCTCCCATATCACTAAAATCAAGTGATAAATTACCGTTCGCATTCTCACCGTCAGAAGACTCAGAAGCCTCTTTACTCGCAAGCATATTGCCCTCACCAAACATTAGCCAATTAACATTAATTTCGGGAAATGCTCGGTGTATTCCCATCACGTGTTTATTGGTTGGCTGCGATCGACCAGTTAAAATACCCGACAACGAAGCAGCTGAAATTTCAATACGGGCCGCAAAATCCTGCTGCGAGAGTTTAGCGTATTCCATTATAAGACGAATTCTATCTACCATAATTCTATTTAGTAATTTGTGCCTCGCTTTCTCATAACGAGGCGTTATTATCTGCGTTTTTTGTTGCGATGCAAAACATGAAGAGGATGAGCTCATCGGAAAAATTGAACAATTTCGTCCAACTCTGAGCTAGTCGTTTTTAAGCTAGTAACCAAAGCTAGCATACGAAAGGAGTCACCCCATCGAGGAAGCAGCAATGCCACAATCCACATAAGGTCTACACTCCAACCTAAGAGCCCGAAGCTTCGACAAGCAAGTGCCTCAACTCTCACCGAGTTACCTACAGCAGCATCCTGCTCCCTAATTTTGGGTATACAAAGGTAAATAGAAGTCAGCATATAGCCAACACATTTGCAAATTATATCGTAATTTACATTTTACATTTTCGTATTTACAAATTAAAATACATTATCTAGTAGCAACTGGGCTATTTTTACATTTTTGAATTTCAGGAAAGTAAATCGTCAATTCTCCTATTAAGTCCTTACTTTAATAAAAACTCTTTTATAATTGGTTTTTAGCAAAATAATTATACACTTCTACTGAATATAAC
>CAVFOF010000035.1:0-2176 GCA_963623895.1 bacterium
GTCTATTATAGCCTGTTTGAGCATCGTGCAAATCTAGCTTCTCATTCTCTTTTATCAAGGGATAAACGACATAGATTTGCCTTCCCAACTCTAATTGATAACGTATGCCAGACAGCAACTTGGCACGATCAAATTGCCGATAAGCAATCGTTTGGATGGGCTTTCTACCAGGCGGCAGCTCGTCGATAATGCTTACATCTAAATCGCCATAGATGGTCATTGCCAACGTTCGGGGTATCGGGGTGGCAGTCATTACTAGAATATGGGGTGGACGACTATTCTTTTCCCACAACTGAGCTCGTTGCTTCACCCCAAACCTGTGCTGCTCATCAATCACCACAAGCCCCAAGTTTAAAAAGCGAACAGAGGGTTCAATAAGTGCATGCGTCCCGACTAGAATATGCACACTGCCATCTTGTATGCCCTGTAATACCTGCTTCCGTCTCTTTCCCTTGACGTTGCCTGTAAGTAGGTCTACACTTATAGGCATGTCTGCAAGATATTGGGTGATTGAATCGTAATGTTGCTCAGCAAGTATCTCTGTAGGAGCCATAATGCAGGCTTGAAAATGGTTGTCGATGGCCAGCAAACTGCACAACAAAGCAACCATTGTTTTGCCACTCCCAACATCTCCCTGTAGCAGACGATTCATCTGACTACCGCTACGCATGTCGTTCCTAATTTCTCGAATAACACGTTTCTGAGCATTGGTTAACTGAAAGGGTAGATGGTCATTGTAGAAACGCATAAAAAACTCTCCAACCGTAGGAAAAACGAAGCCTAAGTAAGCTTGCTTCCGACTCTGAGAATAGCGTAGGATGGCCAACTGAAGATAAAATAGTTCCTCAAACTTCAACCGACGCTGCGCCGAAGGTAGTTGATAGGCATTCTGAGGGTGATGCACTATGTGTAGCGCATCATTTAAACCTAACAAATTCAATTTGACGATAATATATTGGGGAAGCGTTTCCTTTATAAGTTGAGAACCAAGCAGTTCGAAAGCACGATCAATAATCTCTCCCAACCAACGTGATGATAAGAATTGCCGCTTCATGCGTTCCGAGGTATGATAGTGTGGCTGCATCGTAAGCGGCTCCGATGAGGCCTCCGATGCATCCTCAAACTCAGGATGAGAGATACTAATGCGACCATTAAAACTATTGGGTCTTCCTAGCAACAAATAAGTGTGATGATAAGCTAGTTTCACATCCAAGGCCTTGATACTATTAAACCAAACAAGCTCTACATACCCCGTGCCATCGCCAAACAATGCCACTAATCGCTTACGCCTGTCGTTTCCCTCAATGTTCTTCGACACTATTTGCCCTTTCAACAATACATAGGGCATACCATCTTTCAGATTTGCAACCTTGTGTATCACACTCCTATCAATATATTTATAAGGAAATGTGTATAGCAAATCACGCAGTGTGTGTATACCCAAATCTTCACTCAAAGCGTGGGCACGAACTGGTCCTACACCCTTCAAGTATTTTATGTCTGTCAATAGTTTGTCCACGCTCTTCTGTAGAAAAAGCACTCCTACGCCAAAGCCCATTGAGCTTTAGTGCAGAAATGCCTTATTAGAGTACTTATAATTGGATTGTTGAAGTGAATAATTGGATTGTTGTAGAGGAAGGAACGTATATTATTGCTTAACCTAAACGACCAAACTTCAATACTGGCTCTGGGTTTCTTACCAAGCCTTCATACAGCATGTTTTGCTTTACTTGCTTCACCATCTCAGCATCAGCTACAAGGCGTTCAGCAATGGCAAAGGCAAAGTAGGTAGTTGCGGCAGGACCTGAGGCCGTAATAATATTATCATGCTCAACTACATAGGCTTCTTGATGGTAGATAGAGCCTTCAATATATTCTTCCATATCTGGATAGATGGTTGCATGTTTTCCTTTTAAAATCCCTGCGCTTCCCAATACCATAGGAGCGGCACAAATAGCCGCGATGAGCGTTCCCTCATGACATTGTTGGTTGATTGCAAGGCGTAATACTGAGTCTTTTTCCATTGTTTCTGCCCCCTTCAATCCACCAGGAAAGACCATTGCGTCACAATGTTTAATATGGTTCTTTCTAAAAAGGTTGTCCGCCTTAACTATTATGCCACGAGCACTAGTTACAATGCGCTTACCTGTAACGCTCAGTATTTCTACTTCTAGAC
>CAVFOF010000035.1:2217-3515 GCA_963623895.1 bacterium
CTTCTAGACCGCAACGGCGCAAGATGTCTATGGTTCCGAAGGCTTCAATCTCCTCAAATCCATCAGCTAGAAAAAGATAAATCATTCTTTTGTATGTCTTTACAAGTTTCTCTTAAGTAATGGCTTATAATATTTCACCATCACCTTCTTTATTGGTTAATCTTCAGTATTTCTTATCGAAGACATTCTAGATATTGTGAAATTGTTTCCTTAAGGCCAAGGTAGAGCGCATCGGAAATTAACGCATGTCCAATGCTTACTTCATCAACCCAAGGGATGCACTGATGAAAATAGGCAAGATTGGCTAGGCTTAAATCGTGTCCTGCGTTAATGCCGAGGCCTATTTCTCTGCTATATTCAGCCGTGCGAATAAAGGGTTCAATAGCCTTTTCCTTACAAACTGTATAGGCTGAAGCATAAGGCTCTGTGTAGAGTTCTACTCGATCGGCTCCTATGGTTTTAGCACATCTAGCCATTAAAGGATTGGGGTCTATAAAGATACTTACCCTTATATTATTTGCCTTAAACTGTTCCACTATAGGCTGTAGAAAATTGGCATTTTTTTGAGTGTCCCATCCGTGGTTAGAGGTCAATTGGTATGGGGCATCAGGCACTAAAGTGACTTGCGCTGGGCATACTTCATTTACCAATTTACAAAAATCATTCGACGGATATCCTTCAATGTTAAATTCCGTGGTTAGCACAGGCCTTAAATCGTAAACGTCTTGATGTTTAATATGTCGTTCATCAGGGCGAGGGTGCACGGTTATCCCCTGAGCTCCAAACATTTCGCAATCAAGTGCCACACGAACCACATCGGGGTTGTTTCCCCCTCTCGCATTACGCAAGGTGGCTACTTTGTTTATGTTTACACTTAACTTTGTCATCGTGTTTAGTAGTGGTTTCAAACAAAAATTGTATTTTTGCGCTAGTTAGTTTTGAAATTCGTAGCACAAAAGTACTATTTTTTATTGTTTTGCTGCTTGCTTCGACACTAAAATTAAGAAACAACGGCCACAATTAAGCTATTTTATCACGATTCATGAAGTATCCCCACCTGAATATTGCATTGTTTGGAAACATATACCAAAGTAAAAAGAACCAGTATGTGTGCGCTATTATCAACAAGTTGTGTAGCTTGCATGTCAGCATATGCATAGAGCGGCAGTTTGCCCATTTTATTCATCATGAATTGGGAGTTTCAATAGAGAACATGGTCGTTTTTAATCGAAAAGAGCAATGTACTGCAGACTTGGCAATCTCCATTGGCGGTGATGGTACGTTCCTAGGAACAGCAG
>CAVFOF010000035.1:3525-15395 GCA_963623895.1 bacterium
CGTTGGCACTTGCAACATTCCTATCTTAGGCATAAACACAGGTAGACTCGGTTTTTTGGCTGATGTATCTCCCGAAGAGATCGACAGTTCATTAGAGGCTCTTTGCAAGGGCGATTATGTAGTTGAAAAACGTAAAGCACTCGCCGTTATGAAAGACGATGAACTATCTTCTTTTTATCCCTATGCTTTAAATGAAGTGGCCGTACTTAAGCATGATAACTCATCACTAATTGAAATCAAGACATTTATTAATGGGCGATTATTAACCAATTATCTGGCCGATGGATTGATTGTTTCAACGCCCACTGGATCTACAGGATATTCACTTAGTGTTGGTGGTCCCATTCTAGTTCCTCAGTCGGGCACTATCTGCATTTCTCCCATTGCTCCACATAGTTTGGCTGTAAGACCAGTTGTAATACGAGATGATGTTGAGGTGAGGTTGGAAGTTTGTAGTAGAACGAAGAACTTTCTACTTGCTTGCGATGGTCAAAGCGAAAGTCTCCCCCACTCCACTGTTATTACCGTACGAAGTGCTCCTCATACTATAAAGGTCATCAAAATTGCTCATCGAGATTATTTTGGTACGCTTCGAGACAAGCTCATGTGGGGAGCAGACCAACGATACTAAGTAAATCATAGAACTCTATCATTCAATTTTCATTAGAAATTCTTCTTTAAAAAGAACGGCTTATGACTCGCCCTATCCCTCAAATTATAAAATACCTCTACTTGAAACTTCAAGACCATTTACTTCAGATTTCGCTTAACACATTGATTGGCGTTGTACTAGTTGTAATGGATCTTGGATTTGTGTGGGCAACAAAGCTAGCTATCGACGTTGCCACTGGCCATAATACGAGCATTTCACTCCCTCATTCATTCCTCCTGATTGGCCTTATTATGTTCACCCGTATCATCTTATCTTTGGTATCCCGATGGATACGCGCAATACTAGGAGTGAAGGCTCAGAACTCTATGCGACGTTGTATCTTTTCCTTACTTCTTCAAAGCGATTGGATGGCTTTAAAGAAGTATCACACGGGTAATCTAACAAATCGCATAGAACACGATGTGAACGATGTGGTTAACTTTATAACAGAAACTATACCCTCTTTCATCACCACTCTTACTCAGTTTATAGGTGCTTTCTTCTTCCTTTTCTTTATGGATAGTACGTTAGCACTTATCATCGTCTGCATCATTCCATTCTTCATTCTTAGTAGTAAGATATATGTCAAAAAGATGCGTCATCTCACGCATGAAGCACGCGATAAGGATAGTAGCATACAATCACTTATACAGGAAACGTTACAACACGTCATGGTGGTGAAGACGCTACAACGTGTAAGCTATTTTATACAAAACCTTGGTGACCAGCAAAAGGAACTTCATCAAGTCATTCTGAGGCGCACTAAATACTCAACTGTATCTTCAAGCTTGTTGAGCCTTGGGTTTGCCACTGGTTATTTTGTCACTTTCGTGTGGGGAACCACTAGCTTATCGAATGGCCTAATTAGCTATGGAGCCATGCTTGCGTTCATACAGTTAGTTGGGCAGATTCAAGGTCCTATACGCACCCTATCTAAGTTTGTCCCCATCTTCATCACCTCATTCACAGCGGCTGAGCGATTAATGGAAATAGAAGGCGTTCCACAAGAGGAGAGCGACCTTCCTATCAAATTACAAGCCCCCCTTGGCATCAGATTATCTAACGTATCGTTTCAGTACACCCCCAAGTCACGACAAATATTTAAGAAATTCAACCACACATTTTCTCCAGGCAGTGTAACTGCTATTGTCGGCGAAACGGGAACTGGAAAGACCACACTCATTCGTCTGCTTCTATCACTGATGTCTCCCAAGGAAGGGGAAATCGTTCTTACGGATGCCAAAGGGGACAATCACAAAATGTCTCCCCAACTGCGTGCTAATTTTGCCTATGTACCTCAAGGGAACACTTTGTTCTCTGGAACAATACGTAGTAATCTTCTCCAAGGCAAACCCAATGCCACCGACGAAGAGCTCAAAGAAGTACTTTATCTTGCCGCAGCCGATTTCGTTTTTAAGAAGGCCAATGGGCTATATACGCTTTGCGGAGAGGTGGGCGATGGATTGTCGGAGGGACAAGCCCAGCGTATTGCCATTGCTCGTGCATTGCTCTCCGATGGCAGCGTTTTTATTTTTGATGAAGCTACTTCCTCGTTAGATTCTGAAACAGAAGAAAAAGTGTTGAAGCGTATCATAGAACATAACCCCCACCGCACACTTATATTTATTACGCACCGCCCAATGGTGTTGAAATACGCAACGAGCATATTGGATTTCTCCAATCATCAAGATGCATGATAAAAGCTAACGCATAGAGAGATAGTAGTTGCCTACGTAGGCTTTACGTTGTTCAGTAATGCAACATGAGGTAAATGGGCGGTTAGCAATTACATGATTATAGATATAAAAAATGAGCCATCTGGCGACATCACGTCGGCATTTGGCTCTTACTAACCTTATTAGAACATGAAATTAATTATTAACTGACTGTTCTGGTGCCTCATCAATGAGGTCCATGAACTGATCCAACTTCGGAGTAATGATGATTTGTGTGCGTCGGTTACGTTGTTTACCAGCCTCTGTCGTATTAGTAGCGATAGGATTATATTCACCACGACCTGCAGCAGACAAACGCTTCGGGTCAACTCCATACTGCGTTTGCAGGGCTTGTACGACCGATGATGCTCTAAGTGCAGACAAATCCCAATTGTTTCTAATGTTCTTTTGAGAGATGGGAACGTTGTCAGTGTTACCCTCTACAAGAACATCATAGTCCTTATAGTCTGTTATGATTTTTGCAATCTTCGACAAAGTCTCACCAGCCCTTTCTCCAATCTCGTAGCTACCGCTCTTATAAAGCATATTGTCAGCCAATGAGATGTAGACCACTCCCTTCAGTACCTGCACATCCACATCGTCCATTTCTGAGCGTGTGAGTGAGCGAGTAAGCTTATTCGTCAAGGTTTGGTTAAGCGAGTCGCTCTTGCTTTTTGCGTCTACTAGTTGTTTGATAAACTTGTTGGATGCATTGATTTCGTCCACCAGTTTAGAGATGTTTACATTCCCTTGCTGCACGTTGCTTTGGTAGTTGTTTTGAAGGGTGGCATAAGCCGAGCGAAGCTCTTTATTGCGTTCTTGCTCTTCCTTCAATCGTGCGGCCAAACTCTTCGAGTCGGATGTATACTCTGCGATGCGTACTAGTACTTCGTTATAGTCCTTTTGCAAGGAAGCATGCTCTGTTTTCAAGTTGTCGTAGGAAATTTGCACTTCTGCTAGTTTTTTCTTGCTTACGCAACTAGTCATTAGGAGCAATCCAAATAGTGGAACTAGATTTTTCTGTAGTTTCATTATCTTTCAATGTTAAGAGTTAACGGTTAACGTAGTTCATCGTGTGATGCTACATTATTATAACGCTTTTAGGAAGAGATTTCCACCACGAGCCATCAATCTTTTCATTTTTCTTGGCGCAAGTTAGGTATTTCTTTTCTAACCTGCAAGTTTATTACTCATTTTTTGTTTCTAAAGGCAATTTTCATTCTTTTCTTAAGGATAGAACAACTTTTATGGGCTTTTTATCTCCTTTTTATTGGTCTTACACTCGTTTGTAGTGTAGCCTTTTAAGAGTGTTTAATCCGAAGCATTTGATGATGGTTCCCTTGGCTAGATTGAATAGGAACATATAGAGCCAATAGTAGATGGCTAGTGGCCAACTTCCGCCATTGTTCAGCACCACATGCGTAATATCGTAACGTTTGGTGATGGGACCTGCTTTCGACACGCCTCCTAGTTGAAACTCGGCCACATCGGCATCTACGTATTTAAAATTAGCTCCCTTTTGGTAGAATCGGGTTAGTAAGTCATAGTCCATCATGTACTTAAATGCTAAATCGTATCCACCATATTGTTGATAAGCCTTAGCTGAGATATAGGTACCCTGGTGAGCACAGCGGATGGTTAAGGGAGCTAGTGGAAACTTCATCGAGGGTGTTTCGCGTCCGCTAAACTTTGTTTCTGGGTTGACGATGATTACGTTGCCACGATACACATCGGTTTTTCCGTCGTAGACTTCTGCCATGTGTTGCAACGCATGAGGCATCAATCGGTCGTCACTATTAATCATTGCTATGATGTCCCCCTTTGAGGCTGCAATTCCTTTGTTAAAGGCATCACTGATGCCCTTATCTTTTTCGGAGATGAAATAGCCCAATCGATTCTTATACTTATTAACGATGTCGATGGTGCCGTCCGTACTTCCCCCGTCTATAATTACGTAGTCAAGGTGCTCGTAGTTTTGTTCCAACACGCTCTTAATGGTACGTTCAATGGTTTTGGCACTATTGTAACAAATAGTAACGATGCTAATGATGGGTTGGTTCATATATATATAATAGGTAGGGGTTTAAAGGTTTTCAGCTTTGAATTGTTGGAAAGCCGTCCATAAGTTTTGGTCATTATGAAGGTTGGTCATTTTCTTAAATCGCAATTTTGCTTCCGTCCACCACCAAAACAATCGGAAGGATCGCACCTGATGTTTTTTTAAGTAATAATTGGCAGATCGAAGATAGGCTGCATAGCGTGAAACGGGCACCGTGCGTCCGTGCCCCTCTAGGTGAATGATGGGCAGCGACGATATGAACACGTGTCTATTAGGTATGCGTCGCATCAAGTCGGGTTCTTCGTTGCAAAGGAATATGTTTTCATCAAACTCTCCTGCTTGGTCGAAGGCTTGCTTGCTCAGTGCAAAGGCAGCTCCCCAAGGCCACACAAGACGATTGATTACCTTCACATGATTAGCAAACCAGTTAAACGAAAGACGATCAAATAGGTGGAGGAAAGAGAAGATGTAAACATACTCAGGAAAGTAGGAATAGGAATAGTTAGGCCGTCCCTCTTTATCGATCAAGCGATATCCCACCACGCGATTTTCATCGGCCCGAAGCCATTCAATTGTAGGAGTGATTACATCAGCAATTAGGATGGTATCGGGGTTCAAGAAGAACACGTAAGGAGCGTGACAAGCACGTGCTCCGATATTGTTTCCTCCGCCAAATCCCGTGTTAGCCTCGTTAGGGATGTAAAGCCATTCGAAGTTGCAAATTTGCTTTGTCAAAAGTTCCTTCAACCCCGTGTTGGGCTTATTGTCCACCACCACTACTTCTAGTTGTTTTCCGATGGGATTGAATTGATTGATGCTCCTAAAGCAGTTGGCTATTTCCTCGTTGCTATTGTAGGCTACAATGATAATGGAGAGGTCTTTGCTCTGTCGAGCATTATTGTTGTTTTCCTTCATTTTCCTATTTATTTCATCCAGATTCCAGTGGCCTTTTTATTGACTAGTTTACGGCACTGGATGTAGTAAAGTATCATGCCTGGCAGGTGGGTAAAGCACATCAGCAACAGCAATAGATTGAGATTATGTAAGTACTTTGCCACGAGCGTTGCAGCGACGAGATAGAACACGGCTGCTCCCACGTTGTAGTAGAGCTGCAGGCGTAGCGTGCCAAATCCGTTAGGCACATAAGCAAAGCGCATGCTCACAGTGATAATGAGCACATAGGCCGCAACGATAAGCACCATGTCAAATGGCACCTCCACCTCTTGTCCAATCCATAAGCGGAACACGAATTTCGAGGCAAGCACCATGAGAATGGCCAATGCCACGATTCCTAGGGTGATACGATTAAGCACGTGGTTTGCCCGTCGAATCCATTGGTAATCGTTCAACTTATAGGCATCGGTGATGGCCGACCAATAGGGCACACACACGATGGTTAGCAACAGTTGTAGCACCATGAAATAACGGTAGGCAATCTGATAGGGAGTGACATACTCGGGCGAGAAATAATGGGAGATAAACACGTTCGACGACATGAACAACACGATGCCCGATACCTGAATGATGAAGAAGTTCACACTCAAGCCAAACAAACTTCGTATGCCCTGCTTAGTGACGTATCGCCAGGAGGGGCAGAGCTCGGGATATCTCTTCCAAAACGTAACGGGGAAACAGAGCAGATACACGAGCAGGGGGGAAACCGTGTTGACCATAGCCACCCAAAACAACGACCGAATGCCTAGATAGTAGATGATAGCCGTGCCCAATAGTGCCAAGGTCTGCGCTATCGCAATCAGCAGATTATTTACTGCAGGAAGCTGCAGACCCATATAGAAATTGCCGATGCATTTAAACACGAAGGTAGAGCACACAAACACTACCGCCACGGAAAGCACCAAGGGCAGATTCTCCACTTGATTGCAGTCTGCATTAAACAGTTCATACACATTGGTGAAGTGAATGTAAAGGAGCAATAGCAGCAAGGTTGGTAAGATGATAATGGTCAGCATAGCGAAGGTGGACGACACGGCCGTGCGAGCCGACTTCGTGTCATTCAGAGCTAGGCTTTCGGCTAAGCGATTGCGCAGACCATTGCCGAGCCCTACATCGAGGTTGTCGAACCATAAGAGCACCGAACTGATGGTGAGCCACACGCCGTTGGAGTAGACACCGAGGCAGTGTAACGTGAGAGGCACCATGAGTAGCTGCACGAGAATAGTCCAACACTTTATACCAAATGAGGCAAAGATGTTCTTCTTTATCTTAGTGCTTCGAGCGTTGTCCGTAGCGACCAGTTTTTTCAGTTTCATTCTTTCAGCGTGTAGGGTTACTCAATGTTAGACTGGCCATCTGCTCTCGCTCTGTTTTGGCTAGATAGGAATAGACCATCAGCAGCACTACCATACCCGTTGACGAGATGAGCAAGGGGTTTGTTCCAGCAATAAGGATGAACATGACATAGGCTAGCAATACACCCAGCGTCACGTTCTTTTGTAGTATGTCCTTCATCTTCTTTATAGGATAAAAAAGGAGGGCGAAAGTAAGCAACGAATACAAGCCGCAGGTACGCAGTAGCTCTATGTAAGTCCATTCCGTTTGTGTCACCGACTCCTTAAAACCGATGGAGTAGATCCACGACCCCACGCCTTGTCCGAAGATGTAGTACTCGGGATAGTGTTCAAACTGTCGCATATAGGAGGTCAAGTGGCCATACTTCACAAAGTTGGAAATCTCGCCTTTCTCGGAAGCCAATTTGTAGAGAAGGAAAAGGAAGGCCACCGAAGCTACCAGCAAGAGTGGAAACATGAGCAACTTAAGGTAGCGAGACTTCCAAACGCACTGAAAGAAGGCCAAGCCGATGATGGTTAGAGGCAAGAGCATGGTAGAACGAGTGCCACTTGTAGCAAAGGCAAATGTGACGATTACCACACACAAGGTGTTCCACACCACGTGTTTCCGCTCCACAAACAGCGAGTAGCAATAAAGGTAAAAGGGAAGAATCGCACTGATAATCGAACGATAGTACATTGCATAGAAGTGGATGCCTAAGAAGCTACGACGCGACATCAGCACCATCTCGTTATGTTCCCGCATGTAGTCGTAGACCACGCTTTCTATCACGTCTGACGACATCACGGCTATAAAAAGTATCGAAGCCACTATGCATAGTATCAGCCCCGATACCTTAGCCATCTCCAATAGATTACCATATTGGTCAACCCATAACAACAAGATGAGCATGGCAAACCCTTTGACCATGCCAAAGAAGAAGGTATAGTCGATAGGCGAACCGAGGCATTGGGCGGAAAGATAGCTGCCCAACAACATGATATAGGGCAGTAGGATGAAAGGCAAATAGCGATAGTTGGCCTTATGGAACACGACATTGAAACCCACCAATGCCACAAACACCAAATCCTTGATGTGGAGCACGGCGTTGGTGGGGTCAAGCATCACCACAAGCAGCAAAAGAAACATCAAAGCGTTTCCTGCCCAACGTATTAATTTGCTATTACTTGCTAGACTCTGAGCACCATCCATATAGCAGCTATTGTTTCTTTCTCGTTATGTCAAATCTGTATACCTCAGCCCCTTGCATACTCATCTACAGTAAATAATGGTTTCTGGTCGATGTAACTATTAGGTTGCGTTTCCGATTATGCTTCCGTTGTCTATTCGGCATCTTCAGCATCCACTTCCTTCGTCTTCTCCTCCTCGCAGTCGGACATCTCCTTGCATGATTTCTTGTTCGAGTTAAAATCGTGGAGCACGCTATAGCACAAACAACCAAGGAAGGCTACGAAGAAGAAGCCTGCAACGATGAACTTCTTCTTGGGCGAGTCGGCTAAAGGCGACACTGTAGCTTGCTCTAGTATGGTAAAGGCGGGGGTGCGCTCTTGCACTTTGGCTTCGGCCAAAGTCACATGCTGACAGGTTTGTGAATACTCATTGTAGGTAAGTTGCAAGTCGTTTTCCAATGCGTCCGACTCCACTTGGTAAGTTTTCAGCGTGAGATCCATGTGGCTGTCACAATAGGCAGCATATTTTTTTTGAGCTTTCACATATTTATTGTACGACTCCTTTTTCAAGTTTTTGTAGTAAGCCAAATCCACGCGCGACTTGTTGGTGCGGTAGTCGGTGATAAACCTCTGCAATTGCCTGGTCACAATCTCCACTAACTGCTTGGCTACATAGGCATCCTGAGCATATGCCTGTATGTTGATGATGTCGTTCTCAGTGTCGATTGTGCAGAGGATTTTCCCCTTCAATCCCTCTATCAGTCCGTCTTCCTCTACGGTCAAGGCTATCGGATTGATTTTCTCCAAATGGATTTCTTTCTTTGGCTTACTGCTCGAGCCAAGCTTCGAGGTCAACGAGTCGATGGCCTCTCCCCACCAAGGTTTGCGAGTGTGCTTTTTCAAGTACTCAAAGTAGGTTATCTCCTTTTTTGCTCCCTTGGGGCGTACCTTACTTTTGAGTATCGACACGAGGAAATCGTTGGTGACAATCACGTTCGGATATAGCTCTGGCACAATAGCATCATCCGACTTCGATAAGTTCACGCCCGCTAGCGAAGCCAACGAACCCATACTGCCGCCAAGCGGTGAATTCTCTTTCGATTCAGCCGCTAGACTAGCGGTGGATTTATACTGCTTAGGGAGGCTGAAGGCCACCATCACGCCCAACGCCACCGCTACGGGGCAAACGATGAGAAACAGTAGCTTGTGTTTTTTTATGGATTGTATTACAGAGTCAAGACCAATCGTGTTCATGTGAGCGTTATCTGCGAGTTTTCGTTTATTTCAATATGGTGGCTATCACAGTACCGAGCGTTGCGGTCATGGTTCCCAACGAAAGGATTTCGGCAAACGACATTCTGTTGCGTTTAGCTTTGGCAGGCACAACGATGGTGCAGCCTGGGGTGATATCCTTAGAGGTGCGAATGCGCTGCACAGTACCGTTCATGTTCACCGCAAATACGCGGCTCGACTTGGCGCGGTTAGCAAAGCCACCCGCCTGATCGATGTAGTAAGAGAGTCGAGCCCCTTGCTTATAGGCCACGGAGTTGGGGTACATCACCTGACCATTGATGCTCACCGTATTGCTATACTGAGGAATGATGAGTTGGTCGCCATCGCGAAGCACGATGTCCCACTGATTGGAGCCTGGATGAGCTAGTGCCTCTTGCAGGTTGATACCCACCATTTGCGTGTCGCCCATATCAAGTTTACGCATGTCAATCGAGTCGCCGCTAGTGGCCAATTTCACCATGGTTTGTTGCTTAATCTTCTCGGCAGGGGTGAGCGTTCGCTCCAAGTGTGCGCCAAGGGGATAGGCCTCCTTGGTCAGTCCTCCTGCTTCACGTACGAGGTCACTCAAGCGCATACCTTTATTGTTTAGCACGTAGGTTCCAGCAAAGGAAATCTCGCCTGAGATGGTCACATGTTGCTGTTCGACATAGCCTGGAGAACGACGAACGAACACCTCATCAAAGGGTTGCAAAATAAAACCTGGTGTGCCATCGATAACGAAGCCATCCTTCAGCGAGAAGCTAAATGATTGGGCAACTTGTGAACCAGAAGTTTCGGCTTTATTATCGCGCATACGACGTGACACGTCCACCTTCACTAGCGAAGCAGCATCTTTTAAGCCGCCGGCTTGAAGAATGAAGGTCTCGAGCGAGGTGTTGTCGGCATAGTCGTAGATACCAGGATAATTGACCTCTCCGCTAATGCTCAGCACACGCTCCTCTTGCACCAATTTCTTAGAGGGGATGTAAAATATGTCTTCATTTTTGAGTGTGATGTCGGCCACGCTATGGCTGAGTATGCCTTTAACGTCTACCTCAACCACCTCAAGCGTGCGGTCTTCCTTCAAGCGGTGGATAAAGGCACGATTGACAAAAGCGTCCTCGCTTAAGCCCCCAGCAGCTTCAATGAGCTGACGGACGGTGGTAATGTTGCCATCCATTTGGAATTTTCCAGGGCGCATCACGGCACCTTTCACTTCTACCATGTTGCGGTAGCGTTGCAAGGTGCTATCCACGGAGAGGGAGTCGCCATCGGCTAGTTGGAAAGTGTTGCGCTCAAAACCGTCGATAGAGTACACTGAGAGTGAACCACCGCTTCTACGCACGAGGTTGACTGCTCCCTGATAGGAATCGCCAGTGAAACCGCCTGCATATTTAATCAGCGTTCCCACGCTTTCGTTCGACTTCATTTCGTAATACATGGGGCGTCTCACCTTACCTGTAATGTTCACCAAGCATTCGTAAGGACCAACAATGATTACGTCTCCCGAGGCCAAGCGTACGTTGCCTTTCATGTTGCCATTGAGTATGTAGTCATAAATATCGCAGGTCGAGATTTGCCGACCATTGCGATAAATTTTGATGTTACGCAACGTACCGATTTCGTTAGTACCTCCAGCCATGTAGAGAGCGTTGAATACGGTGGAGAAGGCGGAAAGCGTGTAAGTACCAGGAACGACCACTTCGCCCATCACGTTTACAGTGATAGTTTTAGTTTGTCCCACAGTGAGGCGGATTTTCGAACCACCATATCGGCTTCCGAGCGTAGCCTTCAAGCGTTGGTTGGCTTGAGCCACCGTAAGGCCATCCACGTTGACAGGACCATACGACTCTATATTGATTGTTCCATCGGGCGAAACGGTACTCTCAAAGCGCTCTTGCGACGCTCCCCACACATCCACATATACGGCATCGCCCGCTCCCAAGCGATAATCTTGAGGAGTGACAATGTTCATGTTAGGTTCGAAACTGAGTTTACGATTGTTGAAGATGTTGCGGCCGAACACCTTCCTTCCATGTACTTCTTGGTCGGTATCGTCATCCTCACCGAAATTTACATTGCTCAGTGAGTCGGGCAGCAAATCCTCCATCTCGTCCATGTAGTCATTTTGACGTTCACGGCGGTAGCGCTTCAGTTGCGAGGGCGACATTGTGCTCTCGTCTACCGTGGTTTTCTGCGCTTTTCGCTGCCCCATTCCTTTCACTCCTTTCGTCTGCTTACTGTCGCCATTATTTGTGCGTAGGCGGTCGGTGGTGGTAGTCTGTCCGCTAATGTCGCGAGCTCCTGCCACTGCCCCACTCTTCTGCTTCTCATAATTGTTGCGAATGCGGCGAATTTGATCAATCTGCACACCACGCTCAACGAGTTTAGTCACAATTTCACTACGCGAGGTGCCTCGTTCGTTTTCACGCATCATAAACTGCATTACTTGTTTGTCGCTCATGTTCGACTGAGCTAATGCCTGAAGTATCGCAACAAAGAAGGCAGCAAATAGTAAAGTTATTTTCTTTTGGAATATCATGAGGTTTACATTTCTTTATTAAAGTGTTTGTTTCAATGGTTGATGCTAAACTCGTCTCGTTTTGCTCACGCTTTGAGCCTAACGAAACACAATATCATTGTGCAGATTTTCTTGCAAAAATACAAAGATTTTTATATTCTTGGGACTATCC
>CAVFOF010000036.1:0-15154 GCA_963623895.1 bacterium
TTCATAGCCCACTAGATTGCTTACACAAGGGTCTAGTTTTTGTAGAAAAAAAATATAAACTTTTTGGAAGGCAGAAATGAATAATTATGCAGAAAAGTGAATAATTATGCAAAGCGAAAAATAGAACAAAAAACAGGATTTAGTGCAGCAGAGTGCAAGCAAATGAAATTACTGCTTACACTCTTGAACGCATTGATAATCAACGGCAGTGCAAGCAGTTTGTGCAAGCAACAGCAAAGTGCATACACAAACTTACAGGGGAGGTAAAAAAGACCATTTTCTACTTATTTTGCCGCAATTGAAATGAGACAGGGACGGGCTGACGGCCGTCTAAATTCAATATATGAGTTACGCTTACCTCCACCTAAAGAGTTATCCTTCGGCTGAATAGTTACCAAATTCCGACTCAGCCCCAAGAGCAGTTTCTCTCAATTTGCAAAAAAGCAGAGGAAAGAAAGGGTGAAAACTTTTTCTTTAATTTTTTTATGAAAAAGGAGGAAAAAATGAATGGAATTCCGTACTTTTGAAAACTCTAAGCCCACGCTGCGAAAGGCTTCTTTCGCCACGGCATTATTTAAGAGTGATAATCAGCAAACAAGCATTCCACGACACGACTTCAAAACTATGTACCACATACCCGTACTGCTACACGAAACCGTTGACGGCCTCAACATTCAGCCCAAAGGCATCTACGTAGACGTTACCTTTGGTGGAGGCGGACACAGCCGCGAAATCCTCAGTCGACTAAGCAAAGAGGCTCACCTCTATAGCTTCGACCAAGACGCCGATGCCGAGCAAAACATTCCCGAAGCCGACGAGCGATTTACCTTCGTGCGCAGCAACTTCCGCTATCTGAAAAACTGGATGCGCTACTACGGGGTGGAACACGTGGACGGCATACTGGCTGACCTCGGCGTATCGAGCCACCACTTCGATGCCGAGGAGCGAGGCTTCTCCTTCCGCTTCGATGCACCGCTCGACATGCGCATGAACGAGCGAGCTGGCATCAACGCAGCCGACGTGGTCAACCAATACAGCGAGGAGCAACTAGCCAACTTGCTCTACCTCTACGGCGAGATGAAAAACAGCCGACGCTTGGCCTCGGTCCTCGTGAAAGCACGACAACAAGCCGAAATCCGCACTATCAACGACTTGCTCACCGTGGTGAAGCCACTCATGCCCCGCGAACGAGAGAAGAAGGACTTGGCTCGCGTGTTTCAAGCCCTACGCATTGAGGTGAACCACGAGATGGATGCGCTACAGGAAATGTTGGAAGCGGCACTACAAGTGTTGCGCCCTGGAGGCCGACTCAGCGTGCTAACCTACCACTCGCTCGAAGACCGCATGGTGAAAAACTTCATCCGAGCGGGACGCATCGACGGCAAGGTGGAACAGGACTTCTACGGCCGACGCCTCACCCCTTGGCGAGCCGTCAACAACAAGGTGATTGTGCCCTCGGCGCAAGAGCAGGAAGAAAATCCGCGTAGCCGTTCGGCTAAACTGCGCATCGCCGAAAAACTTGACTTGGAGGCATAATCCCTTCCCCCAACCATTCATTCTCACAACTCAAAGCAGACTCTGCGCCCCCAAGAGGCGCAGCGGTTTGCACTCGCTCAAATAGCAAACAATCGCCATGAGTAAAGACGCCCCCCACCCCGAAACTGAAGAAACTACTGAATTCACCCAAGAAAAGGAAACGAAAAATAAAAAAGACAAGAAGGAGTCGGATAAGCAGCGCGCCCTTAGAGCCTTGCGCGACCTCACGTCTGATGAAGACAACCCCACCCCACGAGCGGGCGATGAGCACACGAAGCTCACCCTTTCGAGCATCCTAGGTGGCGACATTTTGGGAGGACATTGGTTTCGCAAGCAATTCTGGTACATCGTAATGGTGGTAGTGATGCTCATCGTGTATGTCAGCAACCGCTACTCGTGTCAGCAACAGATGATTCAGACGAAACTGCTCACCGACACCCTACTCGACTGCCGATACAAAGCACTCACTCGCTCAAGCGAACTGAAGGAGAAAACCCGACGCAGCAATATCGAGGAGTCGCTCGTTGACACCACGATCCAAACGGCGAACACACCCTCGTTCAACCTTCCCATCGACGAGTAGTCCACGGTTCGCTCCGTAAATAACAGACTTTCACCTTTACATACAACCCAACCCATTCCATAGCAAGCACTGCTGCTCATGAATTTTCCTGTCAAACCCGTAAGCAAACGATATGCCTTCGTAGCCTCACTTCTCGTGATTATTGGCATTGCCATCCTTGGCAAGGCCGCTTACATCATGACCGTGAAGCGCGATTATTGGCAGGCCGTGAACAAACGATTTACGAAAGAAAACGACACCATACCCGCCACTCGAGGCAACATTCTGGCCGACGGAGGCGAGATATTGGCAGCTTCACTGCCCGAATATAAGATCTACATGGACTTTATGTCGTGGGAGAAGGACGAACGTCGACGCAACAAGGAACAACACTTGCGCGACAGCCTGCTCGACCTGAAGATGGACTCCATCTGCCAGGGCATGCACCGCATTCTGCCCGACATCGACCCCGTGGAGTTTCGCAAAAAAATGGAGGCAGGGCGCGAAAAGCGCAGCCACCACTGGCCACTCTACGACAAACGCATCACCTACATCACCTACCGACAAATTAAGCAACTGCCCATCTTCCGCCTTTCGGCCAACCGAGGCGGACTGCACACGGAGGAGTTTAAGATGCGCAAAAACCCTTACGGAAAACTGGCCACTCGCACGATTGGCGACCTCTTCAAGTCGAGCGGGAAGCCACGTACGGGCCTTGAACTAAAGTTCGACAAAGAGCTGCGAGGCGAACCAGGATTGGCTCACCGCCAAAAGGTGCTCAACCGCTACCTCTCAATCGTCGACAAAGAGGCCGTGAACGGATGCGACGTGCTCACCACGCTCAACGTGAGCATGCAGGACATCTGCGAAAAAGCACTGAGCGACAAGCTCAACGAACTAAACATAACCGACCACAACGTGAACTCGGGCGTGTGCATACTCCTAGAGGTGGCCACGGGCGACATCAAGGCCATGACGAGCCTGCGCCGCATGGCAGACGGGACGTTTCAAGAAATCAATGCCGACGCTGTGAAGAACCTTTACGAGCCAGGCTCCGTGTTCAAGCCCATGTCGTTTCTCGTGGGCATGGACGATGGCTACATCAAAATGACCGACGTGGTGGACGTGGGCAACGGCATCAAGGAAATGTATGGCCGAAAGATGCGCGACGCCAACTGGCGCTCGGGCGGCAGCGGCGTAGTGACCGTGCCGCAAATTCTGCAAAAATCGCTCAACGTAGGTGTGAGTACGCTCATCGACCGTGCCTACCACAACAATCCACGCAAATTCGTGGAGGGCATCTACCGCATCGGGGTGGCCGAGGACTTGAAAATCCCCATCCCCGGTTATGCCAAGCCCAAAATCCGATTGCCGAATGCCGACCTCTCGAACTGGTCGAAGACGGCTCTGCCGTGGATGAGCATTGGCTACGAAACGCAAATTCCGCCTATATCGACCGTCAACTTCTACAACGGCATCGCCAACAACGGCAAACTGCTCCGCCCCCGCTTGGTAAAAGCCATTATGCACAACGGCGAGGTGGTGAAGGAGTTCCCCGTAGTGGTGCTGCGCGAACAGATGGCGAAAGCCGAGGCCGTGAAGAACATTCAGGAGTGTCTTGAAAGCGTAGTGAGCCTCGGATTGGGCAAGAAGGCTGGTTCGAAATACTTCCACGTATCGGGAAAGACGGGTACGGCACAGATTTGGACGAAGAACGGCTTTGCCTCACAATACCTCGTGTCGTTTGCTGGCTACTTCCCCTCAGAGAAGCCGCTCTACTCTTGCATCGTGTGCATTCAGAAGGGAGCTCCCGCCTCTGGCGGCGGCATGTGTGCCCCCGTGTTTAAGCGCGTAGCCGAAACCGTCATGGCGCAACGTCGCTCCAACGACTACAGCAGCGCACGCGACACGGCTCACTGCTTGCAGCCCACCCTATGCGCCGGCAACATGGTGGCAGCGCAAACCGTGCTCGACCAACTCGACATCAAGTACCAGTCAAGCCTCAACACCGAGGAAGCCCCCCTTACCTGGGGCAACTGCGTGACTACGAACAAAACGCTCAACATTAACGTAACGCCCGAAGCCGAACTCAACACCGTGCCCGACGTACACGGCTACGGATTGCGCGATGCGCTCTACCGACTTGAGAAGGCGGGGCTGAAGGTTAGCGTGAAAGGCGTGGGCCGGGTGACGGAACAAAGTCTAGAAGCGGGGAAAGCCTTTAAGAAAGGCGACCTCATCGAGCTGATATTGGGCGACCCGAAGGACATTCCCGCCGCCGAGCGCGACAGCGTGGATGAGCAAGCTACGCAAACGGCTACTACCGCTACGCAAGAGCCTGAGGACTCCGAACTGACCCCCACTGCGGCTGCCGAAAAAGAATATAAGCAGAAGCAGAAGGAGGATCAAAAGAAGATCGACGAGCAAAAGCAAAAGGAACAAAAACAAAAAGAACAGGAAAACAAAAATAAGCAGAAGGCTAAAGACTCCAAGCAACCGGCCACCGAACCCAAACAAAAGCCAGGCAACAAGAGCCAAAGCCGTGAGGGAAAGAACGATAAAAGCGGAAAGAAAGGAGGCAACTCCGCCGCTTCCTCCTCCTCAAACGAGAGAAGCAATTCGACAAGCAGTCGGTCTTCCACAAAATCAACTTCTACTAATCAAACGACTAAAACAAAAAAACAATAAGGAATGAAGCTAGCTGACATACTTAAGAAAATAAGCTACACGCAAGTCGAGGGCGACTTGCAACGAGAAATAACGGGCGTGAACATCGACTCAAGACTAGTGAAGCCCGGCGACCTCTTCATCGCCGTGAAAGGCACACAGGCCGATGGCCACCAATACATCCCCAAAGCCATTGAGCTAGGCGCAACGGCCATCCTCATGAGCGAGGACCTCCCCACTGAGCCCGCCAAGGGCGTGAGCTACATCCAAGTGGCCGACACCGAGGACGCTGTGGGAAAAGTGGCCACACAATTCTATGGAGACCCTTCAACGAAACTCAAACTGGTGGGCGTGACTGGCACAAACGGTAAAACGACTATCGCCACCGTGCTCTACAATATGTTTCGTGCCTTCGGCCACAAGTGCGGCCTCTGCTCCACCGTGTGCAACTTCATCGACGGACGCGCCATCGAAGCCGACCACACCACCCCCGACCCCATCACGCTCAACAAGCTGCTAGCCGAAATGGCCGCCGAGGGCTGCGAGTACGCTTTCATGGAATGCTCCTCACACGCCATCCACCAAAAGCGCATCGGTGGACTACGCTTCACCGGCGGCATCTTCACCAACCTGACGCGCGACCACCTCGACTACCACAAGACGTTCGAGAACTACCGCAATGCGAAAAAGGCTTTCTTCGACGCACTGCCTAAGGGCGCATTCGCCATCACCAATGCCGACGACAAAAACGGCATGGTCATGGTGCAAAACACGCAAGCCACCATTCGCACCTACTCCACCCGCACTGCGGCCGACTATAAGGGGAAAATCCTCGAGGAGAGCATCGAAGGCATGCTACTCGACATCGACAATCGCGAGGTGAGCGTGCGCTTTGTGGGACGCTTCAACGTGTCAAACCTGCTCGCCGTGTATGGAGCAGCACTGATGTTGGGCAAACAACCCGAAGACACGCTGCGCGTTCTATCGACCATGCACCCCGTGAACGGTCGCTTCGAAGCTATTCGTTCACCCAAGGGCTTCAGTGCCGTAGTCGACTATGCCCACACGCCCGATGCCCTCGAAAACGTGCTCACGGCAATCAACGAAATCGTGAAGGGCAAGGGGCAGGTCATCACCGTGTGTGGTGCTGGCGGCAACCGCGATAAGGGCAAACGTCCCCTCATGGCGCAAGAGGCTGCTAAGCGTTCGGACCGCGTAATCATCACAAGCGACAATCCTCGCTTCGAAGAGCCGCAAGACATTATCAACGACATGCTAGCCGGACTCGATGCGGAGCAACGCACCAAGACTATCAGTATTTGCGACCGTCGCGAAGCCATACGTGCCGCAGCCATGATGGCGCAAAGCGGCGACGTAATCCTCGTGGCTGGTAAGGGACACGAGCCTTACCAAGACGTGAAAGGTGTGAAGCACCACTTCGACGACCACGAAGAGATAAAAAAGGCTTTTGGTTTGATAGACTAAGCCATCGGCTCTTAACACTTAGTTATGAAACAGACGGGGGGGAAGCTATCCGCTGAAGAAGCGCATTTCTGAAGACAACGTTGTTTTCTAAAGCCCACGTTGCATCCTAATGAAATGCCCCACTCGGATTATTTTTCAAGGAATAGCTTCTCCCAACAAACATTAAGCAAATGCTATACTACCTATTCCGCTTTCTCGAGCAATTTGGCGTGTCGGGTTCGGGCATGTGGTCGTACATCTCCTTCCGCGCCCTTCTAGCTCTCATCCTAGCCCTCATCATCTCGGCTTGGTTTGGCGAATACTTCATCAAATGGATGAAGCGACACAACATTAGCGAAACGCAACGCGATGCCTCTATCGACCCTTTCGGCGTGCAGAAGCTGAACGTGCCCTCCATGGGCGGCATCATCATCATCGTGGCTATCCTCGTGCCTTGCTTGCTGCTAGGCCGATTGCGCAACATCTACTTGCTGCTCATGATAGTCACTACCTTATGGCTAGGGCTGCTAGGCTTTCTCGACGATTACATTAAAATCTTTAAGCGCAACAAGGACGGACTGGCTGGACGCTACAAAATCGTGGGCCAGGTGGTGCTCGGCCTCGTGGTGGGGTTAACGCTCTACTTCAGTCCCGATGCCACCATCTGCGAAAACATCGAAATGCAACGCCACGGGCAAGTGACGCAAATTGTGCATAAAAGCGAACCTGTAAAAAGTACGAAGACGACAATTCCTTTCGTGAAGGAAAACAACTTCGACTACGCTAGCCTTGTGAGTTTCTGCGGAAAGTATAAGCGACAAGCGGGCTGGATTGTGTTCGTGTTGGTCACCATCTTCGTAATCACCGCTGTGTCGAACGGTGCCAACCTCAACGACGGCATGGACGGCATGGCGGCGGGCAACTCGGCCATCATCTTCATTGCACTAGGCATTCTAGCCTACGTGTCGAGCCACATAAGGTTTGCCTCCTACCTCAACATCATGTACGTGCCTGGGTCGCAAGAGTTGGTTATCTTCACGTGTGCCGCCATCGGTGCGCTGATTGGCTTCTTGTGGTACAATGCCTACCCCGCTCAGGTGTTTATGGGCGACACGGGCTCTTTGGCTATTGGCGGCATCATCGCCGTGTTGGCCATCATCATCCATAAGGAACTGCTCATCCCCATCCTTTGCGGCGTGTTCTTGCTCGAAAGCCTCAGCGTGATACTGCAAGTGGAATGGTTTAAACTAGGCAAACGCAAGGGCGTGAAGCAGCGCATCTTTAAGCGCACCCCCATCCACGACAACTTCCGCGTGTTGCCCTCGCAGCTCGACCCCGAATGCAAGTATATGCTGAAATGGCCCAAGGGGGCTTGGCACGAGTCGAAAATCACCGTGCGCTTCTGGATTACCACCATCATCTTGGCTGCACTCACCATCATCACGCTGAAGATTAGATAGGACGGAATAGTGCCTAGGAGGAGAGTTTTACCTTTTCGAAGACTTTAGGGCGGTAGAACTGCCCTTTAGAGTAAACGCTCTAGGCTTTCCCTTGACTAAAATTTAAACAAAAAGAAGGATTGCTCCCTCATGAGAGCAACAACTAACATAAAGATTAGAAAAGAAAGATGAAACGATTAGTAGTGTTAGGAGCCGCCGAAAGCGGTGTGGGAGCTGCCGTGTTGGCACTGAAGGAAGGTTACGACGTGTTCGTGTCGGACATGGGCAGCATCAAGCCACGCTACAAAGAGATGCTCCAAGCACACGGCATAGAATGGGAAGAGGGGCAACACACGGCCGAGAAAATCTTGAACGCTACGGAGGTGGTAAAAAGTCCAGGCATCCCCGATACAGCCCCCATGGTGGCGCAACTCATCAGCCAAGGCACACCCATCCTTAGCGAGATAGAATTTGCCGCCCGATACACCAACGCTAAGATGATTTGCATCACGGGTAGCAACGGAAAGACCACTACCACCTCGCTCATCTACCACATTATGCGCAAGGCGGGCATCGATGCGGGCTTGGCTGGAAACATTGGCCATAGCCTAGCTCTGCAAGTGGCCGAACAGCCACACGATTGCTACGTTATCGAACTCTCGTCGTTCCAACTTGACAACATGTACGACTTTCGGGCTAACATCGCCGTGTTGCTCAACATCACGCCCGACCACCTAGACCGCTACGATTTTAAGATGCAAAACTACGTGGACTCGAAGATGCGCATCTTGCAAAACCAAACGGCCGACGACACCTTCGTTTATTGGAAGGAGGACGAACACGTGCCCAACGAATTGCCCCGATACAGCTACCCTAGCCAAAAGTGCGGCTTCACCGACGAAGCGCAAGCCGACTCAGCGGGCTATGCCACAGACGGGACTTTCGTCGTGACAACTCCCGTGCATTTCGAAATGCCGCTTAGCGAACTTTCGCTGCCTGGTAAGCACAACCTCCGCAACTCGCTGGCTGCCGCCATCGCCACGCTCGCCGCTGGGGTCAGCCCCGAGGTGGTGAGAGAGGGACTGAGCGATTTCCCTGGAGTGGAACACCGTCTAGAGAAGGCGGGTACCGTAAACGGCGTCCATTTCGTAAACGACTCAAAGGCCACTAACGTCGACGCTTGCTACTGCGCTCTCGAGAGTCAGTCAACGCCTGTGGTGCTCATCCTCGGCGGAAAGGATAAAGGTAACGACTACACACAAATCGTGCCCTTCGTGAAGGAAAAATGTCGTGCGCTCGTGTTTATGGGAGTGGACAACAGCAAACTACACGCTGCTTTCGACGAGCTAGGCTTGCCTATAGCCGATACCCACTCACTGCCCGACTGCATGGAGCAGGCCGTGAAGTTGGCTCAAGCGGGCGACACCGTGCTACTCAGCCCTTGCTGCGCTAGCTTCGACCTATTCAAAAACATGGAAGACCGAGGTGAGCAATTCAAAACCTGGGTGAAGAATTGGAAGTAGCGACTTTCTTGGTAGTCCCCCCGACTTGCCACTTGTATGTATTGTATTTTGAAGATAACTAGTTGAGAACCGATCACTATGTCGTTATTCAGAAAAAAGAAAAAAGCGAGCCTCGCTACCGATGAGCTCACCGACGAAAGCCACGTAGAGAACGCAATCGATGCACCCACGGCTGAGGAAACCGACCAAGCGTACGACGCCATAAGCGAAAAGCGCAACATCGGCTCGCTCTTCATGGGCGACCGCGTGATATGGGTGGTCTACTTCTTTCTATGCATCATTTCCTTGGTCGAAGTGTATAGTGCCGCCAGCACCCTCTCCTACAAGTCGGGCCACTTTTGGGATCCCCTCGTGAAGCAAGCCGTGTTTTTAGGAGTTGGCACACTCTTGGTGATACTCATCCACCGCATCCCTTGCCGAATGTTTAAGAGTATCCCCGTGTTAGGTATCCCGCTCACCCTGCTAGCACTCACCGTCACGCTGCTTTCTGGAGGCATGACCAACGATGCCGCCCGATGGATCCAACTAGGTCCTATCCAGTTTCAGCCCTCCGAAATAGCCAAAGGGGTAGTGATTATCACAACCGCCCTACTGCTCGGACGAATGCAAGAGGAAGACGGAGCCAACAAGCGCGCATTCAAGTGGATAATGTGGATTACCATCCCCTTCTGCGCACTAATTGTCACCGAAAACCTCTCCACGGCTGCCTTGCTCTTTGGCGTAGTGGTATTGATGATGTTTGTGGGACGCGTTCCCCTCGTACAGTTGGGGCAGCTCTTTGGCGGCCTTGCCTTACTAGGCGTGGCGTTTAGCTTCGTGGTCTATCTCTCGCCCAAACTCCCCATGCTACACCGCTTCGAAACGTGGAAGGAACGCATCGAATCCCACTTCTCGCCCGACGAGGAGCAAGAAGACGACCCCATGACCTACGACATCGACAAAGGGGCGCAAGTGGCTCACGCCAACATCGCCATCGCCACCTGCAACTACGTGGGGCGCATGCCGGGCAACTCCATTCAGCGCGACTTCTTAAGCCAAGCCTTCTCCGACTTCATCTTCGCCGTCATCGTTGAGGAAATGGGAATTTGGGGAGCGGGCATCGTGGTGTTCCTCTACATCATCTTGCTCTTCCGAGCGGGACGAATAGCCAGCCGGTGTGAGCGAAATTTCCCGCCCTTCCTCATCATGGGGCTCACACTGCTGCTCGTGTCGCAAGCGATGCTCAATATGATGGTGGCCGTGGGGCTTTTCCCCGTTACTGGCCAGCCACTCCCGCTCATCAGTCGAGGCGGCACTTCCACCATTATCAACTGTGCCTACATCGGCATGATTCTCAGCGTAAGCCGCTACGCCCGACAGACTAAGGAGCACGTTCACACGCAATTTGACGGCCCCATGACCGATATTAAGCACACCGAGGAGCGACCTCATTCGAAAAAACTGCAAGCCCAACCATCCTAATAGGCACAAAGGCGCAACAGCTCGAAACACTTACGTAACAAGAGGCAGCACAAGCAAACAGATAAAGCCAATAATCAAGGCGAACAAATTGAAGAATTGAACCAAAACGGCTCAAACTCCCAATTTGTTCGCCTTAATTGTGTGAGTAGTAAACTAATTTTTTGCAACAATTAAAAACATTACGTAACTTTGCCTTCAGAAAAACAACATAAAATAAAAATAATGATAAACTTTAAGACCGCGTTGGCCACAGTGCTGCTCGCAGCAAGTGCCACGCAAGCCACCTTTGCACAAGCAGAGGGTGCTAAGAAAAGCTATCCCTATGCCTTCGTAGGCATTCAGGGCGGAGCACAAGCCACGTTTACCAACTACGATGTGAAGAAACTCATCACCCCCATCGGCGCAGTGAGCGTAGGTGGCATGTTCACCCCCGTAGTAGGTGCTCGCCTCCACGTAAGCGGCATCAACGAGAAAGGCGGACTGAAAAGCGTAAACGAAACCTACAAGTACAAGTTCGTCACCTCGAACATCGACCTTATGCTCAACCTCTGCAACGTGTTTGCTCCTAACAAGCACCACGTGCTCAACGCCTACCTCCTTGGTGGTGCTGGCTTGAGCTATGCTTGGGACAACTCCGACCTCAACGCAAAGGCCACAGAGATTAAGAGCAACGACCTGAACATGAAGTGGGACGAGAACCGCCTCGTACACAACTTCCGCGTAGGTATGCAGCTCGAAGCCGAAGTGAGCCGTGCCGTAGGCATCAACCTCGAAGTGACGGCCAACAACTTGCACGACCGCTTCAACTCGAAGATTAACGGCAAAGGCGACTGGCAACTCCAAGCCCTCGTAGGTCTCAACTTCAAGTTTGGCCGCAAAAAGGCTAAACCCGAGCCCCGTCCTCAATTCGTAGAAGAGCGTCCCGCTCCCGCACCCGCTCCTGCACCTGCTCCCAAGCCTGAGCCTAAACCCGAGCGCAAACCCGAGCCCAAACCTGAGCCCAAGCACGAAGCTCCTCGTCAGCTTGCTGAAACCAAGACTGCCATCTTCTTCGACCTCGGTTCGTCGAAAGTGAGCAACAGCGAAGAAGCCAAGCTCAACGAGTTTGCTCAATGGATGAAGCAGCACCCCACTGCCAACGCCTCGCTCACTGGTTACGCCGATGCTGGCACAGGCACCGACGAGATTAACCGCAAAATCTCCGACAAGCGTTGCCAAAGCGTCAAGAAGCTCTTGGTTGAGAAGTATGGCATCGACGCCTCACGCCTCTCTACCGACTACAAAGGCGACACCGTGCAGCCCTTCTCCAACAACGACTCCAACCGCGTAGTGCTCGGTATTGCCAAAGAAAAGTAATTTTTCTCATTCACTCATAAACGCAATGCTCAAAGTCAACCCCCTAGTTGGCTTTGAGCATTTTTTATATTGAATCTCAAAGAATTGACCACAAAATTGGCGACGCGTCCCCGCGTCGGCGCAAGAAGCAACGTATTTAGCCGCCTATTTACTATTTATCCTGAATAATTCATAGAGGTTCCGCCGTACGCACTTTTGACGGTTTCTTCCGAAAGACGAGCACGTTGACGTTTTGTTTGCGCCGAACAAAGAAGCAAAAATGTTGGTTTTTTCGGCCGTAAGTACAGTTTTTCGGCCTCGTATATGGAAAAAAGCAAGCGTATATACACGATGGGGCGCATCCTTTTCTCGAGGATAGCGCACCTTAATATTATAAGTGCCGTCCGCTTTTTGCTCTTGTCTTTTAATTTCTACTTTGATTGTAAGCATCTTACGCTAATTTTTATTAGTCAACAATTAGTCAACGAAATAGCGTAAAGTAGATGAACCTTTGGTTGCAAGTTGTGCGCCCCAAAGAGAGTATAAACAACAAAAAAGTGCTAAAAGCTTAATAATAAGCGTTTAGCACTATTCTAATGAGGTGGACTAGCTAGAGCTTGAACCTAGGAACTCCAGATTATGAGACCAATAGAATGATAGTCTGTGATATTTTGTTATTGCGAATTTATATTGATTATCATTAGATTATCTCTATTTGATATTTTGCCCAATATCTCTGAATATCCATGACTCAAACAGTTTGTTTACGCATTGTTTACGCAGAAACGGCGATTGGTTAAAGTTGCCATGTTTCTATTTGCTATAAAAATGTTGGCACCTTGAAGTGTCATAATGGCACTTCAAGGTGGGGCTGATAGGATTCAATCGATAAAAGACACTTTTGATGATAACACACGGAAATCTTACGGAAATTGCTTTGTCTATGACAGAAATTCCGTTAGGTTGCTGTTGTCGTAAACATCTTATTATCAGTATAAATATAAGTATTATGTATATAACAAGCGTATGTCATCTCACGGAAAAACGCTTGTAAGCTCACGGAATTTTTACTCTTTTTCCGTGAGGTACCATACGGAAGTCACTTCATTTCTTTCAGTCCATATTTTTCCAGTTTTTCTTAATCGTTTAAGTAAATAATCCAGTTTATTGCCCTTCTGCTTGTCATCCAACTGATCTGGCAGCACATCCCAAAGCAACTGAACAATTTCCGGCTTCGTCAACGAACCATGATCCTTCAACGAATCAAGCAACAATGCCTCGCATTTCTTGTCATCCAATCCCTTGTGCTTGGAATATTCTATCTTTTGGTCTGTTACTTGAGCAATATCCTTCGCTATGAAGATATGTGGTAAACGGCCTTCTATCAGCTTGCGCTTGCGAAGCATGGCAACAGCTTCTGGCGATATGCCCTTTCCTTTCTGTACAGAGTCTAACAGGACAGCATCTGTAAGAGACAAATTTCTATTTTCTAACAATAAAAGACTATAGTTCTCATCAATAACAGTACCTGGCAAGGTCAAGACAACTTCTGTTGCTGTTGATTTGTCATAATCAGGCATTGGAAGATAACGGTCCTTTTGGCTCATAAACATCTTATGAATGCCATAACCCTGAGTATCAATCATCTTTATATTTACCATTGCTTTTACTAAAGCAGGGTTTCGGTAGTGCTTTGGCGTTTTCTCACCTGTTATATATTGTTTATAGTTTCCTTCAAAAAAGTAGCCGTCATTTTGGAATGTCAATTTGTCCTTGTCTTCTGTGACAATGATTCGTGCATCGCTTTCGTACTTTTGGTGAGCTATTGAATTATGAAGACCTTCAAGAATACTTTCTGTGTCATACTTCCACACTTCGGCTGGAATAAGTGAGTTCTTTGGGTAAATCTTAAAACGATAGTTCCTTATTCTGTTCAGCAGTTCACTTGTGGTGCGTATGAATGGAATGGTGTAGATGTCGCCAAAGGTCTGTCCGTCTTGAAAGCATTTCCATACAATTTGCCCAATGTGGTTGAGCTTGTGAGCCTTTTCCTCTTTACCTACAAGCAACAGTGTGGTCTTTGTAATCTTTCCATCAATGGTCAGACACGCCTTGTCAAGAAAGGCCTTGTCGCTCCAAGTATCACATACCTTTGCAAACTTTGGGTAGCGTTGTTTATAGCCTTCACGAGCAAGCATGATGGCATCGGGGTCAAGATCGTCTATTGTCGCGTCTGCAACGACTTGTGCCGTCCAATCGTATGCGGCATCTTGCTCGTCAAGTATCACATTAAGGCGTGAGTCTGTCAATTCCACCAAGGAATCATCCAGTCTCTGCCATGCCTTGCTGTGTGCATATACAGGGCGACGCTTCATGTGCTTTGGAACATGAATCACCCAAACCGTCTTGTGCGAATCATCTGTGACGAATTCTTCAACCAGCAATCCTTCAGATGGCAAGTTCGCACATAAATCCGTCATCCTGAGCTTTACCTTCTGCCTATCATAGTTGTATGTGTTAGTACCGACAATCTCCAAAGTTTTGTCCACAACGCCAATAATCAAGTGTCCGCCTTCCATATTCGATAAGGCGGAAACATAAGAAATGACATCATCCTTTTCTTTGCCGTTGAAGTCATTCTTCATGTTCTTGAACTCTTTCCATTCACACTCCTCATTTTCCTTAGGATATTTGGAAAGTAGATATTGTTGTAATTCTTGTTCGGTCATGCTCTATATGTTTTGTCTTCTGATAAGTTCCTGTACAGGTACTTGCAATAGTTCTGAAATCTTGAATAGGGTTTCAAGTGAAGGTTGGGTAGTGTTTGTACACCATTTGCTAATAGTTGCAGGGTCTTTTCCCAATGCTTCTGACAACCACCGAGCGGTTTTCTTGTGCTCAACGAGAGCAACTTTTATACGATTAAAATCTTTATCTTCCATAAGACTAATAATTTCTGCAAAGATACGACATCGGAATGACATACTTGAATAAATAGTAGTAAAAATAGGAATTCTCTACAAAGCACTTTGCGAAATACTCAACTTTTGCAATCAAGATAAAATTTTATATCTATAATCGGACGTTATCTATGTAGGAATACTTATTTGCCCCTGTAAGCAGGTTATATACATTCCACATGGATATTTCATTGCCATGCTCTATGG
>CAVFOF010000037.1:0-696 GCA_963623895.1 bacterium
ATAGCTTCTTAAAAAGACCTGGAATTGGGCTATGCTTCAAAATGGGCTATTTTTTCAGCAGCTTCGTCCCCGCATCGGTGCAAGTGGCACCTCCCTTTTTTTTAATCGGGATTCTTTCTAGTTTTGTTCCTTTCTAGCGTTTCTTCTTGCACCGACACGAGTACGGGGCATCTCACATCGTTAGAGAATAAATTTCGTTTTTATTAGGCTGGTAGGTGAAACTTTTAGGCCATTAGTAAGCAATAGTTAGGCGGATAATTTTAACGCTTAGGCCGTAAGTGTTGCTTTCCTTATCGTAGCTTTGTCTGTTTGTCGTTAGGGCAATGTAGGCGAAATGAGTGTAAGTGTAAGCATCAGATTATATTGCTTACACTCTTGAATTACTTGATAGTCAGTTAGATGTAGTCACTTTGTGCAAGCAACAGTATTTAGTCTATATAAAGTGTAAGGTGGTGGAGAAACGTTGCATTTCTTTGTCTTCGATACTTCAGCTTTCTTATGCTTTCTGCGAAGTTGTTCCGTTATGAGCGTGTTGATTTGTCTTCTTTATTTTGTTCTCCTTCTTAATTGAAAATCTCAACAGGAGTTGTGTTTAAAAAAAATAAGTGCCAAACTGCAAGAGCTTGGCACTTAAATTTTTTTATTGTGTGATGTGTAGATTACTGAATCTTCACAGTTGCACGACGATTGTAAGAG
>CAVFOF010000037.1:706-15107 GCA_963623895.1 bacterium
TTGTAAGAGAAGGGAGAGAGGTTTGCAACACCACCCTTAGCTTCGGTGATGATGTTGTCACGATTTACACCCATCTTAACGAGTTCGTTAGCCACTGTGTCAGCACGACGTTGAGAAAGAGCTTGGTTGTATTCAGCAGAACCAGTCTTGCTATCAGCGTAGCCAGTAACAACAATCTTAGAGTTGTTGGCCTTGGCGTATTCAGCAATTTCCTTCACGTTAACCAAATCCTTGCGGCTAGCCACCTTGTCAGAGTTGATGTTGAAGAAAACGCTTGAAGTTGTACCAACGAAAGTAGTTGTGTTGTTGGCTTCAACAACGGGTTGGTTCTTAGCGTTAGCAAGCATGTCGCGCAAACGTGCGTTTTCGTCTTGCTGCTCCTTGATTGATTGGTTGAGAGCGTCCATTTGCTCCTTGTTCATTGCCATGAGAGCGTCAACATCGGGCACCTTGTCCCAAGTGCACTTGCCGAGGTTGTAGGTTACACCTACGTCAAGACGAAGATCCTTGTCCCAGTGCTTCATCTTGGTTTTCTTGTAGCTTGACCAATGGTCGTTTGAAGCCTTGTCGAGTGAGCCTTCTACAGCACCAATGCTGAGGTCTGCGAAGATTTGAACGTGCTTGCTTACGCGGAAGTTGTTCAACAAACCGAAGGTGTAGTAAATGTCAGCATTTTTGCCTTCATTCCACTTGGTTGAAACGCCAACACCTACGTAGGGGATGAAGTTCCATACGCGGTTTTCGTTGTAGCCGCAGAACATATTAGAGAGGTTGAACATTACATCCTCGTGTACGTTCATAGCGGTGTAGAGAGGATGGTTGTTCTCAGTGTTTACTTGCTTGCCCTTGATGAGGTCGAACTTTGTGCGAAGTCCGAGGCCAGGAGTGAACCATTTACCTACGGCTACAGTGAAGCCGATAGTGCCACGCTTGTCGCTGAAGGGGTTATTGCTAACACCACTTTCTTGTGAAGTGTAGTAAGCGGTTCCTGAAATACCAGCACTTACAAACCAATTAGCCCAGAAGGAATTGGTAGCAACACTGTACTTCTTTGTGGGAACAGTGTCTTGTGCCATTGCCGTTGTTGATGCAAGACCAGCAAAGGCGAGTGCAATCATTAATTTCTTCATAATTTGATGAATTGAAACTATTAATATTTGTTGTTTTATTCTTTTGAGGCGGGGTACTTAGGGTTAAGCCCTATTCCCACGTTTATCTTGTGTGCAAATTTAAGAACTTCTACGAGTTTAATGCAAACTTTTCTCAAAAAAAATGCATTTTCTCGTGGTAATTACGCATTTTGTAATCTATAGTGTACTATTTATGGTTACACTCCTGCTTTTTGCCTTTTTTGCAATTGGTCTTGTTCAACGTTCTTGCTTTTTAAAACATTTTCTCGATGTTAAGAAGTAGAAGCGTTTTTTGACCGTCGGGGGTGAGGCCTGGAGTGGTGCATTGGAATAGGTCTTCTAGCAGTTGTGCCATCTCTTTAGCATTAAGCACGAGCCCTGTGGGGATGGCCACTTTTTTGGCCATTGTTAGCGAAATAATGTGGGCTATGGTGTCAGCGGCATCCGCTTGACCAGTTAGGGCGTCATCAAGTATGGAATGCAGTAATGCTAGAGGTTTTATGCCTTCTGTGCCTAGGGGTACCCCAGTGATGTTATAGCTTTCCGCTCTGTTCTTTTGAATTTCAAATCCAAGTGATTGGAGTTGTGGAATGATTTGTTCGAAGAGGATACCCTCTGAGGGGGAAAGCTTCAGCTCTTCGGAAAAGAGCAATCGTTGCGAGGTTGACTGATGTTTTTTGAGTTGACGTTGGTAGCGTTCGTAGAGTATGCGGATGTGGGCTCGATGTTGCTCAACTAGAGTCAGGCCTGCCTTTGTTTGTGTCACGATGTATCGTCCCTGATACTGCATGAAGTCGGAGGCTGGTTTTTCCTTCCATTGCTCTTGCTCGTTTTGGGGCAAGGTGTCGTAGAGCGAAGCTTCGTCGATAGGGGGTGTCTCCTTTGAGGGTGTTTCAAAGGTGGGGTTGTCGAACGTGGGTGTATCGAACGGAGAAATATCAGCGTTGGGCAGTTCAGGGAGTGCGGATAGGTTCTCGTTGTGGTAGTGACTCGTAATTTCTGCTCCTTCGTCGTTGCTTTCATTAGGGAATGTAGGCGGGGTAGGGGGCAGAGTCTGCTGTGCTTTCTCATACACTGACTGCCAGTCGATAGGAGGAGTGGCCTTTCGGTGGGTTGTCGGGCTGGAATGGAAAGCGGAGGGGATGTTGGCTTGCTTGTCTGTGGTTGAGTTTGAAGTTACACTGCTCGATGCATCGAATGGATTGTAGGCTGCGTTTACGTGAATTTGGGGCGGAGCAACAATATTCGTGGAAGTGAGATTGGCATTTAGAGTGGGGATGTCGGGCTTGTTCTCGGTGTCGAAATCAATGGCTGGAACTGCACCATATTTGCCTAACGATTCACGTACGGCTGCCAATAAAATCTGAAAGATGGCATTGTCGTCTTCAAACTTTATTTCCGTTTTTGTGGGGTGTATGTTCACGTCGATACGTGCGGGGTCAACATCGAATTTGATGAAGAAGGGCATTTGTTGACCTTCGGGGATGAGTCGCTCATAGGCCATGAGTATGGCTTTGGCAAAATAGGGGTGGCGCATGAAGCGGCCGTTGACAAAGAGATACTGATGGGCGTTCTTCTTTCGGGCAGCGGAGGGCATGCCAACAAAGCCGCTTATGTTGACTAAGGTGGTTTTTACCTCAATCGGCACGAGGTGTTTGTCAAGTCGGTTGCCGAAAATGCCCACGATGCGTTGCCGAAAGTTTCCTGCGGGCAGTTCGAGCATAGTCGCATTTGCGGAGTGTAGCGTGAAGGCTATGTTGGGGTGGGCTAATGCGATGCGTTCAAACTCGCTAAGGATGTTGCTGAGTTCGGTTTGGTTTGATTTGAGAAACTTGCGTCGTGCTGGAATGTTGAAGAAGAGGTTGCGTATGCTGAAGTTGGAACCTGCAGCACAGGCTATGGGCTCTTGATTGGTCACCTTCGAACCCTCAATGTTGATGCAGGTGCCGAGGTCTTGTCCTTGCTGTTTGGTGCGTAGCTCCACTTGAGCCACTGCCGCAATGGAGGCCAAGGCTTCGCCACGAAACCCCATTGTGCGTAGAGCGAATAGGTCGGTGGCTTGCGTGATTTTCGAGGTGGCGTGGCGTTCAAACGATAAGCGTGCATCCGTTTCGCTCATGCCGCAACCATTGTCAATAACCTGAACGAGGGTTTTTCCCGCATCTTCCACCACTACTTGAATGTGGGTTGCTCCTGCATCTAAAGCGTTTTCCACCAATTCCTTGATAACTGAGGCTGGGCGTTGGATGACCTCGCCTGCTGCAATTTGGTTGGCTACAGAGTCGGGAAGGAGGTGTATGATGTCTGACATTTAGGAGGATGTTTTCGGTTGAGTTTAGGTGGGGAAAGTGTTACCTATATATATAAGGTTTATTTTGTATATATATAGTGTATTTGGGGGTGAGACTACGCCATCTATTGTAGCCTTATTATTAAGGTCTCGTCAACTAAAGTTTTTGTAGAGGTGCTTCGCGACGTATGGATGGCTTCAGGGTCGTGCCGCTTTTCTTGCCTCGCCAATTGAATACATCGTCGGGTGAAATGGGGCGTATGTAGTCGAACCAAGCAAACCCTGGTAGTGTGGTGCGCTCGTCGGGAGCCATGCCTAGGGGATAGAAATAACCGTGGGATGCGGGAGCCCATATTTTATCGAGTTTACGGTCGAGCATGAACATGCGTGCTTTAGCAGTTTCTACGTAGTTTTGGTAGAGAATGGTGCTATCCTTTTCTAATGGGTAGTTCACTACTTTCACATTGCCTATAGCTTGGTTCTCTTTCACTTCCCCTTTTTCGTCAAAGTAGGTGCGCATTTGCTGTGATGCCACTTGATTATAGTGGGTGGAGTCGACTTGCTCAATGGTCATGGCCTGACGGTCGACGTGGATGGAGTCGACGGTGGAGTCGTTGAGAAAGGCATTGATTTCTTCGCCTACAATCTGTCGGTTGTCGCTCCACACAATGGGGTCACGGTAGAGTGTGACCTTATTGCTCAGTGTGGAGTAGACCATGGAGTCGGCCACCATTTGCATATCGGTGCGGTAGGCTCGGGCATGGAAGTAGCCATGTAGCACGCGATAGACAGAATCGGTGTTTAGGTGGTAACTGTACATGCGTAGCGTGTCGGCATGTACGTAGAGCGTGTCTTTACCTTGTGAAAAGTCACGCGCCAAAGCGTGTTTTGTGGCAATGGCTTCCCCCGTAAGTTCGTTGTACCAAGCGTAATGTCCAGTTAAGATATTCTTGTTTTTTACGTCTTCACACGACACGTTGTTGAAGCCTTCCATGATGCCATTGTTCTTGTCGTAGTAGACGGTGTCGCCTTGCATAATGCGGTCACGTCCATAGGCTTTAGTACCCTTAAAGAGCTTGGCCTTTTCGGTTTGTGTGTTGTAGAATCCGTGTTCGGTGTAGATGCGGTCGCTACCTGAGTAAATGTTTGATTTACCCAATATCTCGGCCCACTTTGTGGTGGTGTCGTAGTGTAGCGTGTCGGTCACTAGTCTGAATTTCGGGTTGGTCAGCACTACGTTATAGTTGAAGATAGCCTTGCGGGTATCGGTGTGGTATTCTCCCCAGTCTGCTTCTAGATTGTTTTTGCCGTCAACCAATCGGCCGCCTTCAAAGAAGTAGCCGTAGCTATAGACACGATCGTAGTTTAAGCTGTCGGTGTAGAGCGTTTGTTGACGATGAATCATTAGCACGTTGTTACGCATTTCGGCAATTTGGGTGGAGCCATCGTAGTGTAGCCTATCGCCTTTAAGCGTAAGTGTGTCTCCTTGCACAATGCGTATTTTCCCGAAGGCATCGAATGTTTGGGAGGGGTCGTGCAGCACGGCACTATCGCAATACATCACCATGCCCGCATGCGCCAACACCACGTTCCCACTGAGGCGTTGGGCACCGTTCATTTCGCCATCGTCAAAGCGCAGATTGTCGGCATGACGTAGCACGATGCGCTCATCGGTGGGCGTTTTTTTCTTGCGTTGTTGCTGTAGGGTCGGGATTGCGTAGGTTGCGCAAACGGTAATGAGCAGAATGTAGATTAAGAATTTTCTCACGACGTTGTTGCTGAGCGAAAGTAAAGGAGTTGCGATGTTCGTTGTGTATGAGCTATTTCACCCAACCTTTGTAGTGGTAGTCGCAGTTTCTCCATTCTGGACTGATACGAATATAGGTGGTGTTAATCTTCTCTTGAATCCATTTCTCTATAGCCTCTTCGCTGCGTTTGTTCACTACTACGTCGCGAAGAGCCTGAAAGTCCTCGGTTATGCTTGCATGGTGTCCGTCGATACGATTCTTCAACAACACGATGGCGCATACTTCTTGTCCCTTCTCGTTGGTCATGGTGAACGCTCTTGACATTTCGCCCACCTTTAGCGTGTCGACCACCTTGGCTACGTCTTGAGGTAGGTCTTTCATTTCGAAGCGGGAACTAATCACCCCTGTTTGCTGATTGACGTTGGCCATTAGACCGTGATTGTTGCGTGTGTCTTTGTCATCGGAGAGGGCTTGCGCTGCAGCGTCGAAGGTGAATTTGTTGGCTCTGATGTCGTCGGCAATGGAGTCGAGGCGAGCGGTGCAACGCACCAGTTCGCTATCCTCGATATGGGGTTTAAGCAGAATGTGACGCACGTTTACTTTGTCGCCTTTTTTATCGATGAGTTGGATGATATGGTAGCCATACTCCGATCGTACAATCTTCGACACCTTCTTGGGGTCGTTAAGTGTGAAAGCCACGTTGGCAAATTCGGGTACGAGCTGATTGCGTCCCATGTAGCCCAGTTCGCCGCCGTTGCGTGCTGAGCCATCTTCTGAATAGAACTTGGCAAGGATGGAGAATTCTGTTTCTCCGCTATTTACGCGACGAGCAAATTCGCGTAGTTTGCTTTCGATACGTTCCACTTCAGTTCTCGACACGGTGGGGGTGGATGTGATGATTTGCACCTCTACTTGTGTAGGGATGAAGGGAAGACTGTCGGTGGGTGTGTTTTTGAAATATTCGCGCACTTCTGCGGGAGTGGCCTTTACGTCCTTTGTGAGTTTTTGGCGCACTTCATCGGCCATCATTTGTTCGCGATATTGCTTCTTTAGGTTCTCGCGCATTTGCGAGATGCTTCGGCCGTACATTTGTTCTAGGGCTTCGCGTGAACCATAAGTTTGGATGAATTCGCTGATGCGGCTATCCACTCCCTTAATGATGTCAGACTCGCTCACCGTGACACTATCCAGCTCGGCTTGATGAACGAATAGCTTGTTGATAGCTATTTGCTCTGGAATAGTGCAATAAGGGTTCTCGATGGGCTGGCCGTAGGTTTCGGATGAGATGCGAGTTTCCTCAACGTCTGAGAGTAGAATAGGTTCGTCGCCAACCACCCAAATGATTTGGTCTACGACATTAGATTGTGCTTGAGCCAAGAAGGGGGTAATCGCAAAAAGAGCAGCGGATAAAAGTTTCTTTATCATTGTATGAGTTTATTCAACGGTTTTCAATACGTCTTCGTTCACGCTAAATGAGTATTTCTTGCGGAGTTCCTCCACCCATTGTTTTTCGCAGTCGGCTTGGTAGTCACTAGTAACTTGTGCTTTCACGTCAAGGTACGTTTTAGGCTGTTTCATTACCTTACCGCACACGTCTGTCATTGCGTATCCCTTGGGCGTATTGGCTTTAGCGTCTGTCTTGAATGCGTAAGCATCGATGATGGAATTTTCGCCTTGTGAACATAGGTAGGGTCCGCTCACTGCAATCGTCACGCTGTCCTTGTTAAATTGTTGCTTGATTTCTTTGCGCCATTCTCCCTCGGCGAATTTAGTCAGCACTTTCTTTACTTTCTTCGCATCTTTGGAATCTTTGCAGTGGAACACAAAGCCCTTGAAGCGTGGTTTTTCCCAAGCGTATTGTGCTTTGTGCTGTTTGTACCATTGCTGAAGGCCTTTTGTGTCGGCAGCGGCAACGTCCCATACGTCTCGTTTGCTTACTTCGTAGAGCAGTAGGCCGTCGTGGTATTCTTGCACTAGGTAGCGTAGCTCATTGTTGTCGGCAATGTGGGCATTGAGCACGCTGTCGAGCACCTCCTCGCGGGTGAGTTTGCCGTTGGATGCTTTTACGATTTTGTCGATGCGGTATTCGGCTGAAGTCTCCTCAATATTGCGTTGTTTCAGCCATTTGATGATGTCGCTACGTTGTTCTTCGAAGGGGGCAAATGCCTCGCGTTTGTCCATCTTAATGATGTGGTAACCGAATGGCGAAAGAATGGGAGTGGACACTTCGTTCTCCTTTAAAGTATAGGCTGCTTCTTCAAATTCCTTGACAAACGTTTTGGGGCCTGCGGCACCGAGCTTACCTCCTCTTGGCGCAGAACCTGGGTCTTGCGAATACTTCTTTGCCAGTTCGGCAAAGTCGCCACCAGCGAGGAGGACGTTGTAGATGGAGTCGGCTTTTTGCTTTGCTTTCTCCTTCTCGGCCTCTGTGGCTTTCTGCTCCAAATGAATAAGAATGTGTGAGGTGTGTATAATGTCCTTACCGTCAAGCTGCTCGACGGTGTTGTTGTATACAACGTGGGCTACCGAATCGATGTAGCTAGAGTCGACCATGTAGGGGGTGAGCTGCATGTCGCGATAAGTGAGGAATTCCTTCTTAAAGCTAGATAGCGTGTCGAGTTGGGCGTGTTCGGCAGCGGCTACTTTCAGTTTGTAGTTGATGAACATGGGTACATACTCTTGCAGCGTTTTTTGTTCTACCGCTCCTTGTACGTTTCCGTTCTTGTGGAAGGAGTATTCAAACTCGCTTTTCGTAATGGCTTTTCCGTCGATGGTCATCAACACGGGGTCGTTGGCTTTGGTTTGTGCTTCAGCGGTGAGGACCAATGCTGAAAGTAGGGCTATGGTAAGGTTCTTTTTCATACGATGAATAGGGCGGTTGCTTTATTATCTTACTTTTAAAAAGGAAAAAATAAGTTGCAATCGCTGATAGTTAGGCTTTTTTTGTTTGGCTCGTGCTTACGGCTTGAGCCGTATTCTCTGCAAAAGTATAAGAAAAAATGCACGTGTACGAATGTTTGGCAATGAAAGTTTGTTAAACGGTTGTGCTGGATGGTTAGTTTAGAACGCTTTGCGTGTACCAAGTAGAGCGTGTGGGTAAAGGAAAAGACACAAGCGTTCAAGAAGTGTAATCTCGAAAGCCTGTGTCTTTTAAGATGTATTGCAAATGGTCGTAACCTTCAGTAAGGTTGTTCAACGATAAACAGAATGGTTACGTTCTTACCATTGATTTCCAATGCTTTTAGGGAGCATCGGGCAATATTTGTATGAGGTCATTATAGGCGTTATAGCCTTTTTCTCTTATTCGTTAGGGCGGCTGTAGTTAGGAGCCTCACTAGTGATGGTGATGTCGTGGGGATGACTTTCAAGCACACCTGCTCCAGTAATGCGGGTGAACTTGGCATCGTGTAGCTTCTCTATGGTAGCTGCACCGCAGTAGCCCATACCCGAGCGGAGACCACCTACCATTTGGTAGATAACCTCTTGAACGGAGCCTTTGTAGGGGACGCGACCAGCAATGCCCTCGGGAACGAGTTTCTTCACTTCTTTCACGCCGCCTTGGAAGTAGCGATCTTTCGATCCGTTCTCCATGGCTTCGAGTGAGCCCATTCCGCGATATGTTTTGAACTTACGGCCGTTGAAGATGATGGTTTCGCCAGGGCTTTCTTCTGTGCCAGCAACGAGCGAACCAATCATTACGCAGTAGCCACCAGCAGCCAAGGCTTTGACCACATCGCCTGAGTAGCGAAGACCGCCATCGGCAATGAGAGGCACACCTGTGCCCTTCAACGCACAAGCTACGTCGTAGACTGCAGAAAGTTGGGGTACACCCACACCTGCAACTACGCGGGTGGTGCAGATGGAACCTGGACCAATGCCCACCTTAATGGCATCGGCACCAGCGTCAACCAACATGCGAGCAGCGTCGCCAGTGGCAACATTGCCCACTACGATGTCGACGTTTGAGAAGCTTGACTTGGCTTCCTTAAGTTTTTCGATTACATACTTAGAATGACCGTGAGCCGTGTCGATAACGATGGCGTCAGCACCTGCTTGGATGAGGGCTTCCATGCGCTGAAGGGTGTCTGCTGTAACACCTACGCCAGCGGCTACGCGCAAGCGTCCTTTGGCATCTTTGCAAGCCATGGGCTTGTCTTTGGCCTTAGTGATGTCCTTATAAGTGATAAGGCCAACTAGACGATTGTCCTTGTCCACAACGGGTAACTTCTCGATCTTGTTCTCTTGCAAAATTTGTGCTGCAGAGAGCAGGTCGGTCTGTGTGTTGGTGGTAACTAAGTTCTCGCTTGTCATTACATCGTCGATGCGCTTGTCGAGTTGACGCTCAAAGCGAAGATCGCGATTGGTGACAATGCCCACTAGGTGCATGTCGTCGTCCACTACGGGGATGCCGCCGATGTGGTATTCTGCCATAAGGTCGAGAGCATCTTTCACCGTCTTGTAGCGCTTGATGGTGACGGGGTCGTAAATCATGCCGTTTTCGGCACGTTTCACGATGGCTACTTGACGTGCTTGGTCATCGATGCTCATGTTTTTGTGGATAACGCCGATACCTCCTTCACGGGCAATGGCAATGGCCATGGTGGCTTCGGTTACAGTGTCCATCGCAGCGGTTACGAAGGGAATTTGAAGGTCGATGTTGCGAGAGAATTTCGTAGCCAAAGACACTGTGCGAGGAAGTACGTCGGAGTAAGCGGGAACCAAAAGGACGTCGTCAAACGTGAGACCGTCCATAACGATTTTGTCAGCAATAAAATCAGAAGTCATACTAAGTAGGATTTTAATTGCACGCAAAATTACAAATTTCTTTCTTATTCTGCAACGTTGCTCTGTCCTTTTTTCCGATTAGACGTGATTTTGCTTAGGATGAACCGAAAACAAAGATGCTTATCGCCGAGGGGATAAGCACCTTGTGTGTGATGTTAGAGTTCGAAGTCAACGCAGGCACGTTCGCCAATGTGTTTCATTAGTTCCGTTGCCACGGCTTTGTGGGCAGGGTGTGCTCCGTAGGCCTTTGCGTCTTCTAGGGAGTCGAAGGAGGAGGTAAGGCAGATGTCCCACTTCTCGCTAGGGTTGATGTTGAAACCTACATGTACGCTACGGATGAAAGAGATGGTCGAAGGTAGCTCTTCAATGCCTTTCTTGAAAGCGGCTTGGGCTGCTTCACGAGTGGCTTGTGGCACATCCTCGCGAAATTTGAACATTACAATATGTTGTGTCATTGCTTAAAGTGTGTGTTGTGAGTTAGTGTCTTTATTTGTTCATCGCTCCGCAGTGTGGGCAGGTGCCTTTGTGGGGGATGGTTTTCCCGCAAACGCCACAAAGTAGGTGAGAGGGGCGATGCTTGACGTATTGGCGGATGGCAAATGCCCAATAGAGGGCGAGTAGAGGGTATCCTATATATATAGGTGTGGTCAGAGTAAAGGTGAGGTAAAGTACCATGCACATTCCGCCTAGTGAGGCTAGGTAGGAAAGGTTGTCGCCTAGATCGGGTTGTCGCCTGATTTCCTCCACCACGGCCACTGCGGCGATTAGCATGAGCCACACGCTGGCTATGAATAAGGAAAGGATTGCGGGCAGGCTTTCGTTGAATGGGTTGAGAGTGGGGTGGTAGTAGAACTCCACCCAGGTCATTGGCACAAATCGCTGAATGCTTCCGTAGAGGGCAGCCGATGCGCTCACACAGAGACAGAGAAGGGTAGGGTAGAAACTGGGAATGTCGCGGAAGTGTACCATTCGAAAATCCTTGTGGCGGATGCTTTGCAAGAGCCAAAAGAGGATAGTGAGGCCGAAGATGCTGACGACGTAGACGGAACGAGTATCGGAGAAATAGTTGATGAATTTTGAGATGGGGTCGTCGGGGACAACGCTATCGAGCAATGTGCTTTCGTGAATCCATCCTTGGGTGAGTTGGTCGCGTGCCACTTTAATCCATACGGTGTCGGTGGTGTCCTGTGGCACGTACATCACGCGAGCCACCACTAATTGCTCTCCTTTCTTAATAGTGAGTGTGTCGTTGGCTAGTGCGCTGGATTCTGCTTCGCCATAGAGAGAGGGGGCACTTTCTATGTGCAGACTGTCGGTGGTTTGGAAGTTGTATCCATTCCAGTAGTGATGGGAGATGAAGAATGCCACGGAGTCGACGCTCCCTTCGCTGGTCGACATCCAATGGTCTATCTTGTTGGGGTGTGAGTAGTAACATCCCGTGAGAAATAGACACAAAATGCTGACTATTAGAAGGCTTATATGTTTGAGTAGCTGTGGCATAATGTGTGGGGCGTGGGCGTTGGAAAGAACGGATGAAGAGAAAATCGATAGCGAGCTATCGGTTTTTTAGTACTTGCATTTCACATCTCTTGCAGTCGAACTTGAGAGGAAATTTTCTTCCGTCAGGAAGTTGTAGTGCTAGCTTTTTAGGACCGCTCTTCGTGGTTTTTAAGCAAATGCCAAGAGCGTGGCGAATGCAGTGGCGACAGGTCATGATGACGGCTTCGCCTCGCGGCTCTTCTAGCTCGAAGGCTGGGGCTACTTGTCTTACCCCATGCTCTAGGTAGAAGGCTCGTGCTTCTTTGTTGGCTACGTTCGCATTGAAATTCAACGTTTCTGGTAGCAGTTCGCTGATGCGCTTATCGTCTGGATGAGCGGCTCGATCTCTTTCGTAACTCGTTTGATGGTTTTGTAGCAGTAGGTCGGCCACCTCGCGTCGCCAGCCTGCTAGTACGGAGGCGGGAATGAAGCGTTCGCCTAGAGTGGCTACTTGAATGTGTTGGGCTAGAAAGGGAGTGTCGCCTAGTTTGCCCAGCTGCTTTACGATGGCATCGTGTTGGGCGGAGCGGGCTTCTGCGTGTTCATAGTCGAATCGTTTGGTGACGTGACATCCACTTTCGTCGGCCATGTCGAGGGCATATCCTCCCTCCACCTCACGCAGTGTGAGTTCGGCTCTTAAGTGGCGTTCGGCGGTGGGCTTATTGAGTGCTTTGGTAAAGGCGAAATCGAGGTTTCGGTGTAGTTGAGTGCCTCTTCTTAGCAACGGCATGCGGTTGGGGAACACTTTATCGCCTTCCACCTTGTTCACCCTAAATCCTTGCAAATTTCCTTCGGAGTCGATGAAGCAAAGTCCGTCGCCAGCCACGATGGGGGTGGTGAGCGAGGTAGAGGGAGAGAAGGCGAAAAATCGTTGTTCCGTTCGTGACACTTTGCCTGCGATGGGGCCGATGGCCTTGGGTGTGGCAAAGGAGTGGATGGGCTTTTCGCTGCGTCCGAAAAGGAAATAGTCGGTGAAATTGCGGTTGAACGATTTGTTGGCATCAGGCGTAAAGCGGAGCGTGGAGATGCCGTATGAAGCCCGTTGGTAGTCGTCGCTTCTTCGTGCTATCACTTCGTCAATCTTCTGCGGATACCAGGCTGTGAGGTTCTTCACGTAGTCCACGTCTTTCAGTCGTCCCTCAATTTTGAATGAACGTACGCCAGCATCCATCATTTCTTCGAGATGGTCGGTTCGGTTCATGTCTTTAAGGGAAAGGAGGTGGCGGCCGTGTATGATTGCTTTGTCGTTTTCATCTAATAAATCAAACGCCAAACGACAAAATTGGGCACAACAACCGCGATTGGCCGAACGCTTGAAACAGTGTTGTGAAGCATAGCATCGGCCGCTATAGCTCACGCACAAGGCTCCATGCACAAAAGCCTCCAAGGGAAGCTTGGTGGCCTGGGCAATTTTCTGGGTTTGCTCAATGCTTGTTTCGCGAGCCAAAACGATTTGCCTAAATCCCATAGCCTCAAGTAGCTGGGCCTTCTCGGGGGTGCAGTTGTCCATCTGAGTGGAGGCATGTAGCGCAATGGGTGGGAGGTGCATGCGCAGCAAGCTAAGATCCTGCACGATGAGTGCGTCCACACCTATATTATATAGTTCCCAAATGAGTTGTTCGGCTTGTTTAAGTTCCTCATCCCAAAGAATGGTGTTGAGCGTGACGTAGATGCGTGCCCCGAAGAGGTGGGCATATTGGCAAAGTTGAGCAATGTCGTCCACGGAGTTGCCTGCAGCAGAGCGTGCTCCGAAACTCGGGCCGCCAATGTATACGGCATCGGCTCCATGCTTAATGGCTTCTAGTCCGCACTCTAGGTTGCGTGCGGGGGCTAATAGTTCTATTCTTTGAGGTTTTCGTGGAAGGGGCATCGCTTGCGAAGTTGTCTGAGTTGGGTAGTATTGAAAGTATGAATAATGTGCAAATATGGGGATGTGTGTAGTGCGTTAATCAAAGCACTTGCTTACATTCGCATATTTGCACATTGGGGGGGGATGAGAGAGGGGAGAAGGTGGGCTACATCATGACTTGGTTGAGCGAGTAGCTTCCCATGATTTTAGAGCGGTCTACGTTGCCGCGTATGCCAGGGATTGAACCTGTAGAGGTGTATTGCCACATAATGTAGTCTTTCCCATCGTTGAGGGTTGGTGAGTCGCTACGATAACGGGCTATCATGAAGTGATAATCGGTGAACTCGCCTTGCAGATAGCGGTTGTAGAAGTTGTGGTAGGTGTAGAGCAGAGGCTTCTTTCCGTAGAACTCTGTGACCTTTTCGATAAAGGCACGCAAGTCGGCGATAAACGTTTCTGCGCTAACCGACCCGCGGTGCTCAATGTCGATGATAGGCACGAGGTCTTGGTTTTCCATCTTCACCACGGAGGTCATGTTCTCATACTGCTTTTCCCAACTGATGTTGGGGCGGTAGAAATGGTAGCTACCCACGCTAAGCCCTACGCGACGAGCCTCCTCTAGGTTGTGCTCGTAGGTGTTGTCCACCATTGAAGCTCCCTCGGTGGCTTTCAAGTAAACGTAGGAGATGGGAGTGCCTTCGGCCACTTCGTCCCAGTTGATGGTGCCTTGGTGGTGCGACACGTCGATGCCCTCTTTATACTTTGAGTTGATGTTGGCATTCGAAATGTGCATGAAGATGGTGGCTGCGTGTGTTAAGTGTTTGTCGTTAGCCGTCTTCTTCGCTAGAGCGTCGGGCTCGGAGGTGACGTATTCGGCCATGCCCTTTCCTTGCTCTTTCTTTCGGTCGCGTGCTTGGGTGTTTATAGGTAGCGTCACAACAAGCACTGCAAGGGCTGTTGCTCGCAACCAATTATGTAATTTGTGAGAAATCTTAAGTTTAACGTCCATGTGGGCAAAGTTAGTAATTATCTTGCATTTATCCAAACGAACTTTAAATGT
>CAVFOF010000038.1:0-15089 GCA_963623895.1 bacterium
AATTTAGACTACCTCGCTACATTTGCGATTTACATTTCTTCTTTTCAAATATTTTATATGCTATTGTAAATGCTAATTTATCCTTAATGTAAATTTAGCTACTTCCAATATTGCCCTACTTACTTCTATTAAAGCACACACGGCTGCTAGTAAAGACGAATCATTTCATCGCAACTATGAGCGGACTAAATAAACTAATTCTATATGATTTTCAACAACTTTCTTATCAAAATAGGAGTTTACAACATCCTAACATCTAGATTTAATGATCCCCATATTTGCTATCTATATATTACATATTAACTATTTATCTCTTAAAAGTAACAACTTCATCGGCTTAATAGCCCACAAAAAGCGAGCAATTCACATTTTCAGCCTCTAAAAAGCGGGTCAATGTACCAAAGTACTCATTTTTGGGGTTAATGATAGATGCATCAGAAGACTGAAAAGATAGATTTTCTGCATTCATTGAAGCTGTGATTTTGCATTCAAACCTCCCTCTAAGAGGAGCAAATAGAAGAAATGGATGGTTAGAATTAAGAAATAGGAATTTGCTCTTACAGAAAAATTGAACAACTTTTGCCTTCTTCCCCATCTATTATTACCATCCCCTCATACACTCTCTATTGACTATATAAATCGCAAGTAATGACTGTACCAATCTATCTAAAAAATACTCCACTATACGGTATTTTCCCTATCCGTTTTCCCCACCCTCTTACCTTTTATCTCCCCTACCCTACGATTACAAAGAAGGCTGTTCATCTCTCGACAAACAGCCTTGTAGCAGGTATTTTCCCAATTAAGTTTAGCTTTACTATATGTTAATGTAGTATAAAGAATAAAAGTTCTTTCAACAAGTCGCCATTGCTCACGTGCGAACCTTCTGAACCTTTTGATCGAGCATCTGTACGGCGAATCTCGCCTAAGATAAGCATCGTCTTCATCGCACTATAATGCTGCATTGCGGGCATCACATTTTTGCGCACTTGCCATGGAGTCAGCCCTAACCACGAGGCCAGCCCTTGCTCCGTTTTTTCGGGAGAATAAAAGGCAAGCATTAGATTGGTGAAATATTTGAAGAGTATGCCCAATGTGAGTTGTATGGGGTTTGCCTTTTCATTGCTTTCAAAATATTTAGCAATACGATTCACCTTCAACACGTCTTTCACTCCTAGCGCATCCTGCAACTCAAAAATGTTATAGTTCTTTGTCAGCCCAATATTCTCTTGCACCAAAGTGGTCGAAATTACCTTTTCTCCTTCGGGCAGTGCCAAGATGAGTTTATCGAGTTCTGATGCCAAACGATTTAAGTCCGCCCCAACAAACTCGGCTAACATCTCGGCTGCTCCTGGAGCTACTGCAATCCGCTTGCGTCGCAAATAATTTTGAACGAATGATGGAAGCTGAGAATCATAGAGTTTTTTCGACTCAAACAGCACACCCTCTTTATTTATTAGGGTTGCGACCTTCAAGCGTCGGTCTATTGTACCATTTTTATGACAAAATATAAGCACAGAAGTAGACTGAATTTGTCGAAAATACGACTCTAAATGGTCTAAATGCTTCAAAGCTTGCGCTTCCTTCACCAATACCACCAAATGTTGAGCTGCCATAGGGAACGATCGCGCCGCAGTGATAATAGCATCTATGTCGGCATCAGCTCCATAAAAGGTGAGCAGATTAAAATCGCGTTCTTCAGGACGCAACAAAGTGTCCACGATGTAGTTCGCCACATGGTCGATGTAGTAGCTCTCCTCCCCCATTAGGTAGTAAATGGGCTTGATATTTCCAGCTTGCACATCGCGCACAATTTGCTCGTAGGTAATGTCGTTGGCTTTCTTTTTATATTTAGAAGTATATCCCGCCATCACCAATCAAACTTTAGGTGGCGAACAGTCTTCCGTTCACCAATAATCAGCTTCATGCTTTCGATGCCAATACGCACATGAGTCTCGGCAAAATTTTTCGTCACTTGGTTATCGCTCGCTTCGGTCTTCACCCCATCAGGCACCATTGGATTATCCGACACAAGCAACAATGCTCCCGTGGGAATGTGATTGAAGAAGCCACACGAAAAGATAGTGGCCGTCTCCATGTCGACCGCCATTGCGCGCGTTTCCCGCAAATAAGCTTTAAACCGCTCATCGTGTTCCCACACCCTTCGGTTGGTGGTATAGACGGTACCCGTCCAATAATCTTGCCCATTGTCGCGCAACGAGGTCGACACCGCACGCTGAAGCATAAAAGCAGGCAAGGCTGGCACCTCTGGAGGGAAATAATCGTTCGACGTACCCTCCCCTCGTATGCCAGCCAATGGAAGGATATAATCGCCTAAATGCGTTTTTTCTGAAATGCCGCCACATTTTCCCAAGAACAAGCAAGCCTTGGGCTTTATGGCTCCGAGCAAGTCCATTATCAGCGCAGCGTTAGGGCTTCCCATGCCAAAATTAATAATGGTGATGCCGTTAGCCGTAGCGGCACGCATATTGGCATTAAAGCCTACAGGCTCTGCGCCATTGAGGTGACAAAAAATGTCTACATAATTATTGAAATTGGTCAACAAAATGTGTTCGCCAAATTCGTTCAACGGCATTTTGGTGTAACGCACCAACCAGTCGGCAGTGATTTCTTCCTTTGTCGTCATAGTTTTAATTCGTAATTTTGTGGTGCAATTATCGCACCGATTATATATAGTCTACAAAGATACTGGTTTCGGACGAATAACTTCCCTTTTCTCTCTACATAACTTCTCTTTAGGCAATAGAAAAGTTTGGCCTTTTTCCGCACGAAACGCCTCACGCTACAAACATGCAAGCACTCAACCTTCCCCCCTTCAACTACAAATTCAGCCAACGCAATGGGCAACTCTGCATTTTCGACTTTCTACGCCAACGCTATCTCAAACTCACGCCTGAGGAGTGGGTGCGCCAACATTTCACTCATTTTCTAGTTGAGCAGAAAGGCTACCCAGCAGCCCTTTTAGCCAACGAGGTTTCCATCAACGTAGGAGGCGTGGCTCGCCGTTGCGACAGCGTGCTTTATCATCGCTCTGGGGGTACTCCCCGAGTAATAGTGGAATACAAAGCTCCACACATACGCATCACGCAAGCCGTGTTTCAACAAATCTACTCCTACAACAGCGTGCTCCGTGCCGACTATCTCATCGTGAGCAACGGCCTAGAACACTACTGCTGCCACGTGGACTACGAAAAAATGCAGGTGAATTATTTGAAAGACATCCCGGCTTATACTGAATTATAGATTTCTACAAATGAATAGCGATAAAAGCAAATATACTTCATAAAGCCCAAAGACTAACGATAATTTGCTAAGAGGTAAAATCCAAAGCTTCTAACATTTCTGAAAGACAAATCAAAAGTGTTTTAGAAGAGAAACACGTTCTCCTTATCTTTGATATTTGCATTCTTAAGCTATTCCCAACGTATACCCCTCCTATGAGTTAACCACGAGCAATTGCTGTTGCTTACACTAGGAGCCTTCTTTTTATTGATTATCAGTTATTTCAGTAGTGCAAGCAGCAATCAATTTTGCTTACACTCCCCAACCCCATTTCCTAATGGCCTAACTGTAAAAACTAGCGGCCTAAAAGGTGTTACCTACTGGCCTAATCGTAAAAACTAGCCGCCTAAAAGGAACGACACACTAGTGCAAGCAGAAAAAGCGATTCCTTACACTCTGAAAATTTACTGAGTATTAAGACAAATGCAGCTAGTTCATGCAAGCAACAGTAATTAGGAAATCTACTCACTAGTAGAGGGCTGTTTGTGCAAACATAGAGAGCCGTTTCCACGCATCAGTGCAAGCAGAAACACTTGAAGAAGGCTAACATTGATTACAAGGCAATTAGCGACTAATGATTACGGCTCTAGCGTTGCTTCTTACGCAGATATAGGGACGCATCGCCCCATAACTTTTTCCCAATTTGAAGAGCAAAAAAAAACAAGAAAAGACGCATACTACTACGCTTTTCTTGTTTTCAGATTCTTATTTATAGGCTATTAAGCGCCCTATTAGTTGTTCTCAGGACGGAGCTGACGAACAGTAACACCAGCACGCCACATTTCGCTTTCGCGAAGCTGACGAAGTTCTTCCTCAAGACCTACACGATAGTCGGGCTGTGAGTTAACATCAATAGAACGTTGTGCTTCCTTGCCTGTCACTACGCTGTCGTAGAGTTTCTCCATCACAGGCTTAATAGCATCGTGGAAGGGACCCATCCAGTCGAGCGCACCACGCTGTGCGGTGGTTGAGCAGTTGGCATACATCCAGTCCATACCATTTTTACCTACCATAGGGATGAGCGATTGAGTAAACTCTTCCACTGTCTCGTTGAAGGCTTCAGAGGGAGTGTGTCCGTGTTCGCGGAGCGTTTCGTATTGAGCGAGGAACAATCCCTGAATGGCACCCATCAATGAGCCACGCTCACCTGTGAGGTCGCTAGTAGCTTCACGCTTAAAGTCGGTTTTGAATAGGTAGCCAGAACCAATACCTACACCGAAGGCGAGCACCTTCTCGGTGGCGTGACCTGAGTGGTCTTGGTAAACGGCGTAAGAAGAGTTCAAGCCACGACCTTCAAGGAACATGGTGCGGAGCGAAGTGCCCGAACCCTTAGGAGCTACCATAATTACGTCGACATCAGCGGGAGGAACTACGCCCGTGCGGTCGTTCCAGTTGATAGCGAAGCCGTGTGAAAAATAGAGGGTCTTGCCCGTAGTGATATGCTTTTTCAGGCTAGGCCAAAGTTGCATCTGTGCTGCATCGGATAGCAACATGCAAACGATGGTGCCTTTTTCGGCAGCTTCTTCGAGCGAGAAGAGTGTTTCACCAGGAACCCAACCATCAGCTACTGCCTTGTCGTAAGTTTTGCCAGGACGTTGGCCAACGATTACGTTGAAGCCATTGTCGCGCAAGTTGCAAGCTTGACCAGGACCTTGCACACCATAGCCGAGCACGGCGATGGTTTCATCTTTCAAAATTTCACGTGCTTTTTCCAAGGGGAACTCTTCGCGGGTGATTACTTCTTCGATAGTGCCGCCAAAATTCAATTGTGCCATATTTTTTAGTTTTTGTGAAACCTCAGCAACCGCTATATTCTGCATGCATATTGCCTTAATAAGGGGATGCCTCAGCCTCGTTGGTTGTTTACTTATGATGTTATTTTAAAAATCTAGACTATTTTGCTGTGCTCGTTTCTCCTCATCACGCAGTTCTAGGAACTCATTTAGCTCCTCGCGATGGCTCTTCGTTACGGCCACTACGCCCGAACTGACGTACTGCAAGATGCAGTCGTAGGCCTTGAGCGTGTAGTAGAGTTCGAGGGTGCTTTCAGGCAATCCTTCTTTCGAAACGATGGCGTAGGTGGAGTTGACCTCCACTATCTTTCCGTCGTACTTGCGGATGGCCTTCGAGATGTTGCGGTTCGCTATGAGCTTAGCCGTGGCTATTTTATAGAGAGCTTGATCCATCACGTAGATTTCGTCGGAGGTGAAATACTGCGCCTGAATCACGTCAATCTTCTTCTCGAGCTGCTTCACCAAGGTCTGCACGGTATGCTCGTCGGTGTAGCAGGTGATGGTGTAGCGGTGAACGTGTTCAATACCTGAGGCCGACACGTTAAGGCTCTCAATGTTCAACTGTCGACGCGTAAACACGTTGGTCACGAGGTTGAGCACACCAGCCAAGTTCTCGGAGAAAACGATGATGGTGTATAGTGTATTTTCGTTTGTCATAGAAGTTCTTTTTAAGGGAAAGCACTAGCATGGAGAGAAAGTTCAATAGAACGTTTCATTGAGCTATTCTCAAATCTATCATGCCTCGAGCATCATGTCGTCTACGTCGTGACCAGGGCAGCACATGGGCAGCACGTTGTCCTCTTCAAGCACTGCGGCTTGCAGCAAGAATGAACCAGGGGTGGCAAGCATCGTCTCGATAGCCTCGTCGAGCTTTGCGCGATCGGTCACGGTGAGTGCAGGAATGCGGTAGGCTTCGGCTATCTTCTCGTAGTCGGGGTTCATCATCGGGGTGAACGAGTAGCGACGTTGGAAGAAGAGTTGCTGCCACTGGCGCACGTTGCCCAAGTAGTTATTATTGAGCAGAATGATTTTCACTGGTGCTTGTTGCTCCATGATGGTGCCAAATTCCTCAATCGTCATCTGCAAGCCACCATCACCGAGGAATAAGCAAACTGTGCGGTCGGGGGTGCCAAACGTAGCACCAATGGCTGCGGGCAATCCGTAGCCCATCGTTCCCATGCCGCCCGAAGTGACGATGCTGCGCTTCTGCGAGAAACGGAAGTAGCGAGCCGACATCATTTGATTCTGGCCTACGTCAGTAACGAGCACGGCCTTGTCGTGAGTTAGTTCCGTAACACGGCGAATTACCTCACCCATACGCAGCGGACCTTCGGTGGGATGAATTTGCGGTTCTATCACCACGGTGCGTTCCTTTTCGTCCCACTCGCGGAAACTCTCGCGCCATTCTGTGTGTTGTTTTTCTTCGAGCAAAGCCGTCACGGCAGGGAGCGTTTCTTTGCAATCGCCCAAAACGGCTACATCCACCTGCACGTTCTTGTTGATTTCCGAGGGGTCGATGTCGAAATGTATCTTTCGTGCTTGCTTAGCATAGGTGGCGAGATTGCCCGTGATGCGGTCGTCGAAACGCATGCCTATGGCAATGAGCAGATCGCACTCTTGCGTTTTTTTGTTCGAGCCTAGCGAACCATGCATGCCGAGCATACCCACATTGAGCGGATGAGCCGTAGGCAAAGCAGAAAGACCTAATAGCGTACAGCCTGCGGGAATGCCCGCTTTCTCAATGAATGCTTTCAGTTCATCGCTAGCATTGCCCAATTCCACACCTTGACCCACCAACACCAAGGGGCGTTTGGCTTCGTTGATTAAGGCTGCGGCTTCCACAAGGCTTTGCTTGTCGGTGGGAGGCACTGGCACATAGCTACGAATGAAGTCGATAGTACCAGGCACGTATTCGGCTTTCTCAACCTGAGCATTCTTCGCAAAATCGAGCACCACGGGGCCAGGGCGACCGCTGCTTGCTATATAGAAGGCACGGTGCACGGCCCATGCCACATCCTTTGCCGAGCGTATTTGGTAAGCCCATTTGCTGATAGGCTGCGTGATGTCCACCACATCGCACTCTTGGAATGCATCGGTGCCAAGCATCTTCACGCCTACCTGCCCTGTGATAACCACCATGGGCGTGCTATCCACCATGGCATCGGCAATGCCCGTGATGGTGTTGGTGGCTCCAGGGCCACTTGTAACGATGCACACTCCCGTTCGGCCACTCACGCGGGCATAGCCCTCGGCAGCGTGGGTGGCGGCTTGCTCGTGGCGCACCAACACGTGGTTTAAGCGGTCGCGATAGTCGTAGAGTGCATCATATACGGGCATAATGGCACCTCCAGGATAGCCAAACAACGTGGTCACTCCTTCGTCGAGCAGCGCACGCATCAAGATTTCGGCTCCCGTGATAGGAGTGTTGTCTAGTGTGGCAGAAGGCTCACTACAAGGTTTTACGTTGTCTATTTCCTTATTATAATTCTGTGTCATTACGTTAATCTTTCGTTCGTTATGGAAGGGAGGCTGAAGGGTGTGTTCTCTCTCCTCCCCTTATTAATTAGAGGGCTTTTCTATAAAATTACCGCCCTAAAAGGAGAACATCTCGAATTAGATTTCTCTGACGCCGCCCTTGTCGGCACTGCTCACCATACTAGCGTAAGCACGCAAGGCCTTGCTCACTTCGCGTTGACGTTGCAAGGGACGCATGGGGCGAGCAGCCAACTCTTCATCACTGAGATGCACGGAGATGCTACGCGATGGGATGTCGATTTCAATGATGTCGCCATCTACAATTTTGCCAATAGCTCCGCCTGCTGCGGCTTCGGGCGAGATGTGACCGATGCTCAACCCCGACGTGCCGCCCGAGAAGCGTCCGTCGGTGATTAGCGCACAAGCCTTTCCGAGATGTCGGCTCTTAATGTAAGATGTGGGGTAAAGCATCTCTTGCATACCTGGGCCTCCCTTGGGGCCTTCGTGGGTGATAACCACTACATCGCCAGCTTGGACTTTTCCACCAAGAATGCCCTCGCAAGCTTCTTCTTGCGAATCGAACACGCGAGCGGGGCCTTTAAAGTGCCATAAGCTCTCGTCTACACCAGCTGTTTTCACCACGCATCCGTCTTGGGCTATGTTACCAAACAACACGGCTAGGCCGCCATCTTTGGTGTAGGCATGCTCGAGCGAACGAATGCATCCATTCTCGCGGTCGGCATCGAGCGAAGGCCATTGGGCATCTTGCGAACCCATTTTTATATTAAATTTACCGCCAGGTGCACTATGGTAAATACGGTCTGCTTCGGGATCGATGCTCGAACCAGTGATACTATATTTCTGAATATCCTCGCCCAGCGTAGCTCCGTTCACACGGGGTGCTTCCAAATGGAGTAAGCCGCCTTTGGCTAGCTCGCCCATAATACCCATCACGCCACCGGCACGGTTACACTCTTGCACAGAATACTTCTGCGTGTTGGGTGCTAACTTACACAAGCAAGGCACTTTGCGACTCAAGGCATCGATGTCGCTCATTTTAAAGTCAACTCCAGCCTCGTTGGCCACAGCAAGCAAGTGCAATACGGTATTTGTACTACCGCCCATAGCAATGTCGAGTGTCATGGCATTAAGGAATGCCTCACGGGTGGCGATGCTGCGAGGAAGCACGGAGGTGTCGCCCTCCTCATAATATTTCAATGCATTCTTTACAATCAATTTTGCAGCATCTTCAAACAAACGGCGACGATTAGTGTGTGTAGCCAAGATTGTGCCGTTGCCAGGCAAAGAAAGGCCGAGAGCTTCAGTCAGGCAATTCATGGAGTTAGCCGTGAACATACCCGAGCAACTGCCGCAACCAGGGCAAGCGCATTGCTCCACTTGTGCCAGTTCTTCATCGCTCACCGAGGCATCAGCGCCTTTCACCATGGCAATCACAAGGTCTACATTCTGACCTTGATGTGTGCCAGCTTCCATGGGGCCTCCGCTCACAAACACGGTGGGGATGTTCAAGCGCATAGCAGCCATGAGCATACCCGGTGTAATCTTATCGCAATTGCTGATGCACACCAAGGCATCGGCCTTATGTCCTTGCACCATATACTCCACTGAGTCGGCAATGATGTCGCGCGAGGGCAAAGAGTAGAGCATACCATCGTGTCCCATGGCTATGCCGTCGTCGATAGCTATGGTGTTAAACTCTGCTGCGTAGCAACCTAACTTTTCGATTTCGCTTTTCACCAACTGCCCCACCTCATGCAAATGGGTGTGACCTGGCACGAATTGTGTAAACGAGTTGGCTATGGCTATGATGGGTTTACCATACTGCTCACGCTTCATGCCTGTGGCATTCCACAGAGCACGAGCTCCAGCCATTCTTCTTCCTTCGGTGCAGACGGCACTACGCAACTTTATTTTCATGATTTGTTAAGTATTTTGTTCGGAACACAACGTCTTGTCCTTTTATCTAAAAAGTGTCACATTGTGCATCAGTAGATGTTATTTTGGATTGCAAATGTAAGCAATTATCTCATACCAGCGTACAATATGTAAGAAAAAGTTTTCACTCCGCTATTATTTTCACACTTAATATGCCTATTTACATAACAAATGTGCAATCCTTAGCAAACTTCTACTAGGCGAACTGCGTTTAGGAGGTTTTGAAGAGGCGAGGAATGATATTAACCTCGCAAATGCTTGGCAAAGCGAGCTACAAATAGTAAATTTGCTCCATAATCTTTAACAATAGCCTAAACAATGAAAAAATCGCTCCTATATATAATAGGTATATCCTCTCTATCGATTATTCCCTCGCAAGCGCAAAGAGCTAATCGTGCCCCCAAAGCAGCGGAATGTGTGGTTACGTGGGCTTCGAAAGACGTACACTACTCCATGAATATGCAACGCGACAAAATGCCTCTCACCACTGACACGCTCATCTCGGCATGGCGTGGCGAAAGAGTGGGTGCTTTAGCATTGGTAAACATTGCCAACGAGAAGGAGCGACTCAGCGTGCGCCTCACCTCGTGGAAGAAAGGCGGCATCACCTTGCCCGACACGCTAGGACAAGCTCGCTTTGTGAGCTACGTGACCACCGACAACTTTCAAAGTTGCGGCTATCATCCCAACAACCTTACGCCCTACGAGGTGGCCGACGTGATTGAACTCAACGGACCGCAAACGCTAACCAACGAAGCTCCCACTCGCCCCGTGTGGTGCACACTCGAGGTGCCGCAACACTGCGAAGCGGGCATCTATCACACACAACTCGAGGTCGTGAATGAGACCACGGGCAAAGTGGTGAAGAATATCACATTGCGCCTCAACGTCAACAACCGCATCCTACCCACACCCAAAGAGCAGCAATTCCACGTAGACTTTTGGCAACAACCTTATGCTGTGTCGCGCTACCACAACGTACCCCGTTGGAGCGACGCGCATTTTGAAGCACTCCGTCCCTATCTCAAACTATTGGCTAAGAGCGGACAAAAGGTGGTATCGGCCATACTATTCTACGAGCCTTGGGGCGACCAAAGCCACGATAAGTTTGACGCCATGGTTAGCACCACCCGCACAAAGCTAGGCGAATGGCGATACGACTATAGCGTATTCGACCACTGGGTAACGCTCTGCCAAGAGTGTGGCATTGATGAGCAAATCAACTGTTTCTCAATGGTGCCATGGGACATGACCTTCCGCTATTACGACGAGGCTCAAGGACACAACGTGGATTTGAAAACAAGCACAAGTAGCAAGGAGTATGAAGAGCTGTGGACAAATTTCTTACAAAACTTTGCCCAACATCTTAAAGAGAAAGGATGGTTCAACAAAACGTGCATTGCCATGGACGAACGTGGGCTCGACAACATGCTCGATGCCTACCGAGTAGCTCAGAAAGCCGTGCCAGGCATCAAGATGGCATTGGCTGGCACTCATCACAAAGAATTGGTGGATAAGCTCTACGACTACTGCATAGGATTTGGCGAGAATTTCACCGCCGAAGAGCTGGCTGCTCGACAAGCCAAAGGCTACAAAAGCACCACTTACACTTGCTGTAGCAACGATGAGCCCAATCTCTTCTCCAACAGTCTGCCCGCTGAAGCGGCTTATCTTCCCCTCTTCTGCCTAGCCAACCACTTTGAGGGTTATCTGCACTGGTCGTGGATGAACTGGGCCGACAATCCGCTACACGACTCGCGCTTCCGCCTCTTTGCTCCTGGCGACACCTACCTCATCTACCCTGGCCCCCGTTCTTCCGTGCGCTACGAGCGTTTCATCGAAGGGGTAGCCATGGCCGAGAAGGTACGATTGCTCCGCAAAGAGTATGAACAAACGGGCAAAACGCAAGCACTCAACGAGCTGAACAACACTCTCAACCGCTTTGCCCCCGCAGGCATCCCTGAGAGCGAAACGGCCTCAAGTCTCGTTAACGCCATGCAGCGTCTGCTCAACCCCTAAGTTTCTTTTTCCTGATTTTCACTCAATAATCAAGAAAAAAGGAAGCCAATATTCGCAGACAGTGGTAAACATTGAATAATTATTTACACAAATAACTCCTAAGCAAGTTACTATATGCTTAGGAGTTTTTGTATGTTTTATCGTAAGTCCTAACAATGATGATTTACCACAACGTCGAATGCCTGTAACCGTCACAATGCGATCACCATCTAACGGAAGTTGCACGTTGCGTTCTTGTAAATTAAAGGGCAACTCTTCTTGATGCAAGGATATGATTGACTAGAATGTACTACGTAAATCCGTACGATTATTCTTTTTACTGTTTTTTTGATAGCAAAAAGCACAGCTTTTCCTTCTAAAAAGGAAAGAAATACACAAAAGTTTCCTTCTAAAAAGGAAAAGAATACCCATTTATTTCCTTTTCAGAAGGAAATTTTTGTTTTTAGTGGCCAAGGATGTAGGCTAGCTAAGCCAAACTTTACATTTTCATTCGAATATTTTCGCCCTTATCCAACCTGCTTCCGTAAAATAATGCATTATATCCGTAATTAGGTTAAGGGGATTTCAACCTATACATCGTACCTTTGCCAACAACAAAGAAACGATGCGGCTTTGAAGAAATACATGAGTGAGTCGCACGATTGTTCATAACAAAGACACATCGCATAGTTGTAATCAACTAGAAATCCCATTAACTTAAGTACGACATGAGACGCACTATTGCCTTTTTGTGTTGCACGCTAGCATCATCAAGCATTATTATGGCACAACAAAAAATCACTCAAACAGCTGGACGCAAACAGCTCGGAGAGTTTGCCCCTAAGTTTGCAGAACTCAACGACGACGTACTCTTTGGCGAAGTGTGGAGTCGCAACGATTTGCTGAGTCTGCGCGACCGCAGCCTCGTCACCATCACCTCACTCATCAGTCAGGGCATAGCCAACAGTTCGCTCACGCATCATTTCATCGAAGCCAAGAAAAATGGCATCACACGCACTGAAGTAGCCGAAATCATCACCCATGCAGCTTTCTATGCTGGTTGGCCTAAGGCTTGGGCTGCCTTCAATTTGGCCAAAGAGGTGTGGAACGATGAGGTGACGGGCAGCGACGCTAAAGCTCAATTTGAGCGCAACAGCATCTTCCCTATTGGCGAGCCGAACACAGCTTTTGCACAATACTTCACGGGGAATAGCTACTTGGCCGTAGTATCCGACAGTCAAGTACCCATTTTCAACGTCACGTTCGAGCCTCGCTGCCGCAACTATTGGCACATTCATCATGCCAGTCAGGGCGGCGGACAGATGCTCGTAGGCGTAGCTGGCGAAGGGTGGTATCAAGAGGAGGGCAAACCTGCTCAGAAAATCCTTCCTGGCACAGTGATACACATTCCCGCCAACGTGAAGCATTGGCACGGCGCTGCGGCTAATAGTTGGTTCTCACACTTGGCTTTCGAAGTGAAAGGAGAAAACACATCGAACGAATGGCTCGAACCCGTGAGCGATGAGGAATACGACAAACTGAAATAGGTCTACTATATATAAGGAGTATAACAGACCGAAATCAGCCTTTATAATACGAAAAGCGTGTTGCTTTGCAAATATATCATGCGAAGCAACACGCTTTTTATTGTTTCTTGTTGCGAATAAGTGTTGAGAAACTGCTTATTCTAGATAAGTGTAACCATAAAGACCAGAGCGATAGTTGGAGATGAATTCCTTGCCCTCTTCGATGGTGATTTTTCCCTCCTTCACGGCCTTGCTCACCCAAGCTTCAAGGCGACGAACGAGGCGTTTGGGGTCATACTGCACATATTCGAGCACATCTGCCACAGTTTCGCCATCAATCGTTTTGTCGATGCTATATCCATCCTCATCCACTGTGACGTGCACGGCGTTGGTGTCGCCAAAGAGGTTGTGCATATTGCCCAAAATCTCTTGATAAGCTCCTACAAGGAACACTCCAATGTAATAGTGTTCACCCTCGCGGAAATGGTGGAGGGGCAAGTAGGAGGTTTGCTGATTATAGTTGACGTAAGCCGAAATCTTACCGTCGGAGTCGCAGGTAATATCCTGCAAAGTGGCCGATATAGTAGGTTTCTCATTAAGCCGGTCGATGGGCATGATGGGAAAAAGTTGGTCGATGCCCCAAGAGTCGGGAAGCGACTGGAAGAGGGAGAAGTTGCAGAAGTACTTGTCGGCCATCATCTTGTCGAGCGTGCGGAGTTCGTCGGGCACGTGCTTCTGATGATGAGCCAATTCGCTAATTTCGTGCGTGATGCTCCAATAGAGGCTTTCAATCTGCGCACGTGTTTTGAGGTCGATAATGCCGTGACGGAACAAGTCGAGTGCTTCGTCGCGAATGTCCTGCGCATCGTGCCAATCCTCGAGCATGGAGCGGGGCGAGAGTTTATCCCAAATCTCAGTGAGGTCGTGCACCAATTGGTGGTCTTGTTCCGAGGGGTGGAAGTTCTCGTCCATATGGGGCATGCTCACGCTCTCCATCACGTCTACCACCAGCACTGAGTGGTGTGCCGTAAGCGAACGGCCGCCCTCAGTGATGAGGTTGGGATGCGGAATGTGATTTTTGTTGGCAGCATCGACAAAGGTGTAGACGCAGTCGTTTACATACTCTTGTATGGAGTAGTTCACCGAACTTTCTGAGTTGCTAGAGCGCGTGCCGTCGTAGTCCACACCGAGGCCGCCACCACAGTCAACGAACTCAATATTGAAGCCCATGGCGTGCAGTTGCACGTAGAATTGTGAAGCCTCACGCAAAGCGGTTGAGATGCGACGAATTTTGGTGATTTGCGAACCTATGTGGAAGTGTATAAGTTTCAAGCAATCGTGCATACCCATTGCATCGAGCTTTTGCAGTGCTTCGAGCAATTCGGAGGAGTTAAGACCAAACTTTGAAGCGTCGCCACCACTCTCTTGCCACTTACCAGTGCCGCTAGCTGCCAGTTTGATGCGGATGCCTAGATTAGGGCGCACGCCAAGCTTTTCGGCTGTGCGGGCTATGGTGATGAGTTCAGGCAGTTTTTCGATTACAAGAAACACTCGCTTACCCATCTTCTGCGCCAACAGGGCTAACTCGATAAAGTTTTGATCCTTATGACCGTTGCATATAATCAGGCTGTCGGAGTCCATGTTGGTGGCAAGCACCGCATGAAGTTCGGGTTTCGAGCCAGCTTCAAGACCTAGGTTATACTTTTTGCCATGACTGATAATCTCCTCCACCACGGGGCGCATTTGGTTCACCTTGATGGGGTAAATAATGAAGTGTTCAGCTTTGAAATCGTAAGCCTTGGCAGCTTGGGTGAAACACTCTGAGGTTTTCTCAATGCGGTTGTCCAAGATGTCGGGGAAACGCAACAATACGGGAGCCGTAATGTCGCGTGAGTTGAGTTCGTCAACCACCTCTTTGAGGTCTACCTTTACGCCGTCTTTGCGTGGTGCCACGTAGGCATGGCCTTTTTCGTTAATGCCGAAATAGTTCACTCCCCAACCTTTTATGTTGTAGAGTTCTTCGGAATCTTCAATTCTC
>CAVFOF010000039.1:0-1151 GCA_963623895.1 bacterium
TCGGCAATACAATACGCCAACAAAGGCAAGCCCCATTCTTTACGATAAAGAGCCAATGTGTCCGTGTTGACTTTTTCACTCATCATAAGAGCATGAAGATTCTTATTACCAAAAGCATTCTTGTTAGCCTTTATGCAACCAGATTCACACCCTACCGCATATAAGTTAGGATTATTGCCAAAGGCTTTCGTTTCAATAGCCTTAGTACCGTCTTTTATGTAATAAAGAAAACTAGGTGCATTTTCAGGATAAGCCAATAGTACGTTGGCGGCATCATAGAGAGCTACGTCATCATGCGAGTAGTAATAAGAATTACCTTCATCAACAACCACACTTGCCAAGTTGGAGCAACCCTCGAAAGGATTGATTACATTGCGATAAGAGTTGACCACAAAAGGAGTGAGGTTGATGCCCACTGGGAGGGAATTACACAACTGCGTAATATCGGTCAACGTATAATTGCTCGTGGTGTAAGTCTCAGAGTTGTCGCCACACGTCACCGTAACGGTCAAAGCACCTTCAGAAGTATGGTTCACATTCACGTCAAAAGCCTTGGCATTCTGCGACACGGTGAAAGTCTTCACTTCTGCACTTCCTAATTTCAAGATGATGCTTTGGTCGGCTTTAAGGTAGAGCTGGAAACCTTTATTGTAGGTCTCGCCTAAAGACTCTGTGCCTGTAGCAAGCAGAGAAGAGCCCCACTGGTTGAAGGACGTGGTCGAGTTGTTAGACACGGAGAAATCAATAGACCAATCTTCGTCGTTGGCCAATGTGGTGGACAAGGGAACTGAGGCATTCTGCACATTGCTACCTATAAAAGAGGTAGAAACCTTTGAAGATTTTCCAATAGATTGAATGGTTGAAGGCAAGGTTATCTTTGTCAGCCCTGTTTGGTTGAGCAATGCACTAGGAGCGACAGCTACGATATTTTTATTATCGTAGCTATCGGGAATAGTCAATTCTCCCTCCCCACTAATCACTTCTTGCAGCGTAATGCCGTTATCATCATAGGTATAGCGAAACTTCCAATCACCGAATGTGGCCTCGCAAATGTCTTGTTCGAACTCTGCTACATAGCTACCACTTTCGGGAGCATAGAAATTGAGGAAGTTGCCATGTACCCAACTTTCGGGCACAGAACGGCCATAGCC
>CAVFOF010000039.1:1161-14308 GCA_963623895.1 bacterium
GCCATCCTTCCAAGTTACCTTGTAGCCATCCTTAGGATAAGCACGGAGAATGACTTGTTCGCCCGATTTATAGGTATAGGGATTACTCTGTCCGTTCTGGTCAACCGTACCAAACGAATCGTTGGAAGCACTAACGGTGATGGTGCTAGCGAGAGCCGACTTATCCGTAATCATGACGGGGATATCGTAAACCATGCGAAAGGTTTCGGCCTTAGAGGGCATGGCTCCCGTGTTGGTGTCGTAGCCACTTGCCCAACTGCTATCGTAGCGGAAGCGAATGTGCGTTACGCCCTGCGTTGCGGTGTAGGGAATGAGAATTTCTAAAGTTTTATCGTTGAGTTCTGAGTTTCCGCTCGATGACTTTGTACCTACCGCAGCGAGCAATTCATCCTCATCGTCGAAATCGCCATCGCCGTTCCAGTCGGCATAGGCTGAAAGGTTGCAATAGTTTAAGCCTCCTGCACCCGTGGCATGCACAATAAGTTTGCTACCCGCAGCAGCCGTAACGAGTTGCGTGGTATGGTAGAGCGAAGAAGGACAAGCATCCACAGAATAAATGCTGCTCTCGTCTGCTCCGTTTTGCGAAACGGCAATATTCTTCACATATTGGCCGTAGTAAGAAATATCACTAAAATCTTTCAAATTTTCCTTTAAGCCAGCCCACTTATTTAGGGTAAAGTTCGCTTTGAAAGTAGCATCAGCCGCCCCATAATAAGTGTAGGGATTGGCGGTGCTGACCACATTGCCCGAAGCGTCGGTCCAGTTGAGAAAATCATAACCTGAGTTGGCGGTGGCTTTTACTGACACGTCGTCGAGAGTAGTTACGCTTGTGCCCGTTTCGCCTACGATTTCAACACTACCCTGATTAGCATCAGCCGTAGTTACGCCAATGGTGCGGGGCGTGGTAACATTGTCCTTCAAAGCGACCTTGAACTTCAGCGTCGTGCCGTCGCTTAAAGTAAGCAAGGCATTCACATTGCCAATTACTGCATCCGAGGAAATGGTAACGTTAATACCGCTAGAGATTTCGTCGTCAGCAATGAGTCCGTCATTGTTGTAGTCGATTCCCAAAGTAGCTGTTACGTCTGAAGAGAGCGTAATGGGGAATTGGAAAGCTTCGCCACGATAGGCTTGCAACGTTAAGCTTTGACTTAGGTCGGTGCTGGTGTAACGATAGAGATAGTAATTGGAATTACTACTCAATGCAATGGGATGGAAATATTTACCAAACAATCTTGTGGCTACATCAGCCGTGTTTCCTGTGGGAGTATTGCTATAAGAAAGCTCAGCATTATGCGCCCAAGTCCAATCGTTAGTAAACCAATTGGGCAGAGAGGTACCATTATCACGATTATCGAAGAAGGCTTTCCAACGAGCATAGTAGAAATCCTTCATCATACCACCCCATTCGCGGTAAGAATAGTCGCGCAAACCGCCGGATTCACTAGCGTTTTCATGGCCCCAAGTAGTGATGAGCGTGCGGGCATTATTGAGTTCGAGCCACTGCTTATCGCTCTCGGTTGTGCCAGACACCTCATCAGCTATGCCACGCGCCATTTGCGTCCAACGGCCAAGCATGAAGTTGACATTGGTGTTGAGCAATTCGTCGAGGTCAAGAATAAGTTGCAAGTAAGCGTCACGACGAGCGGCATAGGCTGTTTTATCGCCACTTGTGGCGGCTTCATTGATGGCAGCGAGCAGACTCTTGCCGTAGTCGGTGAGCGCTTGGCGAGAAAAGTCGGTGAGGTCGTAGCTATAGTTATCGCCCGAGAGCGCAGTCTTTTGTTGCAGCAATTTGTAAGCGGCATCCACCACATCCTGTGGGTCGTAAAAGATATCCGTACCGCCCCAACTTGACACGCGGTCGACAGTCAGTGCGGGACGAGCACATAGCACGGCTTCCTGTGGGCCTTGCAACGAGGTTTCGCAGTTGAGAGCGGAGTTACGTATCTTCTCCCAAGCAGCTTGTGCTTCTGAATTTTCTACCCCATAGCGAGCTGTAGCATAATCGGCGAGCCATGCTTTAGCATCAGGAGCAGAAGCATACCAAGGCAATTCGAAGAGGGCATCGTAGAGCACGGGCACTTGTTCGATGGCTTCGGGAGTAGCACCTACACCCTTTACGTTGCTATAATTAGATTTCTGCGTATAGAAGTCGGTCATTATCTTTGTTAAACGACCAAACAAACCTGTGCGTCCGCCAAAGTTGGGCAAGGCGCAATACACGGCATCATGTCCTTGGTATTCGCCAAATTGGGTGTGTGCATCGCTAAATAGGTCTAACACAATGAGTTTTCCTTGGTCTACCTTAGAGAGCACATTATACTGTGCTTCACTCCATTGCCAAAACTGGATAACCCACTTGGCGTCACTCTGAGCCGTTGTCATGGCATTGGCAATTTTCGTGTAGGCCGAAGCTACATCAATGCCATCCGTATTAGCTCCTTCGTGGAAGGGATCCATACTATAATAGGTCGACGTACCCATCACTTCTTTCAACTGTTTGTAATAAGCAGCCGACACTTCAGCAAAGGCATCGGAATTGGGGTCGAGAATGTAGGGACGGGTGAAACCGCACCAGTTGCCTTGGTTGTTGGCAGTATATCCTTTCTTGCTAGCGATGTTGCTCGGCACCATACCAGCATAGCCTGGAAGCACGGGGGTCATGCCTAATTCTCGCTCACGAGCCAAGATGTTTTTGGCCAATGTCTCTTGACGTGTGTACCACCAATCCTTGTTGGCACCGCCCCAACCTTCGAGGTTGTTCATGCCCCACCAAGCTTGGAAACAAGGGCCTGCGATGAAATCGTTGGCCTCATCTGAGGTGTAGCCTAAGTCTTCGGTGAGAAGCTTTTTCCACACCACGTCTAAGCCCACAATCTGCAAAGGCATATTCACGCCATGGAGTGCCATCCAGTCAATTTCCTTCTGCCAACGATCCCAAGTCCACACGGACATGGAATAAGAGAAGGTGCAGTAGTTGAGGTAGTAACGATAGTCCACCGAGCAAGTGTGCGTTTCTTCATCGGTGGGCACGGGGAGAGTGGCACTTACCAAATCGGTTGTAAGTTGATTCCAAGCCAAATTGATGTGTGCTTGGTGGTTCAAGTACCAATTAATACCCGTTGTAATGGCTAGTGTGCTGCTACCTTTAATACAAGGTTTGCTGTCTTGACTAGTAATTACAAACACGTCTTTTCCCGTGGTGTTCAACGATTCGTCGAGCAGGGTAACAAAGCGGTCAGCCGCTCCTGTTCCGCCAATGCGATTGAGCAGATTGGTCACCGCTTCAGGGTTTTCTGTGGCTGCCAAACTCTGCAACCACCCTAGCCCAAACATCATGAGCATCAGCAACGATGCCATGAAGGGTTTGAAATGTGTTCGCTTCATATAATTAGATTGTTTGAATTTCTTTAAGCTTAAAAATTATCGACTCTGCACAGCTCGTTCGCGAGCATCATCGGTTTTTTCCTTTAGTTTTGATGATAAGAAATCTGCTGAGTGCACGATACTCACCAGCGGTGACTTTTCGGCTGCATTGTAGAAAGCTATACGTGATGGCGAACTGTTTTCGCCTACATCGAACATCCCCATGTGCCAACGAATGGCTAGCATTTCCTCGGGTTTGAGGCGTATATACCAGCTGAGCATGAGGCACGACTTTTCACCATGCCCTAGGGGAAACTCATCCTTTACCTCGTAGCCATTATAGTTTACCCATTTACCCGTTAACTCACTCTTCACCCATCGAAGGGATTTGTGATAAATCTTCACTTTGCAGATGTCGTGAAACAACGTGGCTATAGCGATGCTTTCTTCGCTTACCTCCTCATCAAATGGTGACACTCCTGCTGCGATGCTTGGTTTGGCCACCGATTCGTTTATGGCAAGAGCCGTTTCGAACACATTGATGGAGTGTTGACAAAGGCCGCCTTCCACATTAAGGTGGAAACTTGTAGAACTTGGGGCTTCGTAGAAGTCAGTTTTCTCAAGATAAGCCAACATTTTGTCTAGTCCGTCACGATGGATATACTGGTGGCAAAGGTCGATAAACTTTTGCTTATTCGCTTGTATTTCTAGCTCTGTCATTATTCAAGTATTAGATTGATACAACTAGAGAGGGGAGAATGAATAAGAAATGCACTGAAAGTCTGAACGACTCTATGCGTTTCTACCCCGTTCATCCATCTTATTAGCACCCCTCCACGGGATTCACCACCGACAGCCCCATCTGCTTGGCTCGTTCTATGACGAAATGCAACGAAGCATTGCGCTCATTAGGGATTTTACCATCTAAGATAGCATCCTTCAGTGCGCTTTTCAGTGCGCCTACCTCTCGGCAAGGAGCGAGGTTAAAGATGTGCATAATTTCGTTTCCGTCCACCTCTGGTTGAAAGTTCCTAATGCGGTCTTTTTCTTCAATATCAATGAGTTTCTGACGCACAATCTTGAAGTTATTCAAGAAATTTTTCTTGCGCTGCTCGTTCTTACTCGTGATGTCGGCTTCACAAAGGAGCATGAGATCATCAATGTCATCACCAGCTTCAAAGAGCAAACGCCGCACGGCACTATCTGTCACCACATCATCGGCAATAACAATGGGACGCATGTGCAGCCCGACGAGTTTCTTTACGTACTTCATACGCTCATCGAGGGGCAGTTTCAAGCGACGAAACAAGGGGGGCACCATTTTCTCGCCCAAATAGTTGTGGTTATGGAATGTCCATCCCACGAGCGGATCCCAACGTTTGCTGCGAGGCTTTCCAATGTCGTGTAGCAAGGCCGCCCAACGCAAGTAGAGGTTGTCGCTCTTGGAGGCTACGGTGTCGAGCACTTCAAGCGTGTGATAGAAGTTGTTTTTATGCGATTTTCCGTTGCGTGTTTCCACACAATCCAGAGCCGAGAGTTCGGGTAAGATAAGTTCGAGCAAACCACATCGTTGCAGTTCCACAAAGCCAATGGATGGAGCTTTTGCCATCATTATCTTATTGAGTTCGGTAATGATGCGCTCAGCACTGATTATTTTGATTCGCTCTCGGTTGCGCGAGAGTGCCTCAAAGGTTTCTTCTTCAATAACGAAGTTGAGCTGAGTGGCAAAGCGCACGCAGCGCATCATGCGCAAGGGGTCGTCGCTAAAAGTGATATCGGGGTCGAGCGGCGTAGCAATTATGCCATCCTCCAGGTCATACACACCGTCAAAAGGGTCAACCAATTCGCCCAAACGTTGCGAGTTAAGACACACGGCCATTGCATTGATGGTAAAGTCGCGTCGATTTTGATCATCCTCTAGCGTACCATCTTCTACAATAGGTTTGCGCGAGTCATGCGAGTAGCTTTCTCTTCTTGCCCCCACAAACTCCACCTCTTGATTGTGCCATTTCACTTGGGCTGTTCCAAAGTTACGAAATACAGAGAGATAGGCCTTCTGCCCTAGTCTTTTGGCAAAAGCCTCAGCCATCTCAATGCCACTTCCTACTACCACCACATCGATGTCGTTCGTGGGGCGTTGCAGAAACAAGTCGCGCACGTAGCCCCCAACAAGGTAGCATTCCAGTCCTAAGCTATCGGCAGCTTCTGTCAACTGATGAAAGATGGGAGTATCTATTTGTTGTTTTATTTCGTCTTTGGTTAAAATTTTCATGCGTTGTTTTCAGCGTTCTTTCGACTTTATGTATCCTTCAATGTTCTAGCGTATAGCCGTAGCTAATAGACATATCGGCTAGAGCGCATCATTCGAAGGGTGTAGTTCGTATTGTTATCGTAATCCGTCACGCGGAGCGTCATGTAGTCGGTATCGTAAGTGCTCACATAAGCCGACATGCTGACATAGTTGGTGTGAGGAGGAAAGGCAAACTCCATGGTTCGACCTCGCATCGACCAGTAGCCCTGCTCATTCAAGCCACCATAACCCGATGATTGGAAGTTACCGTTGCTGTACATATACCAATAGTCGCCTTGCCGATAGGGACAGTTCGACCATCCCGACACCTCCACAATGCGCCACTGCCCCACCACGTCGGCAGAGCCGTTCCAACCGTTCCACCAATCTTCGTCGCAACTAGTGAAACCAAGTATGCTTACTAGGGCTATTACCCAAACAGAGATTTGCGTTCTAAGTGTTCTCATTTTCTATCGTGTTTTATTTTGTTATTTACATTGTGCAAAGTTAATGTTTTTCAGCGAAACGAATGTACTTAATTAAACAGAAAAGCGAAATCGCAGACTAGGCTAGAGCCGCAACTTTATCCCTCCAAGAGCGCAGCATGGGCTATTCGAGCAAAATAAGCGACACTAGAAGTTTAGTTGCATTATCTGCTGTTGCTTGCACAAATCGCTTGTACTCACACTGATTTTCAACTTACTCATGAGTGCAAGCAACAAAAAAACAGTTGCTTGCACTTTGCTTACACTCGTCATATAGTTTAATCGATATGAGCTAGTAGAAAGACAAGCTAGGAGAATAAAAATAAAACAACGCAAGCATCTCATTCAAAAGAGACTTGCGTTGTTTTATTATACTAAAAAAATGAGTTGTATTTACTTCAAAAGTACTTTCTTGCCGTTAATTAAATAGATACCTGCGGGAAGGTTTTGTGTGGCTTTTTTGAAGGAAGTCGCAGTGCGAATCAAAGTGCCATTAGTAGTGAATACGCTCACCTGGCCATTATGAGCCTTTTCAATTTGTGTGATGGTTGTGGCAGTAGCACTCTTGTATAAGTACACCTTCTGCTGCGAAGCCTTATAGCAAGCAAAGCGCGGGGAACTCATGTTATACTCAATGCAACGATTGGAATATTTATTGCTTGTGATTACAGCATTGCCCTCCGACGAGAAGTTAATGCTCCATTGTGCCGACTCGTTAGCCGATGCAATAGAGTGGAGTTTGTTGCCATCAGTAGACAAAGCTAAATAAGTTTTACCTACAGCATCATAGAGCGTCCACTCACCCTCTTTGCCACCTAATGTCAGTGCGTAAGGTTGGTCTGCTCCGCCCACCTCGGTGCTAATAGTTTGGTCATCGTTTTTATCAACGCTCACATTCTGACGGATGTCGGAAGCTTCGTTAGCGGCACTCAAAGCCACAGTGCACGCTTTTTTGGTGTCGTTTGCCACGATCAGATAGTTGAAATCGGCAGCGAGTTCGCTAGTGGTACTTATCAGCGTGTAAACATTTTCTCCCACGGGAGCGTCTGATGCTAACTTATACACAGCGGTCACCTCTTCGCTCTTGGTTTCACCCATTTGAGCATAAGCCACAATGGTGGAGTTGGCATTGATGGCAACAGTGGCCGAACTATAAGCGCATTGCAAGTCGCCGTTGTTCACGGTGTAGTAGACGTAAGCTCCCTCCGTTGAAGTGGAGATAGTCACTTCTGTACCTTTGGCTACTACGCCCGATACAGGACTGAACTCAGGTGCCGATATCTCTACGGGATCGGGAGTGGGGTCGGGAGTGGGGTCAACCTTTCCGTCGTAATTGTCAGGGTCGAAGGCGGTGGTAGTTTTACCACCCCACACATACTGCTCTAGACCAGGATAATCAATGTAAGGGTTGCGGTTGCCTTGAAGTTTGTATACAGCGTTATTGCGATCTATTTCTTTTTGACTCACAGGGTCTTCTTGCGCCCAACGCAGTAGCATCTCAATGGCCCAATCAGTATAGGCGGGATAGGAATTGCCCGCTAACATATCACTGTGCCAACCTGCGATTTTATCTTCATAGGCAGTGGCCATATAGAAGTAGCTACGAGCGAAGTCTCCTTTGTATTCATCAGCGGGTTCGAACACCGTGCCAGAGTAGCCCTTAAGCGTGCTCTTTCCTAGCTTACTAAAATCGCCGCTCGATGTATAGGTTCCACCGTCAGTTTCTCCAAAAGGATAGTTGCTGCGACGATTGTTTACGTAGCCATCAGTAGGATAAAGATGGAAAAGGTCGGTATACATGGGGTAAGCGTCGTTAAACCAGCTCTTAGGGAAAGAGTGTTCACGATTATAGCTATCGCCTTCTTTCTTGTAGTTGGCTCCTTGAGCCGAACCTCCAGGCACATAGTTTGTCGCATTAGAGTACATGTCCCAGATTTTCCCATCTGAACGCACATCAGTGGTTTTGAAGGCTTGCCATAGAGCACTATAGCTAAGCTGAGTGTGCGAGGCTATCTTTTGATAGAGAGCCGTTTTCAAGCCCGAGCCTTTGGTGCCTTTTGCATTTTTGTAATAATCTGTGGGGATTTGTGCTTGCAGCAACAAGGCAAAGCATAGCACGAAGTACAACAGGGTGTACCTTTTGGTTGATTGATTAAACATTTGTTTGTTCTTTACTATATTTTATGTTGATAGTTGACCAATTGCTTATTCGTAAGAAACGAACGGACTGCAAATTTCTTATTTTTTTTGTTAATATGTTAAGTATGCTTGCTAAAATCTGATTAAATTCATCGTTCTCGGGTTATTTTCATCCACAAGAACGGCCGTTCTCACACTTTTAGTGTAACTTTGCTTGCGTGGAAAGTGCATATGCACCCCACTAAGAAGGTTATCCATTCATCAAAACGACTCCCTTATGAAGAAAGGAAACATCCTCCTACTCGCCCTAGGCATCGTGGTGCTCACTTTGGTGGGCAGCACACTGACCACCTACAATAGTTTGGTGGCAAAAAACGAAAGTGTTGCCACATATTGGAACAGCTTGCAACAACAGTGTCAACACCGCGCCAACCTCGTGCCAAGTTTGCTACAAGCTGTGAAATGCAATCTACAGGCAGAGAAAAGCTCGGTAGCCGAGGTAGAAACGGCGCAAGCCAAAGTTTCACAATGCGATTTGAATGCCGATCGCCTAACCCCCGAAAATCTGAAGCGATTTCACGAGGCACAAGAGGAACTAACGCTAGCAGTGAGCAAACTACTGACCAACGTGCAGCAGAATTGCCCCGATCTCAGCACGAGCGAAATCTTTGCCGACCTCCAGCTACAGTTAGAGGAAACGGCCAACCGCATCAGCGAATGTCAGCAACGCTACAACCAAGGGGTCGACTACTACAACAACAAGGTGCGACACTTTCCCGCTAGCTTCGTTGCTCCCTTGTTTGGCTTCCACAAAAAAACAGCTCTCAACGAATAAAGTTCACCTCCCCCACTTAACATAGCAATAAAAAACTCACATACATAGATATTCATCACCCCCTATGGACAGCAAACAACGTTACATGATGCGCGGTGTATCCGCCATGAAAGAAGACGTACACAATGCCATTAAGAACATTGACAAAGGCATCTTTCCTCAAGCATTCTGCAAAATAATCCCCGACATTTTGGGCGGCGACCCCAACTATTGCAACATTATGCATGCCGACGGTGCTGGCACGAAGTCGAGCCTCGCCTACATGTACTGGAAAGAAACTGGCGATCTCAGCGTATGGAAAGGTATTGCGCAAGATGCGTTAATCATGAACACCGACGACCTTCTCTGCGTGGGAGCCGTAGACAACATTTTGGTTAGCTCCACCATCGGCCGTAACAAAATGCTCATCCCAGGCGAAGTGATTTCTGCTATAATCAACGGTACGGACGAACTGCTACAGCAAATGCGCGACATGGGCATTGGCATCTACGCCACAGGTGGCGAAACGGCCGACGTAGGCGACTTGGTGCGCACCATCATCGTCGACTCCACCGTGACTTGCCGTATGAAGCGCAGCGAGGTAATTAACAATGCCAACATTCGTCCGGGCGATGTGATTGTAGGTCTTTCTTCTTGCGGGCAAGCCACTTACGAGAAGGAATACAACGGCGGTATGGGATCGAACGGATTGACCTCTGCTCGCCACGACGTGTTTGCCAAATATTTGGCCGAAAAATACCCCGAAAGCTACGACCATTCCGTGCCCGAAGAACTCGTGTATAGCGGTGGCTATAAACTCACCGATGCGGTAGAAGGCTCACCTATCAATGCGGGCAAACTTGTGCTTTCTCCCACTCGCACCTACGCTCCCGTGGTGAAGAAGCTGCTCGACGAGCTGCGCCCCGAAATCCACGGCATGGTACACTGCACGGGCGGTGCGCAAACCAAGGTGCTACACTTCGTGGGAGACAACTGCCGAGTGGTGAAGGACAACATGTTCCCCGTACCTCCCCTCTTCAAGGCCATTGCCGAACAAAGCGGCACCGATTGGGCCGAGATGTACAAGGTGTTCAACATGGGACACCGTCTGGAAGTCTACCTCCGCCCCGAACTGGCCGAACAGGTCATTGCCATCAGCAAGAGTTTCAACATCGACGCACAAATTGTAGGCCACATCGAGGAAGGCTCTCGTTCGCTTACCATCCATAGCGAGTTTGGCGAATTCAACTACTAGCATATTCTCAACCAAGTAGGTGGCTCATACGCATTACGTTGCCCCTACTCCATCTCCTATTCAAGAAGCACCTGCCCCTCTACTTAACAAGCAGAAGGCACATCTGCTTCTTGAATAGTGTTTCTATACCTATATTATATATATGAACACATTATTAGAAAAACTCAACGGACTTGAAGCGCGCTTTGAAGAAGTGAGCACTCTCATCACCGACCCCTCGGTGATTGCCGACCAAAGCCGCTATGTGCGTTTGACAAAGGAATACAAGGAACTGGAAGACCTAATGGCAGCCCGAAAGGAATACGCCAACCTGCTTTCTAACCTTGAAGAGAGCAAAGACATGCTCGTTAATGAAACGGATGCCGACCTCAAAGAGATGGCACGCGAAGAAGTGGCTAACTGCGAAAAGCGCATTCCCGAACTAGAAGAAGCTATCAAACTCATGCTTGTGCCTAAAGACCCCGAGGACTCGAAGAATGCTATTCTCGAAATTCGCGGCGGTACGGGTGGCGACGAAGCCGCCCTCTTTGCTGGCGACTTGTTCCGCATGTACACGAAATACTGCGAGCGCAAAGGTTGGAAACTCGAAGTGTCGAGTGCAAGCGAAGGAGCAGCAGGCGGTTTCAAGGAGATTGTGTGCTCCATCACGGGTGCCGATGTGTATGGCACAATGAAGTATGAGAGCGGAGTACACCGCGTGCAGCGCGTGCCAGCCACTGAAACACAAGGCCGCGTTCACACCTCAGCTGCTACCGTGGCCGTGTTGCCCGAAGCTGAAGCCTTCGACGTAGTAATCAACGAGGGCGAAATCAAATGGGACACCTTCCGTTCGAGCGGTGCAGGTGGACAGAACGTGAACAAAGTGGAATCAGGTGTGCGCTTGCGCTACAACTGGAAGAACCCCAATACGGGCGAAGTGGAGGAAATTCTCATTGAATGTACCGAAACACGCGATCAACCCAAGAATAAGGAGCGTGCCCTAGCTCGCCTACGCACCTTTATCTACGATAAGGAGCACCAAAAGTATGTGGACGACATCGCCAACCGCCGCAAAACGCTCGTCTCTACTGGCGACCGTTCGGCCAAGATACGCACTTACAACTATCCCCAAGGCCGCATCACCGACCACCGCATCAACTACACCATCTACAACCTACAAGCATTCATGGACGGCGACATCCAAGATTGCATCGATCACCTCATCGTGGCCGAAAATGCAGAACGCTTGAAAGAAGCAGAAATGTAAGCTCACATATAAAGGAAATGTTGGCAAAGCCAAAGGAAGCAAAGCCGCCTTCTTGCCTTGCCCACATTTCCTTTTTCGTTTTCCCATCCCCCCCTTTTTTCACACTCTCCATTACTTTTTTTTGCATTTCCTTTTTCTAACGCCCCATTTCCCCGTCATGTTAAAGCACACCCTGCTATTACCCATCTTCTCGCTCGCCCTTCTCACAGCTTGCCAGTCGAAAAAGACAACACAGCCCATAGTGAATGGAGCCTTTGCAAAAGCTAAAAAGAGCGTGGAGGGCGAGAACCTAAGCCGCATCGTCGACTCGGGCGAACTCATTGTGGGCACGATTAGCGGCCCCGACACCTACTTCGACTATCAAGGCCGAGGCATGGGCTTGCAGTATGCATTGGCCGAGGATTTTGCCAGCACCTTAGGGGTGGGAGTTCGCATAGTTTTGGCCAACGACAGTACGGAACTTATTAAGCAATTAAAGCACGGCGACATTGACCTCATAGCTTATCCGCTCTCCACCGACTTTTGCCAAGCGCAAGGAGTGGAAGCAGCAGGAGCAAACAACGACAAGAAGCACACCTCTTGGGCTATTCTCAATAAGGAAGACGACCTAGCCGAAGCACTCAACGATTGGTATGGCGAAGGGGTAGAACTGAAAGCGCAACGAACGGAGAACACATGGGTAAAGAACCGCACGGTGGTGCGGCGTAAAGTACATGCACCCTACATTTCGCGCGAAAAGGGCATCATCTCCACCTACGATGAATACTTTAAGGAAGCAGCTCGCCACACTGGGTGGGATTGGCGACTCATTGCCGCCCAATGCTATCAAGAGTCGGCTTTCGACCCTAACGCCGTGTCGTGGGCTGGAGCATGTGGCTTGATGCAGATTATGCCAGCCACCGCCCAACAGTTTGGTTTACCACAAGCCCAACGCTTCTCGCCCACCGAAAACATTGCCACCGCAGCCCGCATCATTCGTTACCTACAAGGGCAGTTTTCCTCCATTGCCGACCCTCAAGAGCGTGCCAAGTTTGTGTTGGCCTCCTACAATGGTGGCATCGGCCATATCCGCGATGCGCAAGCCTTGACTCGCAAATATGGTGGGAATCCTGAAAATTGGAACGATGTGAGCACTTACGTGCGTGGGCTAAGCACAGCGAAATATTATCGTGATCCCGTAGTGAAACACGGTTACATGATTGGCTCCGAAACCTACGGCTACGTGCAGAGCATTATGGAGCGTTGGCAGCAATATGGCGGCAGCGTGCGCAATCTCACCGCTGGGAGCGCACTTCAATCGGCTACCAACTCCACAGGGCGAGTACCCCACAAAAAGAACCGATTCAGCAAAGAGCAACACATACTTTCCCCAGAGGAAATGGAGAAAAACATGCGGCAAGAGAACTAAGTTGCTATAGAATGGTTCTATAAATTACCACCCTATAGGTTTTCTACTAGCACCGACGCGTCCTCTCGTCGCCCCCAACTTGTAGGTGAGTCGGGCGCACGCAGTAGATTGTGCCACGGCTCGTGCGGCGTTTAGGCAGGG
>CAVFOF010000040.1:0-14234 GCA_963623895.1 bacterium
AAGCCTACATCGTGCCCGGACTAGGCGACGCAGGCGACCTATCCTTCGGCCCCAAACTCTAAAATGCTGCGAATTGACCACGAAATGAGCAACAAATTGGGGGCGACGCGTCCCCGCGTCGGCGCAAGAAGAAACTCAAGTAGAAAAAGTTAATGAATTTATTAGCAAACTCCTAAAATGAATAATTTGAACTTGAAATGGTATGACTACTTGAGTTTCTTCTAGCGCCGACGCGGGGACGCGTCGCCCCCAATTTTTTGCTCATTTCGTGGTATTTCTTAACCATTTCCAGAAAAAACAGACGAAAAGCTTTGCACTCTACCGAACAAAGCGTAACTTTGCATCCGAACAAGACATCAGAGGAAAGATTTGGCTGCTTGCAACCTCTTAAAAACAATGCTAAAACTCGTAACCGCCCCTTGCGCTTTACTACTTGCCGTAAGCAAACGAAAGAGCGCAACGCCACTACGACTGCGACCCTCATCGCACGCATCACTCTCCTCCAAAGCCAAATCGTAATAGTCCATTATCCTCTGCCTGTTTCCGCTCAGCGAAAGCAGGTCGTTTTGTTTTAGAAAGCCTAGTAGCGATAGCCAAAGTGGCGAAACGCACGAGGCAATCGACCAACGAAAGAAACAAAACAAAGCATATTCAAAACATATCCTTAAAAAGAAAATGGCATATTTATTTACGTCCGAATCGGTGTCGGAAGGACACCCCGACAAGGTAGCAGACCAAATATCTGACGCCGTGCTTGACCAGTTGCTCGCCTACGACAGTAACTCGAAAGTAGCTTGCGAAACGCTCGTCACCACAGGCCAAGTGGTGGTAGCAGGAGAAGTAAAATCAGAAGCCTACGTCGACTTGCAAGACGTGGTGCGCCGCACCATCGCCCGCATTGGTTACACCAAGGCCGAATATAAGTTTGAAGCCGAAAGCTGCGGCATTCTTAGTGCCATCCACGAGCAGAGTGCCGACATCAACCGCGGTGTGGAACGCACCGACCCCATGCAGCAAGGAGCAGGCGACCAAGGCATGATGTTTGGTTACGCCAATAACGAAACCGACACCTACATGCCCTTGCCCCTATCCCTGGCACACGACATTGTGTACGTGTTGAGCGAAATTCGCCGCGAAGGAAAAGAAATGACCTACCTGCGCCCCGACTCAAAGAGTCAGGTGACCGTGGAATACTCTGACGACAACGTAGCACAACGCATCGACACCATCGTGGTGAGCACGCAGCACGACGAGTTTATCACCGCCGCCGAGGCTGGCTCACAAGAGGAAGCCGACCGCCAGATGCTCGAACAGATTCAGAAGGACGTGGAAGAAATCGTCATTCCCCGCGTGATAGATGAGCGCGTAAACACTCCAGAAATCAAGGAGCTTTTCCACAAGGGCGCAATCAAATACTACGTAAATCCCACGGGCAAGTTCGTTATCGGTGGCCCTCATGGTGATACCGGCCTCACGGGTCGCAAGATTATCGTCGACACCTACGGTGGCAAGGGAGCACACGGCGGTGGAGCCTTCTCGGGCAAAGACCCTTCGAAGGTAGACCGTTCGGCAGCCTATGCCGCCCGCCACATTGCCAAGAATATGGTAGCCGCTGGCGTAGCCGACGAAATGCTCGTGCAGCTCAGCTATGCCATTGGTAAGGCAGAGCCTATCTCTATCTATGTTGACACTTACGGCCGCAGCCACGTGGCGATGAGCGATGGCGAGATTGCAGAAAAGATTGGTCAGCTCTTCGACCTTCGCCCTGCAGCCATTGAGCGTACACTCAATCTGCGTCAACCCATCTACGAGGAGACGGCAAGTTACGGCCATGTAGGTCGTGAGCCTCAAGTGGTGACGAAAACTTTCAACGCTCCTGGTTCGGAAACGAAGCATATCGAGGTAGAACTCTTCACCTGGGAGAAACTTAACCGCGTGGAGGAGATTAAGAAAGCATTTGGTATCTAATCCGAAGAAAAAATAGAGGAGAGAGGAGTGTAGCAACGCTTAGCGCACAATGCTCTCCTCTTACCTCTCCCCTTCCTCTGCTATCAGAAAAAAACAATAGACATGAACATCACGGTATATAGTGCCTCGAGCGGCCAAGTGCCCACTATCTATTTAGAAGCAGCCCAACAGTTGGGCTCACTAATGGCTCAGCAAGGCCACACGCTGATAAATGGTGCTGGCCGAACGGGCTTGATGGGAGCATGTGCAGATGCTTGCTTAGCCAATGACGGCCGAGCAATAGGCGTCATCCCCGAGTTTATGGTGGAGCAGGGCTGGCAACATACGGGCATGACCGAACTGCTCATTACCCCCGACATGCATCGACGCAAAGAGCTGATGGCCGAGCGCAGTGACGCTTGCATCGCTCTGCCTGGCGGTGTGGGTACGTTGGAAGAGTTGCTCGAAATTATCACTTGGAAGCAGCTTGGCCTTTACCTCAAGCCTATCGTGGTGCTCAACACCAATAATTATTACGCCCCCTTGCTCAGCCAATTGCAGTGCGCCATTGATGAAAACTTTATGCGCAGTCAGCATGCCGCTATTTGGAAGGTGGCTTCCACTCCTGAGGAAGCCTTGCGCTTAGTTCAGGAAACGCCCCTATGGGATGCCTCGGTGCGCAAATTTGCCGCCATGTAGAGTTGAGACCAATTCAAGTAGCGTCGAGCCCCATTCACGTAGTGTCGAGAAATCCACTTAAGTTATTAACTAAAAGCTATAGATGCGCACGTTTGTTGTCGATTCCTTAACCACGGCCCAGCCCTCGGCTGCCCTCCCCCTTGAGAGCGGCTCACAAGAGGCATTAGCCAACGTCGTTCGTCGCCCTCGCCGTCAAGCCAAAGTCTTGCCCGATAGCACGGTCCAGCAAGAGGTGAAACCTAGCGACGTGAAGCCGCTACCCGAAGGTTTGCCCTTGACCATGAAGCCCCGTGTGCTCGACGTGGAATACTGGAAGTATGCGCTCACCCATGTGGAGAAATCGCCCTTCGTGCAAGAGCTCGACAGCGTGACGCACACTCGCAGCGACTCTGTGCTCTCGCTTCAGCCCAAGGGTATAGCGGGCGACCCCGTACCCTATCAGTTTCGCACGGATAGCGTGGTCACCTCTCTCATCATGCTTAGCTTTTTCTGTATGGTGTGGGTGATTTCTCGCTCGCGGCGTTACTTGCAACTGCAACTCAAGCAATTTTTCCGCCAACGCCAACGTGAAAATCTTTTCGTGGAACGCACACAAACGGAAATGCGAGGTCAGGTGTTTCTCATCTTCCAAACGTGCTTTTTGCTCGGTGTGCTTTTTTTCGACTACACCCAGGAACGTCAGGAGCAAGTGTTCAATCTCGTCTCCCCTTATTGGCTTTTAGGCACGAGCGTGGCCATTTGTTGCCTCTACTATCTGCTAAAGATTTCGCTCTACTCTTTTGTCAATAATGTGTTCTTCACTGCTCGTCAGCGGGCGCAGTGGTCTCAGGCTTATCTACTCTGCGTTTTGGGCTTAGGCGTCATGCTGCTGCCCGTCACGTTGTTGGTCGTTTACTTCGACTTGAGCTTTCAAAACATGTTCGTTTGTGTGCTAATATTGCTCTTATTCGACAAATTACTGCTGATTTATAAGAGTTTTAGCATATTTTTCGGCTACGCATTCGGCTGGGTGCATTTAATTTTGTACTTTTGCACCCTCGAAATAGTACCCCTCCTAATGTTGTTCCGTGCAATAGCCTATGTGAACAACTTATTAATGACAATTATCTAAAATAAACGATGCATAGAGAGGCGGTCGTGCGTGACCGCTGTGCTGAAAAAAAGTAGCCATGATCAAGAAGATTCTTGTTTCGCAGCCGAAACCTACTTCCGAGAAGTCGCCCTACTTCGACTTAGAGAGCAAAAAGAGCGTTGAGTTCACTTTCCGTCCCTTCATTCGTGTAGAAGGTCTCACTCCACGTGAGTTCCGTCAGCAGAAAGTGCAGATTTTGGAGCACACAGCCATTGTGTTTACCTCTCGTCACTCCGTTGACTACTTCTTTACGCTTTGCAAGGAGATGCGTGTAGCTCTGCCCGACGATATGAAGTACTTTGGTCTTTCCGAGGCCATTGCGCTCTACATTCAGAAGTACGTGCAGTATCGCAAGCGCAAGGTGTTTTTCGGCAGCACGGGGCGTTGGCCCGAGTTGCTCACGGTGATGGCGAAGCATAAGACGGAGAGATACCTCGTGCCCCTGTCCGACGTTCACAACAACGACATTGCCGACTTGCTCGACAGCAAGAAGCTTCGCCATACGGAGTGCGTCATGTTCCGCACGGTGAGCGAGGAATATCCCAAGGATCAACCCTTCGATTACGACATGATTGTGCTTTTCACTCCCGCTGGTGTGAAGTCGCTGCTTGAGAACTTCCCCAACTTCCAGCAGGGCGAAACTCGCTTGGCTTGCTTTGGTCCCGTGACTAAGGCCGCTATCGAGGAGGCTGGTCTGCGTTGCGACTGTTTCGCACCCACTCCCCAAGCACGCTCCATGGCCGCTGCCATTGAGAACTACATCGAAGAGGAGGATAAATAATCACTCGTTTCTTTTCAGAGTCCTTCTCCCCTCCCCGCATTCCTCTTGGTAACACATTCATGCTCTGCACGCCTGTAAGTTCAGAGGATGAATGTGTTATTTTTTTTCGCTCCCCCTTAGCCCTATATTCACCCCAATTATTTTCACTCCCCATGCCGCAACACCTCTACACCTTTCGCAAGGCCGAACACCTTTGCTTGAAGAAGGAGATTGAAGCCCTCTTCAGTGCGGGCTGCATCTCGACCAGCCAGTTCCCTCTGCGCGCCACTTTCCGCACATTGCCTTATGCAGGCGTTGGGCCGCAAGTAAAGATATTGCTCAGCGTGTCGAAGCGTCACTTTAAGCACGCCGTCGATCGCAATCGAGCCAAGCGTCAGCTGCGTGAGGCTTATCGCTTGCAGAAGCAGCACTTGCTCGAGCAATTGCCTCAAGACGTGGGGGTGCATTTGGCCTTTATTTGGCTTTCTGACCGCCCTATGCCAAGCTCTTTGGTGCATAAGCGAGTGGGAGGTATCTTGCATCGGGTGGCCGAAAAGGTGAACGAACGAGAGGCGAAACTGCTAGCGGAGGCAGAGAGCCTAGCGGCACAAAATGGAGGCGCACCAGTGCCAGAAAATGGAGGCGGATTATGCTAAAGAACGTGCTCACTCGCTTGCTTATTCAGCCCATTCGCTTTTATCAGCGGTTTATCTCGCCGCTCACTCCGCCCATGTGTCGCTTCACGCCCACTTGTTCGCAGTATGCCGTTGAGGCTTTGCAGAAGTATGGCCCCATTAAGGGCTTGTATCTCGCCATTCGCCGCTTGTTGCGTTGTCATCCTTGGGGAGGACATGGCTACGATCCCGTGCCTTAGGGTGAGCATGGTTCTTGCCGCATTCCTTGTAACCAAAATTATTTAGAATAAAAAAAACGACCTACTTGTTGCGCTCTGCAATAAGTAGGTCGTTTTTGCGTTGTAAGCGTGCGTTATACGCTAGGCAGCGAGTGCCCGTTGATTTTTCGGTAGAGGTCGAGTGCGTAGACGTCGGTCATGCCGCTAAGGTAGTCGAGCACGGCCATGAGGCGGTCGCCACGGCGGGGAGCGTGTACCTCGTACTGCGATGACACTTGCTGCAAGAGCAGCTGCGAGTAGGCCTTCTCGGGAGCCATTACGGCATCGGTGATGAGTTCGAGCAGCGTGTAGATAATGCGGTAACCCGCCAGGTCCACGTCGGTCACCTCGCGGCAGCGGTAGATGCGGTTGGCGGCCACCTCTTCGCAGGCTTTGTAAGCCTCGTGTAGCGGTGAGGGAAGGTGGTCGATGAGTGAGCCTTCAAACGTGCCGCTTAGGATTTCCTCCTCGTGCTCCACGAAAATGCGAACGCAAGCCCGCTCCAAGGCATTGATTACGCAAGAGCGGAAGTAGACGATGAGGTCGTCTACGTCGGTGTCGGTGGCGTAGCGTTTGCGCAAGGCTTCGCGCTCTTTCGGCTCGAAGAAGGCTAAGAATAGTTGCTGCGTTTGCTCGTCGGAGATTAAGCGCAACTTGTGGGCGTCCTCAATGTCCATAATCTCGTAGCAGATGTCGTCGGCAGCCTCCACTAGGTACACTAGCGGGTGGCGAGCGTAGCGTCTTGCTCCGTTAGGGAAGGGGGTGAGTTCCTTTATGCCAAGTTCCTGAGCAATCTGCTCATAGGTGTAGCGTTCGGCCTCGAAGAATCCGAATTTAGGCTTACGGATAGCCCCATCCGAGCCGTAGGGATACTTCACGATGGAGGCCAGCGTGGAGTAGGTCATTACGAAGCCGCCCCGTCGTCGGCCGTTGAAGTGGTGGGTGAGCAAGCGGAAGGTGTTGGCGTTGCCGTCGAAGCGTGTCACGTCGCTCCATTCGGCCTCTGAGAGTTCCTCGCCCCGAGGCGTGACGAGTTGGTGCAGTTCGCGCCCCCGTCCCTCGCTGAAGTAGGTGCGAATGGCTCGCTCGCCCGAGTGTCCGAAGGGCGGGTTGCCCATGTCGTGCGCAAGGCAGGCCGCACTCACAATGGCACCCATGCTTCCAAGAGCCGATTGGCGCAGTTCGGGGTGTTGCTCCATGAGCCTCCGGCTCACGTCGGTGCCCAGCGAACGCCCTACGCTTGACACCTCGAGGCTGTGCGTCAGGCGGTTGTGTACAAACACGCTGCCGGGTAGGGGGAACACCTGCGTCTTGTTTTGCATGCGCCGGAAGGCGGCCGAGAAGATGAGGCGGTCGTAGTCGCGCTGAAATTCCGTGCGCAGCTCTTCAATAGGCTTTGCCACGTGTTCCTTCCCCAAGCGTTTGGAGGAGATGAGTGAGATCCAGTTCATGAGGTTCATGTCGTTATACTTCTTTTCTGCTAGTAGGTTGGTGTTGGGGGCTTACGCTCGCCTTCGCCTCAGGTCTTGACAGCGAGGCAGAGCGTTGGCGATTGCTTTGCAAAAGTCGGTAAACTTTGCGTTTCTTACAAGCAATCTGTGGGCTAAATCGCTAGGCGGAGGCGTTATTCTGCTGTTTTTATTGAAAAAAGTGGGGAGGCGGATGCAAGGTTGCGCTTTATCGAGGGTTTATTAGTTGAAGCTTCACAAAAACTAATTAGTCAGAATATCAGACATAGACGAAAGATTAAGGAAAAATGAAACGAATCAACTTTTTCATAAGCACAATGTTGAGCGGTGTGCTGGTAGCAGGCACACTGCTTGGCATTGTTTCATGCCACACTAGCCGCCACGCTGCGGAGCAAAGCACGAGTGTTACGGAAACGGTGGCTTACACTCAGGCCGACCACTACTTTGTGCGCAACGACGTGACCACTTTCAAAAATCAGGTGATTGCTTCGCAGTCGGAGTTTGATGCCTTGTTTGGCGCAGCCGCAGTGATGGGTGAGGGTGGTCTCCCCACGACTATCGACTTTTCTCGTCAAGCCGTGGTGGCCTTGATGCATGCTCCCGTCAATTCGGATTTGGAACTGAAGGTGAGCCAGCTCAGCGTGTCGAAAGGCAAACTCTGTGTGCATTATGCCGAGGTGGTAAACCATACCTCGCTTTCGTACACGCAAACTCCCCTCACGCTCCTTGTGGTCGATAAGTCGCTTGTGGCCGATGGCGTAGTGTTTAAGAAGAAGTAATAGCTTTTATCAGCAGAAGAAGTCTGTTTTATATAAAAAAGTGCTTTTAAGTGAATCGTGTTTGCTTGAGGCTATGAATGGTAGCTGTTAGAGTCCTTGTTGTTAGGCTCTAACAGCTTTTTCTAATTTTTTGGTGCAGACCCTATAATAGGCTAGCCATGTAAAGAGGAAGGTAGATGAGGCCCTCTTTTTCCTCCACGTCGGCGGTGCCTTTTGGTTTAATTTCTCTCGAAATGACGATTTTGGGTTTGACAAGTACACTAATTACTGAGTTAGTTGGCTATAAAGATTGCCTTTTTTGGGGGGAGAAAAGTAATCCACAATTTGAAGATGATGATGTTTCCTTTTACTGTTTTAGCTTGCACAGATTTGGGGCAAATTTCATTGAGGATGGATTGGTCAAAAACACGGATTGGAAACTTAGAGAGGCACTCTTCTCGAAAATGCATATTTTTTGCATAAAAATGGGATGATTGTAGCTTAAAAGAGATGCGTACCTACTCCTTGAAGTTTATTGCAGCATTTGCTGTTGCTTGCACAAACTGCTTACATTACGCTGAAAATCAAGTGCTTAAAGAGTGTAAGCAACACTCGAAACTGCTTGCACTTTGCTTACACTTGCCTACACAGATAGAGTAGTTGCTTGCACTGCATAATTATGCAATGTTTACCCCCTATTTTAGCCCGAAAAGTTTATATTTTTTTTCTAACAATCTGCTTGCACAGTGCAAGCTTAGTGACGGGAATGGAAGTAGACTAATGGTGCTGCTTACACGCTTGAAATAGCTGATAATCAGTGAGAGTGTAAGCGGTTGGTGCAAGTAACAGTAAATCCGCTTGTAAAGTTTATGGGAGGGGAGAAATGGCTCAAAAAATTTATACGTTCATTTATATTTTTTTTCTACATCGGCTCTTTGGCTTTATGCATTTTTTATGCAGTAGAAAATGTGGCTTAACAATTGGTCAATTTTTCCTTTTCTTCCTAAAATAATCGCTCTCAAAACCGCCCCATTTTTGCTCCGCCCCACGGCCGTTTTACTAGTGGCCTAATCGTGAAAACTAGCCGCCGATTAGTGTTCAGCTAGTGGCCTAATCGTAAAAACTAAAAGCCTAATCGTTTTGACTTGTCTTCGGGACTAGATTCTTTGTGTGTAGATTACCTCAAAAAAGAGTAGCTATTGGAGGAACTCGTTTCGCTCTCCAGGGGATTGTATCTCTAGGATGACATTGTCTACGAGGTAGAGGTCGCTCATGAGGTAGAGTAGGGAACGTTCATCGTGGAGAAGTTCGTTGGTCTTGCTCTTTTGAAAAATGTCGAAGGCTCTTTCGGGCGATACGTTTAGGCGCTCAGCTAAGAGGCTGCAGATACGTCCGATTTTCATCCAGAGTTGAGAATTTCTTAACATGGGGTATTTAATTTTTTTGCAAGTTCGTTAAGTGGCTCGGCTTTTAAGAAATGTAGGCATTTGTCGAGCAGACTTTGCGTTACGAGACAAATTTGATTATTGGGCTGGTGTTCAGAGAGCCGTTTCAGGGTGAGCTCCATTGTAAGGTCCCCATTCAGATAGTCCTCAATGGTGGTGATTACTCTGTCATCGGCAATACCGCCTTCTATGTAGTCGTAGCTCTTCCACTGCTCCTTTCCATTTCGGCAGTCTACGATGAAATCAAGCCATTCTTTGTCGTATGCTTCAAACTTTTTGCTTCTTGCATTTTTCTGCATGTAGTCATCGTCTAGCTCGTAGACGTTGAGCCATTGTGGTAGGCCAAGGTTAACAACTCTTGTAGCCCAACTTGTGGCTTGAGCTCGTAAATCGGTGAGGTAGAAACCTTTGCCGAAGTCGAGATTGTTACGTCCGATATGGCATAAGGGGTTTTCCACGATGTGTGTCGAGCCATGAAATAGTGTGCGCATGTTTTCGTTTTTCTTACTTTGAACTTCTTTTTTCCAACCGATGAAGAGCTTGTAGCAAGTCGTCCACTACGTATTCTTGGCTTTGGGTGTGTAGCGCATCAAGTTGGGTGGTTAGTCCGTGGATGAGTCCCACGTTTTTCATCCGTTGGTACATTTCTTGTCGGCTGCATCCTTCGGCAGCAGCGGTTATGTCCACGCACATTGCGGCAAAGGCAAGTGCTTTTTGTGTTTCGGCTGTGGTCATTGTTTTTTTATGGAGTGTGTTGCAAAGATAGTGCTTTATTCCTTAGAAAGCCAATGCTAGCTTCTTTTTCATTGTGTCATCAGTCTGTTCAAAGTCAGAGAAGAAAAAAGTTGCCAACTCAGGCTTGTGAGGCTTGAGCTGGCAACTTAAGTTGGAGGGTTGACCTCAACGAGGTGTTCCGCTGAGGCGGACGACTATCGCTGAGGAAGGGTCGGGGAGAGGGTGAAGAGCGTTACTTCACTCGCTTTTGGCCGTTGACGATGCGCACGCCGCGCTGCTTTTCGTTGGTACGGATGCCGTGCAGATTGTAGACCTCGGCCTTGGTGGCTTCGGCTTCAGCTTCCGTGATGCCCGTGCGCATGATGCGAACCACGTTAGAGCCCACTTCGCCGTAGTCGGGGTAGATGGCTTTCACCTGATACTCGTAGTAGCGACCGGGGTGGGGCACGGAGTCGGTGTAGGTGGTGGCATCGTTGCTGAGCGGCGCTTCGTTGATGAGTTCACCGTTGCAGTAGAGGTTGTAACCCGTGAAGAAGCTGGCGGCTGCGGGCTCGCTTAGCGTGGTGCCTTGCAAGGCTCGGCTTGAGCTAGTGGCCTTTGAGCGGGCAGCTATGTAACGCTCGGAGCGGATGGCCTCAGTGGGCGCAGCCTTGGCGTTGTTGACGTAGGGCTGGAGGCATACGCTGATGTTCCAGTTGCCCTCGATGTCGTTGTCGCTCAGGGTGGTCCAGGTTTCGCCGTCGGTGGAGTAGAGGTTGCCTTTACCGCCCTTGGCAGGGCCAGCATCGTAGCCCAGAGGCACGGTGATTTGGTTGTGTTCCACGTAGATAACGGCACGCAATCGCTTGCTAGCGTCCACGTGGAGGGGCTTGTCGAGGCGCACGGTGTTGAAGGAATACTGGCGGAGGTCGTCTACGTACTTTTCAAACACGAGGTCTTTGTCTTCGTAAAGCATCACGTAGAGCACGTCGGGCACTTGGTTGATGTAGAACTTCACCTCCGACACGCTGAGTGAGCTGTAAGGCTTCATTTCCTCGGCCGTCCATTCCGCACCAGCGTAATACTGTCCGCCGCTGGGCAGACCGGCCGCATTGGCGCAGACGCCGTTGTGCCAACGTAGCTCGGTGACATCGCCTAAGGCGGGTACGCTCCATTCCATCACGTTGCCCTCGGACGTAGCGTTGACGGTGAGTGTGCCTGGCTTCTGATGGCCGTTGCTATAGTTGACGTTGACGGTGGCCACGTCGCTCTTGGGGCTTATAGCCGACGAGGTGTAGTGAGCCACTGCTTGGTAGGTGTAGGTGCCAGGCAGGAGGTTGTGGTCGGTGTAGCAAGGACCTTCCACGGGGGTGTCGGTGAGGAGTGTGCCGTCACGGTAGATGTCGTAGCCGTAGACGTTGGTGATGGCTTCGGCGTTGAGGCTGAGTGCGTCGATGTAGTGAGCCGAGGGCGCATTGCTGACGCAGAGCTGAATGTACTTCACATCGGCGGGCAAGGTGAGGTTGAACTGTTGCCAAGCCTCGCTTGTGGTGAAGTGGCCGCGGTTGATGAAGTCGGCCTGGTTGCTCGTGTTGCTTGAGGTGAGCACTTGCAGTTCGCCCTCGCCGTCGGCTGTGGCATCCGTGCGAGCTATGAAACTGAAGGCGAAGGGGGCGTTGTAGCTCTTGGTGACGGGTAGCGTGAGGCAAGCTTTAGCGTCGGCTTCGGCACGCAGCGACTGCGAACCTTGCACGGCGTCGGTGGTAGTGAGTTTGAAGAGGTTGTCCTCGTTGACCCATCCCTCCTTGGCGAAGGGTTCACCAGCGTTGCCGCTTTCAAAGCTTTCGTAAAGGTCGGCATTGAGCGTAGCGGGGTTGACCATCGTGACGTTCACGTCGTAGCCGTAGGAGGCTTGGCGTGCCTTCACGTCGCAGGGAGCGTCGCCCTCGGTGGCTTCGTCGATGGTCAGCGTGAGGGGAGCGGTGTGCTCAGAGGTCGTTCCGTCGATGTATTGCGTTTCCACTTCGAAGCTATAAGTGCCAGGGATGGTCTGATTCCAGCTAAAGGCGCGTTGCTCAATGGGCGCATCGTTTAGCTTTGTGCCGTTGCAGTACACGTTGTAGCCAGCCAAGCCCTTCACGGAGTGGAGGTCGAAGTAGAGGTAGCGCGTGCCCGTGTTCTCTTGCAGGCCGAGGGTGAGCAGGTTGTAGCCCTCAGCCGTGTGCAGGATGCTCATGCCGCCAGCTGAGGCCGACTCGTCGGGACGGATGGGGGCATACTCGTCGATGCTTGTGTGCCAAAGTAAGTTGCCCGTGGCGTAGTCGTGGGCGCAGAGTTCGTAACGCTTGTTGTAGCCTTGTTCGAAGGTGTAGAGCACACCGTCGTAGTAGGCCGAACCCGCTGCACCGTTCAGCACGGGGCCGTTGCCAAGTTTCGCACCACGCAGGGTGGTGTAGATGCTGCTTTCCCAATCGCCCACTTCGAAGCCGCCGCGGCCGTCGTCGAGTGTGGGGATGTAGGCAATGTGGCGTCCAATCTCGGAGATGGAGATTTCCTCGCCAAGTTCCTGCTTGTCCATGTCGATGACGTAGAGCGTGGAGCCGTTGGCGGTGGCGTAGAATTGGTTGCCGTCGTAGACGAGGTTGCGGAAGCCCGTGGTCAGCGTGCTAGGCACGGCCATGGTGAAGCTCGTGTCGAACGTGCCGTCCATGAGGTAGCGGTTGATTACGCCTGTCAGGGAGTACTTCGTAGTGTAGATATAACGTCCGTCGGTGGCAATACCCATTTCGCCCGTGAAGGCACTCTTGAACTGGCCTACGTAGTCGGGGCGGTCTTGCGGCGTGATGTTGGCCTGCGGCGTGAGGTCTTGCGGCAAGGTGAGTGGCTCAGCGATGGGCAAGCTCCAGCGCAAGTGGATTTGGCTATTGCGCTCTACCGTGCCGTTGAGCGTGGTGGGGGCAAGCGGTGCGTCGAGGGTGATTTTCTCCACGCTTACCTCCTCGCTAGCGTCCGACAGCGTGCCGCCTTCGTAGCTAGAAGCCACGGCGTAGGCGTAGGTGCCAGCTTCGGTGAGCTCTTCCGTGTAGCTTTGAGCGGTTACCGTGTCGATGGGCTGGCCGTTGCGATAGACAACGTAGCCCTTGGGAGCCGTTTCTGCGTAGTCGGCCACGGGGCTGAGGTGAGCCGCTACGTTGAAGTTGGCATTCTCAAACCCTACGTACGAGGCGGGGAACCATTGTTTGCCGTCGTCGCTCATGAGGTTGCTCTTGCCTTCGACCACCGTGCCGTTGTTAATGCCCATGGGGTTGATGTTGGCATCGTGCGAGATGAGCAGCGTGATGTAGTAGGTGCTGCCACGCTCAATGGTGACGGGCTTGCTTAGCGCAAACTGGCTAAACTCGCCGTAGTGGACGGCATCGGGGTCAATCTTTTGCGTAGAAACCGACTTGCCATCTTTATAGATGCGCACGGAGAGCGAGGTGACGCGTTCCTTGATGAAGGCCTGCACCGTGTCGAGCTGCATGCCGCGATAGGAGGCGAGGTCGTCGGCGTCGAGCGCAATGCCTGCGAAGAAGTAGCCGCCTTCGGTCATGCCGATGGCGTCATCGCTCGTGGCGTTGTCGTAGCGCAAGGTGGTGGGCTTCGTGAGCAGAGCCGAGGGCGTGTCCCAAGTGAGCTTCACGTTCTTGTTGAGCGAGAGGTTGGCTCGAAGCGAAGTGGGAGCAAAGTAGGGTTCGCCCACCTTAATATACACCTGTGCCGTGTCGCTGAGCGAGGAGGCTTGCTCGCCGTAGAGGGCTTGCACGCTATAGCTATACGTGCCGCGCACGAGCAGCGAGTCGGTGAAGGTGGTGGCGGTGGTTTCGTCCAATTTCTTGTCGTTGCGGTAGATGGCGTAGCCCGTGGGCTGCGAGCTAGCATTGGCTTGCCAACTTAGCGCAACCGATGAGAGCCCTTCGGCAGTGGCCTTGAGCTGAACGGGGCGGGGCAAGGCGGCTGTCTCGGTGGCCGTGAGCGAGAGGGTGATGTCGTGGGCGGAGAGCTCGGGTTGCGAGGTGAAGTGTAGCGTGGTGGTGTTGGTCGTGTTCAGGACCACGTTGCGTGCGTCGAACTGCACCTGAATGTCCTGCTTCTCGCCCGCCTTAAGCGTGGCGGTGAGGGGCGAGGCTTTCACCCAAGGGTCGATGTCGGCTAGGTTGTAGACGAAGATGCGAGCGGGCGATTGTTGCAGAATGCCCACAAGCGAGAGCTGGCCGTTGATGAGCGTGGTGGTCGTTTCGAGTCCGCCCAAGCGGTTCTCGCCCATCGTGAGTGAGCCTGTCTTGTAGTTGGGGACGTCGACGGCCGAGTGTTCCACTTTTGTCACGCGGCGGTTGTTGAGGTCGTACTGCACGATGCTCACCTTGTCGATGGTGTTG
>CAVFOF010000041.1:0-603 GCA_963623895.1 bacterium
AGAGACGTTTCAATCATTGCCAGCCCCCTTACTATTATCGCAGGGATTAGAAAGGGGAAGCGTAAAAAGTGGTGAGTTGATTGTTATGTTGCTGCAAAGGTACGCTATCTTTTGCGAAAAAGCAAAATCTTGTTTGAGTTTTTTGCACACACTCCTTAAGTAATGGGTAGTAAGGGGGAGCAATGGAAAATGAAGGTCACGTTTTTAGAAAAACTCGCTACACAAGTTTGGGTGGCAGTGCGGCAGTCGAAAAAAGTACGTTCCTTCTACCAGTAAGTTTGGTGTTCGTGTTTGCTGTTACTTGCACAAATTGCTCGTACTATGCTGAAAATCATTTTGTTTAAGAGTGTAAGCAGTAGGATAGCTGCTTGCACAAATGTAGGTGCATTCTTGCTCAAAACTGTCAGGCCGATAGTTTTTCCTATTAGGCCGTTAGTGAGTTACGATTAGGCCGTTAGTTTTTACTTTGTGGCGACTAGTTAGTTCTCATTGCAAGTGCAAGTAATCCCCGTGAGTGTAAGCAACTTATTTTGCTGCTTGCACTGCTGAAATTACTGATTATCAGTAAAGTGTGAGCGGTTTGTGCAAGCAACAGCATTTGGC
>CAVFOF010000041.1:613-14159 GCA_963623895.1 bacterium
GAAGGTGGATGCAACATTTGTGCTATTTTTTGCAACAAATGTGCTATTTTTTGTTAGCGGAAGTGGATTGCGTGGTAAAGCAGCTATTAGAGTGGTTTCTTTATTGCGGAGAGAATTTCCGCCTTCAGTTCTTGAAAAATGGTTGATTTGGCGCATAGTGTGTAATAATCGTTGAAAACTTTAGTTCAATTGGATGAAAACCCGTAATTTTGCGCCCGAAATGATTTTGGCGAGAAGAAATATTTCCCTCTTTAGGTATTTTTTTGCGTTTTTGTTGGTGTTTGCCTTATGTGTTCATGGGGTAGGCCAAACGATTGCGTCAGTACCTATAGTTGAGGGAGAAGTGCCCGCATCCGATAGCTTGTCGATCGATAGCGTTTCTGTGTCCTCACAACGCAGAGGACTGGTGAAATGGGTGGTTGACTACTTGCGAAATTCCAACAAGCAGAAGGCTGAGAAAAAGTTAGACTTTGGCTTTATACCAGGTCCGAACTATTCCGCAACGACTGGTTTTGGATTGGGACTGCTTGGCACGGCCACTTATTCAGCCGACCGCGGTGATACCTCATTGCCTCGTTCCAACGCTTCGGTGTTTAGCAACATGACGACAGGCGGCTTCTTTATGGTGGGGCTGCGCGGAAATCATATTTTTCCGAAGCAGCGCTATCAGTTAGATTATAAGCTCAATCTCTCCACTTTTAGTACGAGTTTTTGGGGCGTAGGTTACAAAAATGCAGATTTAGATAGTAATGAAGCGGCATATCGTAGAAATCGCATCAATGCGATGGCGCGGTTTATGTTTTGTTTAGCCCCTAAAACATACTTAGGCCCATTGGTGAATTATCGAGTGGCTCAAGCTAAAGGAGTGGAAGACGATAAGGTCTATCTTTGGCAAGGACAAGATAAGACGGTGGGTGCTTGCACCTTAGGTTTTACCTTTACCTACGACACTCGTGATTTTATTCTCAATGCCAGTCGAGGCGTGTTCTTGCAAATAGAGCAAACATTCTCGCCTCGAAAGTTCTGTAGTAGTGAGGATTTCTCCTTTTCGACCATAGAGGCCACGTTCTCCACTTATGCCCGATTGTGGAAGGGGGCGATTTTGGCAGGTGAACTGCATGGTATGTTTAATTATGGCGACACACCTTGGGCTTTCTTAGCCGAAGTGGGGTCGAACGATCGTATGCGTGGCTATTATGAAGGACGCTATCGTGACCAAAACGTGATTGAAGGCCAGCTGGAATTACGTCAGCATATAAAAGGACGCAATGGAGTGGTAGTTTGGGTGGCATTAGCCAATGCTTTTCCCGATTTTAATCACATCGCTTGGCGCTACACGCTTCCCAATGCGGGAGTTGGCTATCGATGGGAGTTTAAAAAAAGCATTAATATTCGTGTGGACTATGGTCTCACTCGTAAGGGAGGAGGCTTTATCTTTAATATTAATGAAGCTTTTTAGCCCCATTGTGTATCTAATAACAGTATTGAAAATTACTAAACGCGACATAAAAACAGATTTATTCTCAATGAATATTAAAACAATTGCTTTAAGTGCCTGCTTCCTTTTTGCAGGTGTAGCTAAGTTGAATGCAATTCCTTATTCACCTGAATATTTGGAAACGCATCAAACGGAGGACGCAAGTGGAACAACACAATACATTCCGAAAGGAAATTTTGAAAGTTGGAGTTCACAGTCCGTTAAGGAAAGTGCCATCTTAGGTGGTAATACGGTCACGCTGATGCACATAGGTTCACCTTGGGGTTCATCGAACGTGTGGGCTAAGGTGAGCGGTGTAACAAAAACGAACGTCAGTGTTTATCGTGACACGCACCCTGGGCATGGCTATTGTGCCAAACTCTACACGCATATTGTAGAGGCAAAGGTGTTAGGCCTTATTAATATAAAGGTGTTGGCTGCAGGTTCTATCTATTTGGGCAATACGATTCAGCCTATTACTGATACGAAGAATCCGATGGCCAAACTCAATGCTGGCTTGAAGTTCACAAAGCGTCCTAAAGCTATCGTTTTCGACTATAAAACGCATATTGTCAAAGGTAACCGTATCCGTCAGAATGGCATAACTAAGGGCAACACCATTTCGGGACAGGATATGGCCGACTGCATACTCTACCTTCAGAAGCGTTGGGAAGATGCTAAAGGCAATATCTATGCGAAGCGTGTGGGAACGATGGTACAGCGTTTTAGCACTTCGACCGATTGGAAGAACAATCAGTCCTTTACCATCTATTACGGCGATATTCGCAAGCAGAAATTTTACAATTCCGCTTGGGCATTGACCTCAGGCGATGTAACGAAGTATGCTCGCAACTCCAAGGGGGTGATGATGCCAGTGCGTGAAGTGGGTTGGGCTAGTGCCAACGAAACTCCCACACACCTCGTTCTTCAGTTCGACTCAAGCCATGGTGGAGCCTACGTTGGTTCAGTGGGTAATACTCTTTGGGTGGACAACGTGCGCTTAGCTTACTAACTCAAGTTCTGGATTTAGAAATAGAGGTTAAGCTTATTGCATAAAAAGGCCTTAAGTATTTCCGTATATTCGGAAAATGAGTAATTTAAATGTAACAAAAAAATATATGACCCCAAAATTGGAGGCGACGAGTTCCCAATTTTGTGATAAAATCTTCAAGTTTTCCCTAAATTCGAAACCTGAGAAAATGTCACCGCAGTGAGCTTATGCGGCTAAAATACCGCTCGACTTTAGACACTTCGTTTAAGGTCGGGCGATTTGTTTCTATTAGTCGAACTTCATTGTTTGAATGAGGAACGGCTAGTTGCAAGTTTGCAAAGTCTGTGTATTAAAATACGTGTTTATTTGAAATGCTACTTCTAAAAAATACTAATAGTTGCGTTTTAGAGGAAACTAATGTACTACGTTTAGTTTTTTAGCCGTACCTTTGCAATTAGTTTAGGGCTTATTGTATGCAGTGATTGCAGGTTGAAGTCCAAGAAATTAAGAAACAAACACGAAATACAAACATATATTTATAACAAACAACACATGAAGAAAATCGCTTTATGGATGCTCTCCACAGTGCTTTTGGCATCTTGTGGTAGTAAGTCGAACCAAATGGGTGAGGCTAGCAATGACTTCGCAGTAGTAACCGTGCAAACCACGGCCGCCGACCTCAAAACCTCTTATCCCGCTACTATCAAGGGTATGCAGGACATTGAGATTCGTCCCAAAGTTTCGGGTTACTTGGTGAAGTTACTTGTAGACGAAGGTGCAACCGTTCGTAAAGGTCAGCCTTTGTTTTTGATTGATTCGGAGAGCTATCGTGCTGCCGTGAAGGCAGCTCAGGCTCAAATTCGCGTGTGTCAGGCCAATATTGCTACACAAAAGTTGACCGTTGACAATAAGCGTATGCTCTTTAAGCAGAACATCATTTCGAGCTACGACTTGAAGATGGCTGAAAACACCTTGGCATCTTATGAAGCACAGTTGGCTGCAGCAGAAGCTCAACTACAGAGTGCTCAGGATAATCTTCGTTGGTGTACTGTAACTAGCCCCGCCGATGGCGTAGTAGGCTCTATTCCTTACCGTGTGGGTAGTTTGGTAAGCGGTCAGTCGGCAGAGGCTCTGACTACCGTGTCTAACATCTCCCAAATGTACGTTTACTTCTCTATGACCGAGAAGCAACTCCTTGCTCTTACTCGTGAAGCTGGTGGCATAAACGCTGCTATCAAGAAGATGCCTGCCGTGAGCCTAGTGCTTGCCGATGGCACCACTTATAGTCAAAGCGGTACGGTTAGCACGGTGAGCGGTGTGATCGATCAAACCACTGGTTCGGTGCAGATGCGTGCCACTTTCAACAATGCACAGCATGTTCTTCGTTCGGGCGGTACGGGTGCAATCCTCGTTCCCACTCACTCTAACGATGCTATCATGGTACCCCAAAAGGCTACTTACGACATTCAGGATAAGAAGTTTGTTTACGTTGTAAATGCCGACAAGACGGTGTCGCCTCGCGAAATCACTGTGCTTCCTCAGAACGATGGCCAGACCTACGTAGTAAGCAGCGGTTTGCGTTCGGGCGAACGCATCGTAGTAGATGGCGTAAACCAACTCAAAAATGGTCAAAAAATTAATCCTATCACTCCTGAGCAAGCACTTGCTAACCAAAAGAAGGAGCAGCAGGCCATGAAGGACGGCAAAATGCCCGGCCAGCACTAATTGGTGAAAGAATAACAAGATTATCCCTTTTATTTTAAGGATGTTGCAATGTGAGCGTTCTGAATGAATGCGCTTCATCGATAACGCATAAATGATAATGCGTTGTTCTAGATATATTCTAAAAAAGAAGACGTGTTCATCAAGATGCAATCATTGTATTTATAACAAGATAAAGAAATGACTCTAGACAGATTTATCAATAGGCCAGTGCTTTCCACGGTAATCTCTATTGTGATTGTCATTTTGGGTGTTTTAGGTTTGACCTCACTGCCTATTGTGCAGTACCCCGACATCGCACCGCCTACCGTGCAGGTGAGCACCACTTATACAGGTGCTAACGCACAAACCGTGTTGAACTCCGTAATCGCCCCCTTGGAGGAGCAGATTAATGGTGTGGAAAACATGGACTATATGACCTCAACCGCAACCAATACGGGTTCGGCCACCATCAGCATCACCTTCAAAATGGGTACCGACCCCGATATGGCTGCTGTGAACGTGCAGAATCGTGTGTCAAAAGCACAAGGTTTGCTGCCTTCCGAAGTAACTCAGGTGGGTGTCATCACACAGAAGCGTCAGAACTCTATGTTGATGATTTTCTCCATCTCCGACGAAACGGACAGTTACGACAACGCCTTCATCGAGAACTATGCCAAGATTAACATCATCCCCCAGATTCAGCGTGTGAAGGGTGTGGGTGATGCCAATGTGATGGGTGCCGACTACTCTATGCGTATTTGGCTCGACCCACAGAAGATGGCAGAGTATCACTTGATGCCAGCCGACGTGAGCAGCGTGTTGGCCGAGCAGAACATCGAAGCTGCTCCTGGTAATATTGGTGAACGTGAAAATCAAACCTTCCAATACACCCTTCGTTACAAAGGCCGTTTGACCGAAGCTCACGAGTTTGAGAACATGGTTATTAAGGCCAACAGCGATGGTACGCTGATTCGCTTGAAGGACGTGGCTCGTGTGGAACTTGGCCGTATGACCTATGCCTTCTCGGGTAAAGTAAATGGTCACAACTCCGTAACGTGTATGATTTCGCAGATGGCAGGTTCGAATGCTACCGAGATTGTGCAGGATTGCGAAAAGCTCTTGAACGATGCCCAAAAGGACCTTCCCGCAGGACTTAAGATTACCGTTGCTCAGAACGTCAACGACTTCCTCTTCGCTTCAATTCACGAGGTTATCAAGACCTTGATTGAGGCCTTCATCCTCGTGTTCATCGTGGTGTACATCTTCTTGCAAGATATGCGAAGCACCATCATCCCTTCAGTGGCCATCCCCGTGGCATTGATTGGTACGTTCTTCGTGTTGTACATCATCGGCTTCTCCATCAACTTGCTTACCCTCTCGGCTATGGTGCTAGCCATTGCTATTGTGGTGGACGACGCCATTGTGGTGGTGGAAGGTGTGCATGCTAAGCTCGACCAAGGCTACACCTCTTCGCGTAAAGCTTCTATCGACGCTATGCGCGAGTTGGGCTCGGCTCTTGTTTCCATCACCCTCGTGATGATGGCCGTGTTCATCCCCGTAAGCTTTATGTCGGGAACGGCTGGTGTGTTCTATCGTCAGTTTGGTTTGACCATGGCCATCGCCATCGGTTTCTCCGCATTGAACGCTTTGACCCTTTCACCTGCTCTTTGCGCCATCTTGCTGAAGCCCCACAAGGCTCATGAAGAGGAATCGCTTGGCGAACGCATGGGTAAGGCTTACAAGGCTGCTGGCCAAACGATGTATCAGCGCTACGCTGAGAGCATTGGTCGCATTCTCCACCCCAGCATCACGCTCATCTTGGTAGTTGTTGCCATCTTAGGCCTTATCTTCGGTGGCTTCAGTTCAGAATCTCCCGTATGGGTTGTGGTAATCTTCTCAATCATTGCCATCTTGGCCTTCATCGGTTTGACTACGAAGAAGTTCCAAAAGTCATTCAACAATGGTTTTGAGAAAATGCAGAAGGGCTATAAGAAGAAGGTGCTTCTCTTCATTCAACGCCCTTTCCTCTCATTAGGTCTCGTCGTAGTAAGTATTGCAGGCTTGATTTGGATGATGAACATCACTCCTACAGCCATGGTGCCTAGTGAAGATACGGGTACGATTATGGGTGTAGTAACGATGCCTCCTGGCACCTCACAAGACCGCACTGAGGCTTACCTCAACAAGGTTGACAGCTTGGTTCGCTCTTGCCCCTCAGTAGAGGTCAGCACCATTGTGTCAGGTTACTCCTTCATCGGTGGTCAAGGCCCTTCTTATGGTTCGTTCATCATTAAGTTGAAGGACTGGAGCGAGCGTAGCATGAAGGAAAGTTCTACTATCATCTTCGCCAACCTCTTTCTCCGTTCACGCGATGTATTTAAGGATGCGCAGGTGCTCTTCTTCCAACCGCCTATGATTACGGGTTACGGTGTGACCAATGGTTTCACCCTCAACTTGCAAGACCGTACGGGTGGTGATTTGAGCAAATTCTATAGTGTGGCTCAACAATTCCTTGCCGACTTGCAGAAGCGTCCCGAAATAGAATCTGCTCAGACGACGTTCAACACCAACTTCCCTGAGTACATGATTGATATCGATGCCGCCAAGTGTAAGCGTGCTGGCCTTTCGCCCCGCGACATTCTCACCACGCTGCAAGGCTACTATGGTGGTTTGTATGCATCAAACTTCAACCGCTTCGGTAAGATTTATCGTGTAATGATTCAAGGTGAACAAGCCGACCGCGCCAACTACGAGAGCTTGTACAAGATTAAAGTTCGCAATGGTTCAGAAATGGCTCCTATCACCGAGTTTATGACCATTAAGCCCGCTTACGGCCCCGACAACATCAACCGTTTCAATATGTACACCTCTATGGCCGTGAATGGTAACCCCGCAAGCGGTTACACCTCAGGTCAGGCCATTAAGGCAATTCAAGAAGTGGCATCGCAGAGTTTGCCCATGGGCTACTCTTACGAGTTCTCTGGTCAAACACGTGAAGAGCAATCTAGCTCGGGCAGCACTACAGCCATTGTCTTCGTGCTTTGCTTCGTGTTTATCTACCTGTTGCTTGCAGCGCAGTACGAGAGCTACCTCTTGCCCTTCGCCGTATTGCTCTCCGTGCCCTTCGGTTTGGCAGGTTCGTTCTTGTTCATCCAAGGCGTGGGTGCTATCAACAATGTAATACCTATCTTTGGTGAAGCTGCCAACAACATCTATGTGCAGATTGCATTGATCATGTTGATGGGTCTGTTGGCAAAGAATGCCATCCTTATTGTAGAGTTCGCTCTTGAGCGTCGCAAGATGGGTATGAGCATTTCATGGGCCGCCGTGCTAGGTGCAGGTGCTCGTTTGCGTCCTATCTTGATGACTTCATTGGCCATGATTATCGGTTTGTTGCCTTTGATGTTCTCGTTCGGTGTAGGTGCTAACGCCAACCGTTCGTTGGGTACTACGGCCATTGGTGGTATGCTCATCGGTATGTTGTTCCAAATCTTCATCGTTCCCTCTCTCTTCGTTATCTTCGAATATCTGCAAGAGAAGGTTAAGCCCATCACTTGGGAGGATATGGACAACAGCGATGCTAGCTCAGATATTGAACAATACGCTAATTAAAACAATCTAAGAGACTAGGTGAACCTACCCTCCATTGTGGAGGAGTAGGTTTCGCCCGCCTCTTGTTTCGAAATAAACTACATGAAACATTTACTCACAATTATAGGTTGCTCAGCGTTGATGGCCAGTTGCGGTTTGTATAAGAACTATGAACGTCCTGAAAGTTTGACTAGTGGCATTGATAGCCTCTATCGCAACACCACAGGCGACAATAGCGCACTGAAGGCCGACACCGCCAACTATGGCAACACCCCCTGGCAAGAGGTGTTCACCGACCCTCAGCTTCAGGCTCTCATCAATAAGGCTTTGACCAACAATACCAATTTGAAGAATGCCGACCTCAGCATTCAGCAGATTGAAGCTACGCTGAAAATGCAACGTTTGGCCTACTATCCAAGTCTCGCCTTCTCTCCACAGGGAACGCTGACGAGCTGGGATTTTAACAAGGCCAGCAAGACTTATGCTTTCCCCATCGCAGCAAGTTGGCAATTGGGCTCAATGGGTACCATTCGCAATACCAAGAAGCAGTATGAAACCAACTTGGAGCTAACCAAGGCTACCAAGCAGTCCATCCGCACGAGCATCATTGCCAATGTGGCCAATCTTTACTACACCTTGCAGATGCTCGATGAGCAACTCAAGACCACACAAGCCACCATCGACATTTGGGCAGAGAATGTGCGTGCCATGGAACTGATGAAGGAGGGCGGCACGACTACTCAGGCTGCCATCTCACAGGCTAAGGCCAACTACTACAATCTGCAAAGCACCATTCCTACGTTGCAGAATAGCATCACGCAGAGTGAGAACGCACTTTGCTCATTGCTTTGCGAGGCTCCCCACACTATTGAGCGTGGTGCATTCAATGCCGATGCCTTCCCCGCTACCTATGCTGCTGGTGTGCCCGTTCAGCTTTTGGCAAATCGTCCCGATGTGCATGCTGCCGAGATGAGCATTGCTTCTGCTTTCTACGGTGTAAACATTGCAAAGGCTGCCTTCTATCCCTCGCTCAACATCACAGCTCAGGGAAGTTGGACCAATAGTTACGGTGCTATCGTGAACCCTGGTAAGATTTTGGCTACACTGATTGGTTCTATCTCACAACCTCTCTTTGCTAACGGCAGACTAAAGGCGAATTTGAAGATTTCGCAGTTGCAGTATGAAACTGCTGAAAACAATTTTAAGCAAACGCTTATCACTGCCGGACAGGAGGTGAGCAACGCTTTGGCGCAATATCAAGCAGCCGCTCAACAGGAGGAATCTTGCAAGAAGCAAGTGGCCGAACTGACCACAGCACTCGAAAGCACCAAACAGCTCTATCAATACAGTGCCACCACGAGCTATCTCGAAACGCTCACTGCACAACAGAGCTTAATTCAGGCTCAGCTCACTTTGATTTCTGACAAGTTCGACAAGGTGCAAGCAGCCATTTCCCTTTATCAAGCACTTGGTGGCGGACGCGAGGTTGAACAAACGACCGACTCTACTAATAAGTGATTTTTTACTGACCAAAGGGCGTGTCTCTGATAGCGTAGTCTATACTCACGTTTTCAGAGGCAAGCCCTTTTAAATGATTATATCCATGATTAGTCCATTAGCATTTGTACATCCCGAAGCTAAATTGGGAGCAAACGTTGAAGTTGAACCCTTTGCCTACATAGATAAAGGCGTGGTGATTGGCGACAATTGCGTAATCAAGGCTCACGCTAGCATTCTCGACGGCACCACGATGGGAACGGGAAACATCGTTCACCAAAATGCCGTAATTGGTTCAACGCCTCAAGATTTTCATTATGTGGAAGGCAAACCTTGCCGCGTGGTGATAGGTAATAACAATCACATTCGTGAGAACGTGGTGATTGCGGGTAGTTCCTACGAAGACAAGGCCACCACGATTGGTGACGGCAACTTCTTGATGGATCGTGTACACATTTGTCACGATGTAAAGATTTTCAACAAGTGTGTCGTTGGTATTGGTGCTTGCATCGCTGGCGAATGCGAACTCCACGATTGCTCCATCCAGAGCACTGGTGTAGTGGTGCAGCAACGCGTTCGTGTGGGGCGCTATTCTCTCATTCAGAGCGGCTGTCGTGTGCAGAAGGATGTGCCTCCTTACGTTATCTTGGGCGGCAACCCTGCTTCTTATCACGGAGTGAACGCCGTGGTATTGCAACACGTCAACGTTACTGAACGCATCATTCGCCACATTGCCAACACCTATCGCATTATCTACACAGGCAACTTCAGCCTCGAAGACGCTGTAATCAAGATTCCTGAGCAGATTCCTATGAGTGAAGAAATTCAAGATATTCTCGATTTCATCAAGGGAGCTAAGCAAGGTATCGTTCGCCACATGAAGGAGGAGTAGGAAGTTTTCCTTTTACATAAATGATAAAGGAGATTGAATGCTTTTGTTATAAGGGGGTCAGTCTCCTTTTTTCTTGTGCTATTGTTCTTGGATTCTTGATTTTTTCGACATCTAAACTGAAAACGTTCCTACGCACAAAATAAGAACGTTCGAGACAAATATAGTTCTACTTGTCTCGAACGTTCTTTTCGTGTATGGTGCAGTATCGCTTAGCTTTTGCGCTGCTATTATTTGCTTTGGAACGAACTATACTTCTTTTATCAAGCAATTGTCGATGGCTCGTTGTTTACTGTTGTAGTTTATACCGATTTTAACCAATCGTTTGCCTTCGGCAGAATAGGGAATGAGATATCCTTTGTTGTCAATTTGTAGAAGCGCATCTTCGGTGGAGCCGTCATACTTAAGTTCAAACACATAGATGGAATCTAGCATATGCACCATTGCATCGGCTCGGCCTATAGCACAATCTTCTTTCACTCGGATGTGTGAGCCGTGAATTGGTTCGTTTATTTTATCTTTAGAGTAAGCAATTTTGTTCGTATCTTTAAATGCTTTCCCAAATTTCGATTAGCTCCTTTCTGCTCTTTTCGGGGTTCGGGCAGTCGGTGGCAATGTGTCCGATGGGAATGATGGCTACGGCTTCGAAGCCTTCGTAGGGGAAGAGTTGTTCTACTAAATCGGGGTGATAGTTGCATACCCAGCAGGTTCCCAATCCGCAGTCGGTGGCGGCAAGGCAGAGGTGCTCGATGGCAATGGCAAGGTCGATGTCGGCATGCGATTTATTGTCGTAGCGGCGCATCCAGGCTGCGCTTGTATTCTTCAGGCAGAGAATGTAGAGCGGGGCGGTGGAGAACCATTCTCTGTTGTAGGTTTGGCGAATGCGCTGTTTGGCATCTTCGCTCTCGATGACAACGAATTTCCATGGTTGCTTGTTGACGGCAGATGGGGCGAGTTGCACACATTGCTTAATGTAGTCGAGGTCGGAGGGGGTGATGGGGGCATCGGTGAATTTGCGAGCAGAGAAGCGTTGTTCTGCTAATTGCTTGAATGTGGTCATAATGAATGCTTTATGATGGTTTCCTGATTGATAGTTGTGGGGGCGTTAGGCTGTAGACAAACTTAATCGCAGGCGGTAGGGCTATTTCTTTTGGGCTATTTCGTTTGCGTGTAGCCTTCTGCTTTTAGAATCTCGATTAGGCGACTTCGATGGTCGCCTTGAATGATGATTTCGCCCTCCTTGGTAGAGCCACCTACACCGCACTTCTGCTTGAGGAGTTTGCAGAGTTGCGACAAATCGTTGGTGCTACCAACGAAACCGCGAACAAGGGTAACGGTTTTTCCACCCCTTCCAGCTCGTTCCATGCTGAGGCGCAGCTTTTGTTGTTGCTTGGGCAAGGTTTCGGGCTCGGCCTCGGAACTGTCGTTATAGCTAAAGTCGGGGTTGGTGGAGTAGACCACGCCCGAGCGTTTTTTGCGCTCTATGGCTGTTGGTTTCTCGCTGTCGGTGGTTGCTTCCTCATTAGTATATCCAGTGAGAGCACCTAGTGCTGCTTTCCAATATTCCATGTAGTGTGTTGTTTTTAGTGTTGATTCTGAATGCTAATCTATCAATTACCTTTTGAGAAGTGCTTGATTGCTTATCTGTTTAATGTGTTGCAAAGATACGATTTGTTTTTTTATATAGCCTAATGCTAGCAAAATGGTTTCCTTTTTGTATTTTTGTAGATGAAAAACGTTGTCGAGGCTGCATACTTAATTAATCGGCTTTGAACAATAGAAGAAGATATACCTAAAAAACGTAGCGGAAACCTTTTTGAAATTCATCAACCATACCAAACAAATCTACAAATGAAAGCAACCGAAGTAGTAGAACGCTTAAATCAGCGTTTCCCAAATGAGCCTGAGTACATGCAGGCTGTAAGTCAAGTGTTAGGCACTATCGAGGAGGAGTATAATCGTCATCCCGAGTTTGATCAAGCCAACCTTATTGAACGTCTTTGCATCCCCGACCGCATTATTTCATTCCGCGTTACTTGGGTCGATGACAAAGGCCAAGTGCAGACTAATATGGGCTATCGTGTGCAGCACAACAATGCCATTGGCCCCTATAAAGGAGGCATCCGTTTCCATGCCAGTGTGACTCCATCTGTGTTAAAGTTCCTCGCTTTTGAGCAGACTTTCAAGAATGCGCTCACCACGTTGCCTATGGGTGGAGCCAAAGGTGGTTCCGACTTTAATCCGCATGGTAAGAGTGATGCCGAGGTGATGCGCTTTTGTCAAGCTTTTATGAATGAACTCTACCGCCATATCGGCCCCGATGAAGACGTTCCCGCAGGCGATATCGGTGTAGGTGGTCGTGAGGTAGGCTATATGTTCGGACAGTATAAGAAACTTACTCATCAATTTGTTGGTGTGCTCACGGGTAAAGGCCTTGAATTCGGAGGGTCGCTTATTCGTCCCGAAGCCACTGGCTATGGCAATGTTTATTTCTTGCAAAACATGCTCGCCACTCGCAACATTGCACTTGAGGGAAAGAAAGTGCTCGTAAGTGGTTCAGGTAATGTGGCACAGTTTACGGTTGAAAAACTCATTCAATTGGGTGCTGTGCCTGTCACTCTTTCCGACTCGAATGGTTACATTTACGATCCTGAGGGTATCACCGCTGAGAAGTTGGCCTATGTGATGGAGCTAAAGAACGTGAAGCGTGGCCGTATTAAGGAGTATGCTGAGAAGTATGGCGTGAAGTATGTGGAGGGCGAGCGTCCTTGGGGCGAAAAGGCCGATATTGCTTTGCCTTCTGCCACTCAGGATGAGATTGAAGAGGCCGATGCTAAGAAGCTTGTGGCCAATGGCGTGATTGCCGTGAGTGAAGGGGCTAACATGCCCTCTACTCCCGAGGCTATTAAGATATTCCAAGAGGCTCAGCTGCTTTACGCTCCTGGTAAGGCTGCCAATGCTGGCGGTGTAGCTGTGTCAGGACTTGAGATGAGTCAGAACTCCGAACGCTTGAGTTGGACACGTGAGGAAGTGGATGCTAAGTTGAAGAACATCATGAACGACATTCACGAGAATTGCGTGAAGTATGGCACTCAGGCTGATGGTTACATCAATTATGTGCGTGGTGCCAATGTGGCAGGCTTCCTCAAGGTGGCCAAGGCTATGATGTCTCAAGGCATTGTTTAATTTGCAAGCATCTAGCCCAATAGTCTAGGGCAAACATCTATAAGTGTCCCCTCTTTTCTACTGTAAAGCGGAAGAGAGGGGAAATTTTTTTATATAGGTCACTTGGATGGCGGTTCGTTCGCCTTATTTGATAGTGGAAAGTGAGTTGCGGCTCTTTGATTATAAGAAGAAAGGCTATGTGCGTCAACAAAGATGCACATAGCCTTATTAG
>CAVFOF010000042.1:0-13842 GCA_963623895.1 bacterium
GGCTTATGGGGAACGCTGTCCCTCCAGCCGCTTGCGTTAGCGTTTAATCAGTTTCTTTCCACCCACAATGTAGAGACCAGGTGCGGCCGTGCGAAGGTCGTTGATGGTACGACCGTGAATGTCGTAAGCCTTGGCTGCTTGAGCGTTCAACGTGGGAGTGAGGGGCGAATTGATGGCAGTGAGATCCTTGTTGAGATAGCTGAAGGTGATGACGCCATCGTCGGCCTTGGCGATGTTGTAGATGGGGCGTGAAAGTTTGCCCGAGGTGCCGTTGTTGAGGGTGGCGGCGGGAGTTGTGCTATCAGTGAAAGAGTCAATCACGGGGGAGCCATCGGCAGGAGTGTAGGGGAAGAGGTCGTTGCGATAACCTTGGAAGAGGGCAGACATCGTCATGACGGGGTCGGTGCCTAGTCCTTCCTTCACATTGTCGGCCGAAACGAACTCCATGCGGTGAAGCGTGCTGCTCGTGTTGACGCGATTGTTCGTCCAACTGCTCGAATTGTAGGTGACGTGAGTGATGAACAAGCCCGTACCAATGGTTGAGGTATTCCACGTGTTCTTAGCGCGATTTTCAAGTAGGTAGTACTCGTTGGCGTCCTCTGCGTTGCGGATAACGTAAGCACGAGGCTGGTCGTTACCCAACTGGCCATCGGTGGGTAGCAACGTGCAGAAGCGGGCCTCAGAGCCTAGTTCCTCTACGGGCAACCAACCCATGTAGCTACGCTCGTAGGCGGTGTATTGCACAGGACGATAGCCGTTTTGGTAATACTGTCCGTAGTCCATCAAATCCCAATAGTTCATCGTCTTACCGCGCTGGCCGCCCGTCGTGTCATAGAAGTCGGGCAGGCCGAGGGCGTGGCTAAACTCGTGGCAGAACAAGGCAATGCCGTCGAGGTGGGCGTCGGTGATGACGGGTGCTGAAGCCGTGCCAGTATAGCTTTGCAGCAGTTCGTTACCAATGAAGTAGCTCTGCACCTTGCTTGCGCCGTCGTTGACATTGAGCGTCACTTGGCTAAACTTGGCCCAAAGATAGTTGCTGCAATCGGACTCGAACGACGACTGCTGACCAGGGCCGGCAAACATAATGATGGCGATGGGCACGTTCGTCGTGCCTTCCGTGCGAAACTCGGAGAAGTCGGCCACCTCGCTCGCCTTGCTCAATGCGTCTTTCACGAAAGTGAGAGCGTTAGGGTCGGTGCTACCCGACTGGCTGTCCTTACCGTAGTAAGCGTATCCGTTGGGCAGGGTGACGTGAGCCACCACCTTAAACGTGGGTTGGAACAAGCTGTCGCTCTGGGCGATGAAGTAATCGCGCACGGAGCCTCTGGAAGCGGCCTCGTCGTGATAGCCCGTTTCGTTGAAGAAACGCGTCACCTTCTCCACGGTGATGGTGTCTTGAAAAGCTCGATCGGAGAAGTTGACCATAATAACGGGCAGTGTGGGGCGGCCGATGCTACTCACTACGCCCTTGGCGGGAGTGCCGTAAGTGCCGAGTCCGTCCGTGGTGCTCGTATTAAGGCTTTGCGTATGGTTTTTTGCTGATGGGTGCAAAAGGGGAGTTTGCGGATTTTCCGCCTCTAGCAATTCCGTGGCCTGCGCTGCGGTGAGCCAAGTGGCGTTGACGCTGCGCTGAGTGCCTCCCACTAGCGTAGTGGTGGGAGCGAGTTTGCCGCCTTCAGCGGTGGCGTAGTAGTAGTGGCCGTCGGCTGAACGTAGAGCGGCGTGTCCGTCGGCGGTAGTATAAAGCGTGTAGCGACCATTGCCAACGGCCTCAAGACTGATAGTCTGTCCGTTGGGCTGTTGGTGCGTAATCGTGCGACGCACGGGGATAGTGGCATAGGCTGCGGTGCTAACGCCTAGGGCAAGTAGCGCAGTGGCTAGGATGTGGTTGATTTTCATTCGTTCTGTTTTACAGTTTTGAGGGTTGGTGAGGAAGTTTCCTTTTCTTCCTTATAGTAAAGTCCTTTTCTTCCTTTACTTAGAAAAGGACGTGGCAAGCCAAACCTTGCTCACTCGTTGCTGATTTTTTCAACGGTGATATTGGCTTCGCTCACTTGGGTGACGCGGATGGGTGTGCCAGGATTGATAAATTCGCCCGACGACTTCACTTCTACCTGCTTGCCTTCGATTTCGGCATTGCCCACTAGGGCTAGTCGGGTGAGGGCGCGTCCCTTGTCGCCCACCTTCACGGAGAGTTGCTCATGGGTGGCGTTGGTGGAGTCGATAGAGGCTTTCAGGCTCATGCGATCGAAGGTGCGTGAGTGGGCCACGGTGTAGAGCATCAAGCCCAACACAATCAAGGCTATCCCCACAGCGGCGCAAGCCCAACCAAGTCCGTACCCTTGATAGATGAGCACGGCATCAATCACGGCACAAACGATAGAACCAATGCCGGCAAAGCCAAATCCTGGGATGATGAACACCTCGAGCAGCCCTAGCACAAGGGCTAGCACGGCAAGGATAATGATGATAGTCATAGCGATAGGTGTGTTTGTATGGGTATTATTGAGGATATAACAAGGTGTGTTTGTGTCGCTCCCTTTCTTGAAGGCGGTTCGGTATTTCTAGAAAGCGGCTCGGTATTTCTAGAAAGAGGCTCGGTATTTCTAGAAAGCGGCTCGGTATTTTCCTTCCTCTTTATCGTCGAGCATCGAGAGGTAGGAGGCGTAGCGTGAGGGAGCTAAGCCGTTGTTGTTGAGTGCTTCGAGCACGGCACATCCTGGTTCGTGGGTGTGGGTGCAATTGTTGAAGCGACATTGGGCGGAGATTTTGAAAATGTCGCGGAAGTAGTGCGCCACTTCTTCGGGCTCCATGTTGAATGTGCCGAAGCCCTTCACCCCTGGCACGTCGATGAGTGCCCCTTCGTGGTGTGGCATTTCGTAGAGCGCACTGAAAGTGGTGGTGTGCATGCCCGTGCCGTGAGCGTCGGAAACCTGTGCGGTGCGTGCTTCGGCTGTAGGGATGAGCAGGTTGAGCAAGGTGGATTTCCCTACGCCCGAATGGCCGGCTAGCAACGTGGTCTTGCCTTGCAGTTGCTCCATAAGCGGCTCAATGCCACGGTTTTCGAGGGCGGAGATGACGAAGCAAGGGTAGCCCATCTCGGTGTAGATGTGCCTCAAGTAGTCCACTGTGGCCTGCTCTTCGGGCTGCAGCGAGTCGGTTTTGTTGAAAGCAATGCACACTGGCACGCGGTAGGCTTCGGCCGAAGCTAGGAAGCGGTCGATGAAGGTGGTGCTCGTTTCGGGTTGCGCCACGGTGACCATCAGCAAGGCCTGATCCACGTTGGCGGCGAGGATGTGGCTTTGCTTCGAGAGGTTCGAGGCTTTGCGGATGATGTAGTTGCGTCGCTCGTCGATTTCGGTGATAAAGGCTACCTTCTCATTGCTCCCGCTGTCGTTGGTTTGCTCGGTGAGCGTCACCCCATCGCCCACGGCCACGGGGTTGGTGGAGCGAATGCCGCGTAGGCGGAAGTTGCCTTTCACCTTGCATTCTATGAGTTCGCCTTCGTCGGTTCGCACCACATACCAGCTGCCGGTGCTTTTTACTACTTTTCCGTGCATTTACTTTTCTTCTTTCCGTGGGAGGAGCGTAATTACGAAAAGAGCGAACTAGGGTGGAGAATAGGGACGCTGCCGTCAATTGAGAGTCTGTGCCTCAAGAGCCCGAGTGCGTGCCTATTCCCTTCCTTAGTTCGTCCTTTCAGCGTTTCTGCCCCATGTCAGTTTTTGTGGATTAAACTGTCATGATTTCTTTGTTCTTAGCGGCAAGGATTTCCTCGATGCGCTTCATCTTCTTGTCGTGGATTTTCTGCAAGTCGCCCTCAGCGTCCTTCTCCACGTCTTCCGACAAGCCGTCCTTGATGGCCTTCTTCAACTTGTCGATACCGTCGCGGCGAGCGTTGCGCACGGCCACTTTGGCCTCTTCGGCTTCCTTAGCGCACTGCTTGGTGAGCTGCTTGCGTCGGTCCTCGGTGAGGGGAGGAATGCCTAGGCGGATGATTTCGCCGTTATTCTCGGGCATAATGCCGATGGTGGAGTCGATGATGGCTTTTTCGATGATGTGGAACATCGACTTTTCCCAAGGCTTGATGGCAATGGTGCGCGAGTCGGGGGTGGTGATGGCTGCCACGTTGTTGATGGGCACCATTGAGCCGTAGGAGTTGACGCGCAAATCGTCGAGGATGTGTACGTTGGCCTTACCGGCACGGATTTGAGCGAGCGTGTCTTCGAGGTGCATCACGCTCATGTCCATTTTGTCCTCGCAGTCGCTGAGGCATTTCTTTACGTCGAGCATATTTCGATTTTTGTTTGTGTATAGAATTCGTTTCGTTGCACGGCTTCGTGTGCTTAGCTCTCTATGCAGCGCAGTGAGCCATGCTATGCAAAGGTAGCACTTCGCAGGGAGTTTTGCAAGTGTTTCTAAAATATTTGTGCTTTTCAATCACGGTCAAATCCGTTTAAGTCCTTTTATACAAGAGAAAATACAGAAAATGTCAGAGAAAATTATTCGTCTGCGCAGCACATGGATAAGTAATGCTCAGACCATCGATTCAAATCGTTTATACGCCGTATTGTGTGTTATTGCCTATTGGCTTGACTCTATGAATTATAAGCAAGAATTTAACGTTGCGCTTCTGTCTCTTCTGAATAAATATCCGAGTGTGGATGTTTCAGCCATGGGATTTCCTAATGGATGGAATAAAAAATCAACATGGCAATAACCAATAACTCATAATGGCCAATAGCTAAAAAGAAGGAGTAGTACAAAAAGTGCTACTCCTTCTTTCTTATAATTACTTTGTGTGTCAGACTCTATTCTTAGAACACAGCCTTCTCTGTAGTAGTGTGGTTACCCTTCGTCACACGGATGATGAACACACCCTTACCGAAGGTGGGCAGAGAAGCTTCGCCGTCAACGGTGGCACTGCTTACGAGGCGGCCTTCAGCGTTGTAAACGCTTGCTACGGCACCATTGGCCTTCACGGTGAATGCACCGTTCTTGGCGGTGATGTCGGCTACGGGTTCGCTGCTGTCGGCTACGGCGTCGTTTACGCCAGTTACGGCTTCTTCCAATTCAGCCTCAGAGCCGAGAGCTACTTGGCGTGCAGTAATGATTTTGTTCGTAGAGTTATCAATCAAGAGCACGGCAACGTTGGCGTTAGCAGAGTTGCTAATGTTCTTCGTCTTGATAGTGGGGAAGTCGAAGGTGACGGGCACGTTTTGAGTGATGCCAGTGAGAGCGTAAGTGCCGTCGGTGCCATCGAGATTGGCAGTAACACGAGCCACGTGGTCGAGTGTCACGGTGCTGTAACCATTCTTATCGATAGGCGTCTTCATCAGTTCTACGAGGTCGTCGAAGTTGCCGTAGTAGTTGGTTGTAGTCTCTTCGCCATATTGCTGATAAGCCATAGCCAAAACGTTAGCTTGGCTAGCCGAGATGCCGTCTTCGGTCACTACGCAAGCCAAGGAGTATTGGCTGTCGGGAGCGGGAGTGGTGAAATTCACCGTGGCACTCACCTTGATGCCTTGCAAGCTCTTCTTGCAGTTAAGGCCTACGCTAGCCTCGCAATCTTGTGAAGAGAGGGTCTTCACGAGTGAGGGAAGCTCGTAGTAGGGGTCGGAGGTGTATTCGCGGTTAACGAGCGTAGTGGGCAAGCTGCTGAAGCCGAAGTTGTAGAAGAGTTCATCGTATTCGTCGAGGATGTGTTCGTCCTCAGTGCGACCATAGGTTACATGGGGAGCGATGGTCACGATGCGGCCGTTCACCGAGTCGGTAGCGTTCTTCAAGCCAGGGATGCCGAAGATGCAGTTAGAGCAACCCAGACTAGTGAATTCTTCCACCACGGGCACGCGCTTGTAGCCCTTTGTGAAGCTGATGAACTTGGTGCTGTCTTCGTTATCAGTGTAGAAGGCGAATTGGTCTTCCACATCGTTCACCTTTTCGATGCTGAACTTGCCGTCGTAATAGCCTTCAGTGAGGGGCAGTGTGACGGGCAAGTAGAGCTGAGCCGTGTTCATGTATTGGAGAGGCTCGGGCAACGTGTAGTTACGCAGTTCGCCTTGCTTTGCACTTGTAAATTTGTAACGAATGCTCGTGATAGAGTCGAGACCAAGGTTCATGATTTGCACGTTGCAACGACCCTGTTTGCCAGCATAGCCGCGAGCGTGATCAACGTAAACTACAGCTGCATCCTCTAGTTGTACACCCTTGTCGCCTTCAGTTACGGAGAAGATAGGGTTGATAACCGAACTATTGGCATAAGAGAGCTGGCTACCTACATACACATTGCTGTTTTCATCGCTCACGAAGAAGATGCCATCGTAGCCCGCACCCGTGCTATCGGGGCAGAGAGTGGCGATGATGCCATTAGAAGAGGCTTGCGTGTCGGAGCTAGCGTAGCTTGCGCTACCGGCGCACCAGCCAATGAACAAGCCGTCGGTGCTGATAGGCAGTTCGTAGTCGCACTCTACAGAAGCCGAAGCGAGGTTACCGCCTTCGTTAGCCTTGAGCGTGATGTCCTTTTCCCAAAGCATTTGCATGGTGCCGTTGCTTGCTTGCTTTGCGATGAAGGCACGGGTGTCGCTATAGTTGGCGTTCCAAGCGTAGATGTTGATGCGCGTAATGGTGTTGCCCCAGTAGCGGCTCAGCAGTTCCATGGGATAGTAAGCACCATAGCCCCAGCCCGTGAAGCCAGCGCTTGTTACGTCGTCGGCTGAGAGCCCCGTGGGAATGGCTGCCATTTGGTCGAGGCCATAAACGGTTGTAAAGTAGCTCAAGATTTTTCCGCTACGGAAGGTGTTGGTTACGGCTTCGCTCTCGTCGTCGGCCATCACGGCTTTGGTGGTCATTTTGGCTTTGGGGGCGAAGGGGAGAGCCACTTTCTCGCTGCCGCAAGCGGTCTTGGGGCTAAGGCGAGTGGTGAACTGTGGTTTTTGGCTCAGCTTGAGGTGGTTGGCCACTTGGGCTGTAGCAGTGCCGCACAAGCAGGCTGCGGCGGCCATTGCAAGTAAAAAGTGTTTCATTATTTCTCTTTCTTATAGGTGAGAAGAATGTATTTGCTTATTATTTAGGAGCGTACGCAATTACTTCAACAAGAACTTGCCGTTAGCTTCCTTTTCTGCACCAGCAGTGAGGGTGTACACGTAGACGCCTTGTTGCAAACCGCTGAGGGCTACTTCGCCGCTAGCGTCGCTGAGGGCTACGCTCTTCACGAGTTTGCCGTCGGTGCTATACACGCTCAGGGTGCGAGCTTTGGCTGCGCCGAAAGTGTAGTGGAGCGTACCGCCCGACACCATCACTTTGCCGTCGGCCACGCTCACTTGGCTCACGGCTGCGGGGTCGGAGTAGATGAACTTTTCGATAAACTGTAGCACCTTGGTGGTTTCGTCAACCCACACGGTGACGCGGGCTGTGTATTGGCTGTATTCGCCTTCTTCGAACACGCCGTGAAGCTTCATCGGGACTGAATCGCCGGGCTTGAGGTCGACGGAGCGCGTTTCGCTTGAACCAATGATGTCGGCGCAAGCCGTAGTAACGCCACACCAGTTAAGGCCTTTTCCTTGGTATCCCAAGCCAGCGTTCACTTCCACCTCTACCGTTTGCGTTTCGTCGCTCACGTTGGTGAAGGTGGGGTCGAGTTCGGGTCCAGCCTTAATCTCGCCAATGCCGTTGTCTTCAGCATAGAAGGTGAGCACCTTGTTGTTGGTGAGTTCTTCGCCGTTGCAGGTCACTTTAATCTGTGCCGAGGCTGTAGCGGCAAAGGCTGCAGCCATCATTACGAGGGTAAAGATTTTCTTCATATTATAATAATGTGTTGGTTTTATGCGTTGTTTGAAACGAAGTGGCTTATTCTGCGTCCGCACTGAGTAGGCCGCGTTCGATTACCTGCATCACGCCGTTCTGCTCGTTGTAGAAGATGACCACGTAGTGCATGTTGGCGGGTTGCCAAGTTGTTTTGTTCTTGATGTTGGCCACGCCAGGGAAGGTGTAGGTGTAGGTTTTGCTTTCGGCGGAAGCCACGCCGAGCGTGATTTCCTCGCCGTCGAAATCGTTGACGCTATGGCGGAACACGTGTTTATGCGTGTAGTTCATGTCAATCTTTCCGTCGGTTTGGTATTGCGGAGCTACGATGTCGCTTTCGGTGAGCCACACTTGCAGTTTTCCCGTTACAAGACTTTCGCCTTGGTTCTCCACGTCCACTTTCACGGTGAGGGTGCTGTCGGCCCAGTTGAAACTAGTGGCTGCGTTGTCAATGCTAAGCTGGATGTTGTAGTCGTGTTTGAAACGATTGAATATCTCGGCATCCCACTGTTCGAAGTCGATGAAACTGCCTTGACGGTCGACGCGTCCTTTCGGGAAGGAGGTGAGACCTAGCTGACTGATGTAGGTGTAGCCTTGCACGTTGGCCAATCCGTACTTATTACCATCTTCGCGCAGCGAGTTTGAGCCGCCATGTATGCTCACGGCTATCACGCGGTCAGCGCCGTAGTTGCTAACGATGTTGGCCATCTCTTCGTTGGCCAAGGGGCAGTTGGTGCAAGTTTGCCCGGTGAAGTCCTCCACGAGCACGTTCTTTTTCGCTTCCACGGTGAAGGGGCCGTCGAAGCGGCCGCTCTCGTCTATCTCGCTGCAACTAGCGGCTGCAAAGAGGGAAAGGCCGAGAAGAAGGGTATGATATAGTTTCATTATGTGATGTAGCTGAAGTGGGGATTAGAAGTTGAACGTGTAGGAGGCTTGCACGCCTTTTGAGGCGGGCACGTAGCGGCACACGCCGCCCGAGCAGTTGTAGCCGGCACGCGTTTTGCCGTAGCCCACTTGCAAGCGGTGGGATCGGTGGGTGAAGGTGACGCTGCCCATAAGGTAGTGCACCTTATTCGTGCCTTCCACCTCTGAGCCGTCGTCGGCATGCATCGGCACGTTGGCGTTGTATTGGTCGCTGATGGTGAACATGAAGTTGGGCAATACGGAGAGTTCCAATAGGCCATACCACCAGTCGCCCTGGTCTTGCTTCGTGTGCAAATATTGCGCTTCGCCGCGCAAGGTGAAGCGGTGGTTGAACTGATATTTACCCTCCACCACGAAGATGTTGCTCTTGATGGCCTTGTCGCCGTGACCTTCCACTACGTATTGGTTGTAGCGTTGGCGGGCATACATGAGGTTGAGCTTAAACTGCTTGGTGAGTTTCTTCTCCACCTGCACGTTGATGTCCTGATAGTACACGCCCGTATTCATCTTGAAGAAGGGATAGTAGAGTCCGTTGCCGCCGATGGTGTTTTCGCTCAAGTCGCTGCCGTCCTTAGCTCCGATGCCACGAATGTGCGAGGCATTGAGCTTGAAGTTCGTGCCGTAGCGGCCGCCCAGTGCTGTGCGACGCTTAAAGTTGTAGCCAAACTCGCCCTGGAAGGCCCATTCGCCCGGCGTCATCTGCGTGGCGTAGGGATAGAGCGAGGCCAAAGCGTAAGTGTGCTGCATGGAGAAGGCGGGCAGGTGGTTGATGTAGCAAGCCGTAGAGGCTTTGTCGATGGTGCTGCGTGAGCGGAACGACATGTCCTCGCTGCGCTTGGCTTGCAGCAAGAGGCTCATGCCGCGCTTAGAGTAGGAGCCCGACAAGAGGAGCGTCTTGCCACGCTTAAACGTGTAGTTGTTGGCACTCGAGGGGTTCTGCGTTTTCCAAGCATACTCGGCCAAGAGGTTGAAGCCGCCCTTTTGCAAGTTGGCACGCACGTCGAAGGCGGCCACGTCGCTCGGCATGTTGAGCTTGTAGGTGCCCATAATCTCCTTATTCGTCAAAGGGTCCACTTCGCCCGTGCTGCGGCTCACGTAGATGTCGCTCTCCGTCTTGCCCGCATGGTTGCTCACGGCCGAGAAGCCTAGGGTGAGGCGCATGTCGCTCTCGTCCATTCGCTTCACCCACTGATCCACGTTGAGTTCGAGGTCGCCGCCCCACGTCCAGGGCGAACAGCTATCGAGGTTGCGGTGACGCCAATAGTAGCGTTGCTGGCCGCCAAGCAGTTTGATGTTGACTCCTTTATAAGGCTTCAGAGCTAGACGTGCGCCTCGCAGCGAATTGTCGATGCCGAGCGAACGCTCTTCGTAGGTGCGGAAGATGATACCCGAGCCAAACTGGTCGTAGAAGTCGCCCAAGGTGAGTTCGGCCCACTTGTAGTTGCCCTTTACGTAGAAATAGGGAACGCCCCATCCCTTGAAGTCGTTTTCGAATCCGGGCATGGGGTGATCGAGGTATTCAAAGCGTGCGCCGGCTTGGAAGTACTTGTTGAGCAAGTGGAGCTCGGCGTAGGTGTTGGTCATAAACTTGTCGTCGTACTTGCCCGTACCTATCTGATTGTCCTCGCTAGGCAGGGTGAGCACGTCGCTTTGAATGCTACCGTGAAGGGTAAACTTTTTTGCGTCGTTGGTGTTTGATGAGGCATTGCTCTCGCTTTGTGCCATTGCGCCGAGGGGCGAAAGAGCACTAAGCAATGCCACGGCCGTAAGGGCGGCGTAGTGTTTCATCTTATTTTGTTAATATCAATACGAATGTATGCGCAAGTAGTGTGTGCTGAGAACCCATTTCCATGCTCCACCTACTCCACGTGCGTGTTTAGCTATGCTGAAAGCCTTGGGGGCAATAGGCTAATCTCTCTCGCTCCCTAGGCTTTTTCATTATTGCGCTATAAACTGCTTATTGCGTTTCTGAGTTAGGGAAAAACAGTATGCAAGGGCAAAAGCGTGTGATGTTCAAGAATGCTTTTGTCCTTTCAGGGCGCATTCTCGCTACATCCTTCACCCAGAGCGTTGCCCTGGGCTAGGTGCAAGTTGGGCTTTCAGCCCGTTCTCGTTTAAATATGTAACCTCAGTTACTTATTAGCACCAATCAGTTCCTTTACCTTTTCGATAAGGTGCTGTTCGCCACCTTCGGTGTATCCGCTGCGGCTTTCAGCAATTTTGCCGTTGCCATCGATTACGAACACGTGGGGAATCATGTTTACACCCATAGCACGACGGAAGTCGGAGTTGGGGTCGAGCAACACTTGGTATTCCCATCCAGCGGCATCCACCATGGGCTTCACCTTCTGCGCATTTTGTGCTTCGTCGATGCTGATGGCCACGAGGCGCACGCCTGTTTCGTCCTGCCAATCTGGGTAAACCTCGTTGATAGCCTTAAGTTCGCGGTTGCAAGGCTTACACCAAGAGGCGAAGAAACTGATGATAAAGGGCTTGCCATCGTTTGAGAGCGTGGCAGTGTCCACGGTTTTGCCGTTAATATCTTTCAGCTTTACTGAGGGCAACTGTGCGAACACACCGCCCATCACGCCCCAAAAGAGGAGCATTACGAGAAATAGTTTTTTAGCTTTCATTTTGGTTGATTTCTTGGTTGCTGCATGGCAGAGCGTAAGCATTGTAAGGCTCTTTTATGCAAATTTGCTGCAAAAATACGCCTTTTTGTTGTACCGACCAATTTATGTGTTATAATTTTTTGTAATTGGGTGATAATGAAACGAATTGGTCAGGCTATTGGGCAATTCTGAAAATCTGCTTCACCCGCCTTTATGCTAGTCGGTGCCGAGGGATTCAACGACTAGATTTCACTCCAATTCTTGGAATTTTGTGATTATTCAGCTCAAAAAGCGTGGAATTTTGTGATTTTTCGCCGCAAAAAGCTAGGAATTTTGTGATAAAGCGTTATCTTCGCCCATCAAACCGACTGAGTATGAAGCTATTAAAGAGAAAAATAGATTTCTTCCTCAAAGAATGGAAGGAACGACCCGACCATCAGCCACTCATCGTGAAGGGGGCTAGACAAGTGGGCAAGACGGCCTCAATCATGCAGTTTGCCCAAAGCAACTACAAGCATGTGGTGGCCATCAACTTTGTGTTGCAACAAAAGTATAAGGCCATTTTCGATGATGGCTACGAGGTGGAAAGCATTATGAGCAATCTCACGCTCATTAGTCCCGAGATTGAGCTAGAAGCTGGCAACACCCTCCTCTTCTTCGACGAAATGCAGGACTGCCCTGCCTGTGCCACGAGCCTTAAGGCTTTCAAAATAGACGGACGATACGACGTGATTTGCTCAGGGTCGATGATGGGCATCAACTATCGAGAGATAGAATCGAACAGCGTGGGCTACAAAGAAGACTACACTATGCACTCCATGGACTTTGAGGAATTTCTATGGGCTAAGGGCTACAACGAAGCGTTCATCGACCGACTTTTCAGCAAAATGTGCGAACTCAAGCCGTTGTCTGAGCTAGAGATGAACACGCTAGAGACCATCTTCCGAGAGTATATGACCATAGGGGGAATGCCCGCTGTGGTCAACCATTTCGTGACGAATAGCCACTTCGGTGGCACGCTCGCCATGCAGCGACAATTGCTACTCGACTACGAGGAGGACATCACTAAATATGCGCAAGGGCTAGACAAGGGGAAGATTAAAAATGTCTACGACCACGTCACCATTTTTCTCGGACAAGAAAACAAAAAATTCCAAATCAGCAAGATTGCGCATGGGGCTAGAAATAGAGAGTATGTAGGCACTATGGAATGGCTGAAAGATGCAGGCATCATCAACGTGTGCTATTGCTTATCGCAAGTGGCTCTACCACTAAAAGGCAACTACGACCCTAAGACCTACAAACTCTATTATAAAGACACGGGGCTACTAGTGGCCTCGCTCGACGAGGAATCGCAAGAAGATCTACGCATAAACAAAAACTACGGCACTTACAAGGGGGCTATCTATGAGAACGTAGTGGCCGACATGCTAGTGAAACAAGGCTACGGACTCTACTTCTATCGCAACGATAAGCCGACCCTCGAGATGGATTTCTTCGTCAGAGACATGACTTCGTTAATTCCCGTGGAGGTTAAGGCCAACGACAATGCCACTAGATCGCTCACCAAACTGACTGCGCAGGACGGGAAATATCCTGACATTAAATATGGCATTAAACTTTGCAAGAAGAACATTGGCTTCAACGGGGCATTCTATACCCTCCCCTACTTCCTCACTTTCTTACTCAAACGCTTTTTGAGACGTAAGTCTGAAATTAGATTGATTTAACAGTTATTCTTTACTTGCCTCCATATTTCTTCATTCGTTTAAAAAAAACGAGGATTGGGAGTTTAAAAATGAATCGTTATACCACTTAAAAGTTTGCATCCCCATTTGCTGTTGCTTGCACTAACTGCTTGCACTCACACTGATTATCAACACGTTCATGAGTGCAAGCAATTTTTTACTTGCTTGCACTCGCTTGCACTTACTTGCACAAAATGAGGGGACTGCTTGCACTGCATAATTATTCATTGTGATTGCATAATTATGCAGTTTCTCCATCTGAAAGTTTATATAAACGTTTATATAAAATCGGGAGCAAGTGTAAGCAACTTTCTAAGAGAAAAGCAATGAATGTAGGCAGATTGTTTTGCTGCTTACACTCGCGAACGATTTGATATTCAACGGAAGTGAAAGCAAAAGTGCAAGTAACAGCATTTACTGCTACTAAAGTTATAGGGGAGTGTGTTTACCCGCTTTTTCGCTCGGGAAAGTTTATATAAACGTTTATATTTTTTCGATTCATCGAAAATGAATAATTATTCATTTTCGCCTTGCGCATTGAGGCTATTAATAAGCTAATTTTTGTTTACTTGCGCAAATAAATATTTCCAATCGTTTACGTTAACGCTCTAGCTGACAAGCTTTTTCGCAGCCGCCTAATCGTTTTTCCTATCCGCCGATTAGTGCGTAAGTAGTGGCCTAATAGTTTTCACTACCCCACCACAAATTATCAACAAATTGGGGGCGACGCGTCCCCGCGTCGGCGCAAGTGGAAACTC
>CAVFOF010000043.1:0-3387 GCA_963623895.1 bacterium
CGATGCCCTTGAGGGGGTTGTAGTAGTTCATCATAGAGAACATACCCTTCTTCATTTCGCCACCATACCAAGTGTTGATGATTACTTGCTCGCGGCTAGTGATGTTGAAGACAACGGCAGTCTCAGAGTTGAGGCCGAGTTCCTTGTAGTTTTCAACCTTAGCCTTTGATGCGTTGTAAACGATGAAGTCGGGCTCGAAGCTTTCAAGTTCTTCAGCTGTGGGGCGGATGAACATGTTAGTTACGAAGTGAGCCTGCCATGCTACTTCAACGATGAAACGCACAGCCATGCGAGTTTCCTTGTTGGCACCACAGAAACCGTCTACTACAAAGAGGCGCTTGTTAGAGAGCTCTTTCTTTGCAATTTCCTTAACGGCAGCCCAAGCTTCTTGTGAGGCGGGTTTGTTGTCGTTGGGGTATTCGGGAGTAGTCCACCAAACCGTGTCCTTAGAGTTTTCGTCCATTACGATGAACTTATCCTTAGGTGAGCGGCCTGTGTAGATACCTGTCATTACGTTGACGGCACCGAGTTCTGTTTCTTTACCTACTTCAAAGCCTTCGAGACCAGCTTTGGTTTCTTCCTCAAAGAGTTGCTCGTATGAGGGGTTGTGCAAGATTTCAGTAACGCCAGTGATGCCGTACTTGGTTAAATCTAATGTTGCCATGATGATTTATTAATTAATAAAAATGTTTACTTTGTTTTTGGCATAGCTGACACGCAGCAAACGTGCCCTGCTTTACCACGGCAAAAGTACGAAAAAGTTGGTGCACGAAAAAAGTTTTAACGCATTTTATTTCCACCATCGGCCTACTAGGGCGTATTTACAACAGGTTTGTAACTGCGCTTTGCAGATTGGGGACTTTGCTTGCTGAATTTTCCCAGCAAAGAATAAGGTTAAGGGTAAAAATATAGCCTCAACTCTCCATGAGGGAATTGAGGCTAAAAGCGAGTGATTGCTTACTGTAAGGAGCGATAGACGGGCATTTGCTTCACTCCCGAAGTGCGTAGCGGCTGTTCCGTGCCTTCTACCACTTGATTGTCGTAGCGGGTGCAGGTGGTCCAACACCAGGGCACGGCGAGTTCGCCTCGCTGGTTGCTATGAAAGTGGAGCAAATAGAGCCGACGGGTGGCGGGGTCGTAGCTCACGGCATACCCTTCGTTGGAAGCTCCGTTGGTGAGGTAGGCCATGGGTTGGTATTCGGTGTAATAGGAGGTGGTCTGCCAACACACGCAAGCCTTCATAGCGGCCTTCAGCTGCTCGTAGTGTTGCTCAGTGGCGGGGCTTAGCGTGAGCCGCTCTCCCTGGGTGATGGTAGAGCCAAAGCCTGTGAGCAACATAAAATTGCCTTTTTTTCCACTATAGCTCACGCTGTCGGCTTGGGTCGTGAGGCTATCGGTGAGCGCCTGGAGCGTGGCCTTGATGGGGGCGAATTGAGTATCAGTGGGAGGGGTGGTGAGCTTCATGCATTCGCTGCTACTAGCGAAGAGGGCTAGCCCCTCAGCGTCGGCATCAAGAATGGCTATACCCTTATAGTCTTGGTCGTTGAACGCATGGTTGCCAACGGCCAACACGCGGGCTCGATTGGGAGTTGGAGCGTCAGCGGGCCAGTTATAGAGTAGCGTGTAGCTTAGGGTGTCGCCCTGTGTGGTGCGATAGTGGTCGGCTCGCGAGGCATCGTCGAATTCCTCGTCGAAGAGTTGCTTCATGGTTTGGCGCACATTGGCTGCCGTGGTGTGGGCGTCGAGACAGATGCGATAGTTCTCGCTACGATAGGCGAGGTGGGGGTGCGTGCGGTCGGTGGTCACACCGAGGGTGTACATGTAGCCCTCGCTCCAGGTCTCCTTCATTTGGCTCACCATGTAGCGAATGATGCTTTGCTGCGCCTGAAGGGTAAGGGGCAGCAGCAATAGGGGAAGAATGAGGATAAGGGTTCGTTTCATAAGCTGTGAGGTGGATGGAGGATTTTTTTTATTGCATAGCCACAAGTCCGTCGTGGTTGATGGGAGCAATGTGGCGGTGGCGGTTGATGCGTGTTTCGATGTGCTCGCTCGGTTCGGCTTCTTCGTTGAGCGGCTTTGCCGCCACTTCTTGCCCTGCGGCTTGAGCGACCATCGGGGCGGCTTTGCTTTCGTTTGTCGTGGCCCAACTAGCCTCCGTCTCCTCTGCTTGTGAGCGACGGCTAGCTAGTTTCTCCACACGCCCGTTCGAACTCATGAGCCTCTGCGATTGGCGGCTACCCACCACTGAAGCTTGTGCCGTGGAACACGAGGACTGAGCCGACTGCGGCTGCGCCTCTATGGTTGAATGGGGAGTAGCGGGGGCTGACTGGGCGATAAGGACTGAGGTGGGCTGATTGGGTTCGCCCACTTCGTTGCCATGGAAAAGCACAAGCACCACGGCCACCACGGCGGCAACGCTAATCGGTAGACTCCACGTTACGAGCCAATACTTGCGCCGACGCTTTTTTACCACGGCATCAAAGGTGGCCGCTTCATCGGGAGTAGATAAGATGGCGTCGGGCTGCAGGCTAGGTAATAAAGTGTTTAGGTCGGCACAGACGAGAGGGCGCAGTGGCTCTAACTCTGAGGGGAGGGCTTCTCCTTGGAGCAAACGCTGGCGCAACTCCCTTTCTTGGGCGGGGGTGGCGGTGGCGTTTAGGTAAAGTTCTATGAGGTATTCTAGTTTCATGTTTTTTCTTTTTCCTTATTAATAAACAACTGGTGGTGATTGATAATCCCCACCTTTTTATTCCCTTGAGTTACCTCTTCGAGGTTTGGGCACTTTTAGGCCGAGGTTTTCGGCAAGCCTTCGGCGGGCTCGCGCCAAAAGGGTTTGCACGCTGTGCTCTTTTATGCCCAACGCTTGAGCCACCTCTTCATTCTCCACCTCTTCCATTTGTTTAAGCACGAACACGCGCCGCTCATTCTCGGGCAAAGCGTTGAGGGCGGCTTGCAAGCGGCGCGTGCTTTCGTCACACTCGGCCAAGGTTTCACCGTTGAGGTGGGTGGCCTCGCTTTGGGTGTGCATTTCCCACTGTGTGAACACTTCGGCTTGCTTTTGCTTGCGCCATTGGCTCACGCAGTAGTTTTTAAGTATGCGCAGTGCGAGCTTTTTCACCCCCTCTTCTCCACCCTCTATTTGGCTGCGAACCATCCAAAGCCGTAGCAGGGTTTCCTGTACGGCGTCTTCGCTGGCTTCGTCGTTATCGAAGAATTTTCGAGCTTGTGTAAACAGGCTTTTCCGCAGCGAGGAATGCAATATGTGAGGCACGGAAGAAGGGGACATTTTATAGAATAACGCAAAGTTATTGCATTTTCCACGAAAAAAAAGTTGCACGATTAAAAAATAGTACGTATATTTGCCACGTGTTTTTCATAGTAATAGGT
>CAVFOF010000043.1:3527-13500 GCA_963623895.1 bacterium
GGATGAAGCAGTGTACACGGTGGTGTTTCAATATATATATACATATGTATTCATCCCTCTCCTTTCTGGAAGTCGTTGTCTTTCCAGAAAATCAAAGGAGTGCTTACGCCGTGAGGCGATAAGGAAAATCTAAAAAAAGTGCGCCTGTACATCATAGTTCCTTATGATGTGCAGGTTTTTTTTGTCTGTATATTTTCAAGAAAAAAAGTAGCAAAAAATTGGCACCGACGCATCCCCGCATTGGCGCAAGTAGAAACGCAAGGAGTTATAGTATTATCATAATTATAACTCCTAGATTTTTTCAAGTAGCACTCTTCTTGCGTTTCTTTCCCAAGCCGACGCGAGGATGCATCGCCTCCAATTTTTTGCTCCTTTTCTTGTTTTTCCACATTCCCCAACCCGAATAAAATAATTCACTATACATTCTTCTTTCTTTTACTTAGTATAAAAAAAGAAGTTACCTATGTTGGTTATTATTGTTTGTGGAAAGTGTGGAAACTTTCTCGCCCTCTTGTTTGCTCATTTCGTTCTCCACATCGTGTGTGCGTTTATTCACAATAGTTTCCACAACGCCTAACTAGGAAAAACTAGCTTATAATAATGGATCTAAAGGGGATAGGGGGCGAATTATACACAGGCTGTGGAAAACTACTATTGCGCAAAAAAAAGTATGTTGGGGAGGGCCGAAATCCGTAGACTGAGCTGTTATTTTGCCGTTGAAAAGGCTGTAAAGTTGTGGATAGCTGTAGTTGGCAGGAAACGGCTTAAGGCAGAGCGTTGTCAACAAGCTGTTCCACACGTTATTCACAACTTCTTCACAGGGTTATCAACAGGGCTTTACGCAGGGCGAAGAAGGAAAAAATTAGTAACTTTGTGGCCTAAAACAATCAATAAGTATATGCTCAGGAATAACTTTATAAGTAGCTACAACAGTGTCAAACGACAAATGCAACTCTTTAAGGACTTCCCTAAACTAAATGAAAAGGCTTTCTATTGTGAAGGAGATTTTTTTTTCAACGACAATAGCTGACAATCTCTTGCCTTGACAAGGCATACGAAATCTCTGCATGGCGAAGCCTATTGTCTCCCATTGTCAGCTATTGTCGTTAGATTCCACTTAAATAATCCGCATTGGGTAATTTATATAAAGACTATATTGACTCGTTACTTAGAATCAAATGAAGAAACTCACCGTTGAGCAAATGCACCGCTTGGATGTGGCTGGCTTCAAGGCTGCCGAGAAGTTGCCCCTCGTGGTGGTGTTAGACAATGTGCGCTCGCTGCACAACGTGGGCAGCGTGTTGCGCACGGCCGATGCCTTCCGCTTGCAAGGCGTTTACCTTTGTGGCATCACCGCCACTCCCCCCTCAGCCGAAATTCATAAGACGGCACTCGGGGCTGAGGACTCCGTGGCCTGGAGTTACTATGCCGACACGTTGCAAGCCGTCGACGAACTCAAGGCGGCTGGCTACACCGTGTTGGCCGTGGAGCAAGTGGAGGGAAGCCTTAAGCTGGGCAACTATCAATTCTCGCCCTCGCAACGCTATGCCCTTGTGTTGGGCAACGAGGTGAAGGGCGTGCAGCAGTCGGTGGTCGATGCTTGCCACCAAGCCCTCGAAATTGAACAGTATGGCACGAAACACTCCATGAACGTCAGCGTCACCGCTGGCATCGTGATGTGGGAGGTAAAAAGATGCATGCAGCTCTAACTAGCAAGTGAAGGCTACTTAATGTGGGGAGTATTTTTTAAAATTACACCTTATATATATAGGAGTTCCCCCGTAGCCTCGAAATGATAATAAACAAATAGGATAAAGATGAAGACCGTAATAGCCCTCGACCTCGACGGCACCCTCACCAATAGCCAAAAGCAAGTCACCCCCCTCACCCGCAACGCATTGCTTCGAGCCCAAGAGCAAGGAGCCACCATCGTGTTGGCTTCGGGCCGCCCCACCTACGGCATCGCCCCCGTGGCCAAATGTTTAGAACTAGAAGAGCGTGGCGGCTATCTGCTCTCCTACAATGGTGGAAAAATTGTGGATTGGCACACCAAGGAGCAGCTATTCTCAGCCCATTTGCCCGCCTCGGTGTTGCCCCGACTCCATCAATATGCCCGCTCTCATGGCTTCGCCTTGCTGGGCTATTCGGGTCAGCAGATTCTGACCGAACTACCTCCCAATGAGTATTCACTCGAGGAGAGCCGCATCAACCAAATGCCCTTGTGCCAAGTAGAAAACTTGCTTGAAAAGCTTGATGCGGAACCCACCAAACTCTTGCTCACGGGCCATCCCGACGACATGCTTCAGGCAGAGCAGCAACTGAGGGAAATGGTAGGCACGGAGATAGAGGTGTATCGTTCAGCCCCGTTCTTTGTGGAGCTAGTGGCCAAGGGCATCGACAAGGCGCAGTCGCTACTGCGCTTATTGGCTCACTTACGGCTCTCGCCAGCCGACCTTTGGGCCTTTGGCGATGGCTACAACGACCTCTCCATGTTGCGCTTAGCCGCTTGCGGTGTGGCCATGGCCAATGCCGCCCCCGAGGTGCGCGCTCAGGCCAACTTTGTCACCTTGTCGAACGATGAAGATGGCGTAGGCCGCTTTTTAGAAGACCACCTCTTCGTTGAAAACGAAGATAAGTAGAAAATTTAGGTAAATAAATGAAGCATAGGTTTCTCACATGGTTGTTGCGTTTCCGCCATCGTCGTGGCTATGGCATTCACTCGCCCTTTGCCTTCACCTTCGTGACCGACGTGGTCTACAATCAAGGCACTTACTATGCCTATGCCTCGCTTCGCCATTTCTATCAAGTGCATCGAGCGGAGTGGGGCAGCTTGCGGTTGAAGGACTGCAAACTACTCTTTCGCTTGGCCAACTTTCAACATCCGCAGCGAGTTCTCCTCGTGGGCTATCCCCCTTCCCACCCCGTGTGTCGGTTTATACAAGCTGGCAGCAAGCACAGTCAGCTTTCGCCCACGGCTTCCCGTCCACAACTCGTGGTGGCCAACGAGGAGTGGCCCACGCAAGCTCACCATCTAATAGCAGAATTGCCCGAGGGAGCTATGCTCATGCTGACCCACGTAGGCGGAAAAAACAAAGCCGCTTGGCGGCAACTCCTAGCCCACCCTAACGCACAAATCGCTTTCGACCTCTACGATTTTGGCATCGTGATAAACCATCCCCAGTTGCAGCGCGCACACTACGTGGTGAATTATTACTAATCACCGACTTCGCAGAACTTACGGTGAGATAAAAAAAATATCCCCACTATCTAGAAAAAGATAGGCTCTAGCCTTAAAAATCCACTTTTTGCTAGGCCTTAACGAAAAAAAAATAAGATAGAAGCCTTCCATTTGCAGAAAAAATGTATTTTTGCCCGCAATAAAAATAAAGGGTCACGTAAGAAGTCGTGGCCAGATGGGTAAATAAGGCCGTAACCTTTGCAGCACATCGATGAACTATCCTTAAAATAAAAGCAAACTTAAACTCACAATAACTATGTATTGGACATTGGAATTGGCCACTAAGCTCGAAGACGCTCCCTGGCCCGCCACGAAAGACGAACTCATCGACTATGCCATGCGCTCGGGCGCACCGATGGAAGTGGTTGAGAACCTTCAAGAATTGGAAGAAGACGGTGAAATCTACGAAACCATTGAGGACGTATGGCCCGACTATCCCACTAAGGAGGATTTCCTCTTCAACGAAGACGAGTATTAATCCACCAATAGCTATCACGCATAGCCTAAAACTTTTGAATACTAGCGGTATGAGAATTTCTATGAGAAGTTCTCATACCGCTTTTTTCGGAAGAATAGCCCTATTCTTCGCTGATGTACCACTTTTAATGGATATTAAAAGTGGGGATTTTGCAAGTTTTTAGAGGTATGAATATGGGGATTTTGCTAACTTTGCCAAAAACTAAAATGGGGATTTTGCAAATGTGTACGTTTAAAAGAAAGATATACAACCAGTTACGTAATTGGAAAGAACGTGCTGACGGACGCCGTGCATTAATGATAAAAGGTGCGAGACGTGTTGGTAAGTCAACAATAGCAGAAGAGTTCGCCAAGAATGAATACCAATCATATATTCTGATAGACTTCGGACAAACTCCAAAGCGAGTTGTGGACTTATTCGAAGACTTGTCAGACTTGAATTTCATATTCTTGCAGCTTCAGATGATTTATAAAGTGAAGCTTATAGAGCGTAAGTCTGTCATCGTCTTCGACGAAGTACAACTTGCTCCGAAAGCACGTCAAGCTATCAAATATCTGGTGGCTGACGGACGATATGACTATATAGAGACTGGCTCTCTTATAGGAATCCGTAAATACACCGAGGGAATCTTGATTCCAAGTGAGGAAACAACGATAGAGATGTATCCCATGGACTATGAAGAGTTCAGATGGGCATTAGGTGATGAGGTAAGTGTGCCCTTGCTTAGACAATATTTTGACTCAAGAAAGTCTCTCGGTGATGTTGTTGTAAGACAAACCCTTCGTGACTTCAGACTTTATATGCTGATAGGTGGTATGCCTCAGGTCGTTGCTGAATACATCAAGACCAATAACTTTGCCGATGTCGATGAGATGAAACGTACCATCATTAATCTTTATGATGCAGATTTGCGCAGAATAGATTCTACGGGGCGTGCCTCATTGCTTTTCAACAGTATTCCAGCCCAATTGGCTCATGGAGGAAGCCGTTATCAGGTAAGTACTGTAGTTGAAAATCAGAGAGCGGAAAACATTCTTCCTATATTGGAGGATATGAAGAATTCAATGATAGTAAATGTGGCTTATCATGCAGATGACCCCAATATAGGTATGTCTCTGACCAAGAATTTGGAGAAGTTCAAGATATACTTGCATGACACGGGATTGTTCATTACTTCCATGTTCATGGATAAGAAAGCGACAGACAATATCATTTACGAGAAATTGCTCAGCGACAAGTTGGAGGCAAACTTGGGGTATATATATGAGAATGTTGTAGCACAGATGTTGGTGGCGGCAGGCAACAATCTGTTTTATTATACATTCCCTTCACCGACATCTAATCATCTTTATGAAATAGACTTTCTGTTGAGTAGAGGAAACAAACTGTATCCATTGGAAGTGAAATCATCAGGTTATGTCAAGCATCCTTCTATTGATAATTTCTGTAAAAAATACTCTTCACGAGTGTCCGACAAGTATTTAATTTATACAAAAGACTTTCGGAAAGACAAAGATGTTATGTGTGTCCCCGTGTTTATGGTGCCATTCCTATAGTGCATGATTAACTTTTACACATAACCTAAGACTTGGAAAACTAGCGGTATGAGAATTTCTATGAGAAGTTATCATACCGCTTTTTTCTCGAAATAAGCATCGAATGAATAGTTACTCAAGTTTAGAATTAAGAAATTGAGGTTAAGCTTTAACCTCAAAATTGGCGACGCGTCCTCGCGTCGGCTTGGGGTAGAAACGCAAGAAGCAGCGCAAAAAAAGAGAAACACTAGAAGCTATAAGTTACCATAGCCTCTAGCGTTTCTTCCCTAAGCCGACGCGGGGACGCGTCGGCTCCAATTTTTTGATAGTTTCTTCATGTTTCCAAATCAACTATCATGTTTCCAAATCAACTCTTCGAACAAGGCAAGTTGCCATTCCGTGGCAAATGTTCGATTACCTGTTGACGCAAGAAGTTGCGATCGAGGTGCGTGTAGAGCTGCGTAGTGGCGATGCTTTCATGGCCGAGCATGGCTTGGATGGCGCGCAGGTTAGCTCCCCCCTCAAGCAGGTGGGTGGCAAACGTGTGGCGCAGGGTGTGGGGAGAGATGGGGCGCGTGATGCCCGCCCGCTCGGCATACACTTGCAGGTTGTGGAACACCGTGATGCGCGAAAGGTGCTGACGGCGGCGGTGGCTCACAAACACGAAGTCCTCCTCGCCTGGCTTAATGTCGATGTGGCAGCGATCGGCAAACCAAAGTTGTAGCTCCTTAATGGCTCGGGGCGACACGGGCACCAGTCGCTGCTTACTGCCCTTGCCTAGCACCCTGAGGAAACCCTCGTCGAGGAAAAGGTCGGAAAGCTTTAGGCCGCATAGTTCCGACACCCGCAGACCGCAGCTATAGAGCAACTCGATGATGCAGCGGTCGCGCTGCCCCTCCTCGGCCGAAAGGTCCACGGCCCGCTCCAGGTCGTCCACCTCCTCCACGCTCAACACGGTGGGCAAGTGCTCCCCCCGCTTAGGCAGCTCGAGTAGCTCCGTAGGGTCGTCGTCGATGTAGCCATCAGTCAGCAAGAAACGATAGAAAGAGCGCACCCCGCTCAAGATGCGCGAGATGCTCGTCGGAGCAATGCCTAGGTCGAAGAGCGAGGCCGCAAAGCGGTGAAAGTCGTCGAGCTGCACACGGCGGTAGTCGAGCCCCTCATCAGTAAAATATTGTAAAAGTTTGGCCACGTCCTGCACGTAAGCTAGCCCCGTGTTGGCCGACATCCCCTTCTCAAGTAGCAGGTAGGAGCGATATTTATCGATTATCAATGCGTTGATTGCTTAAAAATTAGTAATTTTGCAGAGCCGAGAAGTTTTCGTTAGAAGAGAAAGCTATCGGCTCTGCAAAATTACTTTTTTCTTTCTTCTCGTAACGAAAAAATGAAACTCTTAATTCTCAATGGCCCGAACCTTAACCTGCTCGGGCAGCGCGAGCCAGGCATTTACGGCACAGGCACGATGGAGCACTGCCTAGAGCAGCTGCGCAGCCATTATGCAGGCCACGAGTTGCTCTACTTTCAAAGCAACATCGAGGGCGTGCTTATCGACCGCTTGCAGCAGGCCCAAAGCGAGGGCATCGAGGGCGTAGCCTTCAACGCAGGAGCCTACACCCACACGAGCATTGCCCTCCACGACTGCATCCGCTCACTACGCTTCCCCGTGATAGAGGTGCACATCAGCAACGTGCATCAGCGCGAAGAGTTTCGTCACCACTCCATGATTTCGGCCGCTTGCAAAGGCGTGATTTGCGGCTTCGGCCTCCACTCCTACCGCTTGGCCATAGAAGCCCTGCTGCTAGCCCACGAGGCGGAACAATAACAACGGAGCTACCGCCACACACACAAGACACAAAAGAAAGAAAAGAAGCAGAAGAGAGCGGAGCCTCCCCCCTCCCCCTTCACACACTATGCATAACAAGCCAAACTAGACCATCACCCCATGTATAAAAAAACCAAGATTGTAGCAACCATCTCCGACATGCGTTGCGACGTAGGCCTCATTCAGCGTCTCTACGACGCCGGCATGAATGTGGTACGCCTCAACACGGCCCATCAAGACGCACAGGGCATGAAACGTGTAATCGACAATGTGCGCGAAGTGTCGAGCCACCTAGCCATCCTCGTCGACACGAAAGGCCCCGAGGTGCGCACCACCCCCACCGACCAACCTATAGAGTTCCACAAAGGCGACATCGTCAGCATCGTAGGCCGCCCCGAGCAGAAAACCACCCGCGAGGTGATAGCCGTGACCTACCCTGGCTTTGTGAACGACGTGAACGAAGGAGCCCAAGTGCTCATCGACGATGGCGACCTCGGCCTACGAGTGGACCACAAAGAGGCCGACCAGCTCATCTGTCATGTGGAGAACGACGCTACCCTTGGCTCGCGCAAGAGTGTCAACGTGCCCGGCGTGCGCATCAACCTGCCCGCCCTCACCGAGAAAGACAAGCGCAACATAGAGTTTGCCATCGACTACGACGTAGCCTTCATCGCCCACAGCTTTGTGCGCTCTAAGGAAGACGTGGCCGAAGTGCGCCGCCTGCTCGACGCCCGCAATAGCGACATCCGCATCATTGCCAAGATCGAGAACCAAGAGGGTGTGGACAACATCGACGAAATCCTCGAAGCTGCCGACGGCATCATGGTGGCTCGTGGCGACTTGGGCATTGAAGTGCCCCAAGAGTTCATCCCCGGCATACAGCGTCGCTTGGTCGACAAGGCCATCCGCGCCCATAAACCCGTAATCGTGGCCACGCAGATGCTTCAAAGCATGATCCATAACCCTCGCCCCACCCGCACCGAGGTGACCGACATCGCCAACGCCGTCTACTCACGCGCCGATGCCCTCATGCTCTCAGGCGAAACTGCCTATGGCGACTATCCCGAGGAGGCCGTGAAGACGATGGCCACCGTGGCATGGCAAGCCGAGCGCGACACCTTCCAAGAGTTTGGCGACGTTGACATCCCCCTCTCCGAGAACCCCGACGTGACGGAGTTCTTCTCGAAAGAAGCCGTGATGGCCACGAAGCGCATGAAGCTCCGCGCCATCATCATGGACTCCTACACGGGTCGCACCGCCCGCTACGTGTCGTCGTTCCGTGGCGAGAGCACCATCTTGGCCATCTGCTACAAGGCCAAAACCGTGCGCCACTTGGCCCTGCAGTATGGTGTTTACGCCATCTACATGCCCATGAAGAGCTACGGCCACGAGTTCTTGCTAGCCGCCCTTCGCAAGCTCCTTTCCGACAATATGCTCCACCCCGAAGACCGCATCTGCTATCTCGGTAGCCAGCGCAAAGAGCAGAGCACCTCGTTTATGGAGATGAACATCGTGAAGAACCTCTTCCAAAGCGAAGGCGAAGAGGCTATTCCTAATTAATAGCGCAACAATCAGCAACCACCATAGCTTGGGGGCAACTTCACGCAGAAGTTGCCCCCAAGTTCGTAAATCCCCAAGCCCTTAGTTTTTTTAAAAAACCTCAAGCCCTTAGTTTTAAAAAAATTCCAAAGCCCTTAGTTTTTTTTAAATTCCCAAGCCCTTAGTATTTAAAAGATGCACACCGAAGACCTCATCCCCTACATAGAAGCCCACACCACCGCCCCCGACGAATACCTCACCCGCCTCTATCGAGCCACCCACCTCCACCTGCTCCGTCCCCGCATGGCCTCAGGCCCCACGCAGGGGCAGCTGCTGCGCCTCTTAGTGCAAATGGTGCGCCCCAAGACGGTGGTAGAGATTGGCACTTACTCGGGCTATTCGGCCTTGGCCATGGCCTCGGGCATGGAGCGAGGCAGCCGCGTGGTGACCTTTGAAATCAACGATGAGCAAGAAGCCTTCACCCGCCCCTGGCTAGAGGGGGCACCCTACGAGGCAAGGGTGGAGATGCACGTGGGCAGCGTGTTCGAACTGCTCCCCCCCATGCAGCTCTGCGTGGACCTCGCCTTCATCGATGCCAACAAGCGAGAGTATACCGACTACTACGAATTGCTCCTTCCCTACTGCCACTCAGGCTCGATCGTTCTGGCCGACAACACGCTATGGGACGGCCACGTCATCGACCCCGCCTACGCCACCGATGCGCAAACCCGAGCCATCTGTGAGTTCAACGACCTAGTGGCCAGAGATAGTCGCGTAGAGCAAATCATCCTGCCCGAGCGCGACGGGCTAAGCCTTATCAGAGTGAAATAGGAGCAAAAATAGAGCAAAAATAGAGCAACAAATTGGGGGCGACGCGTCCTCGCGTCGGCGCAAGAAGAAACGCTAGAAGCAGCACAATAAAAAGAGAAACGCTAGAAGCTATAAGTTACCATAGCCTCTAGCGTTTCTTCCTCAAGCCGACGCGGGGACGCGTCGCCCCCAATTTGTGGGTGTTCTGCCCCAATTTGTGGGTGTTCTTCCCCCAATTTTGTGGTATTTACCCTCCCCCAACTTTTTGTTCTAACTAGTTGCCTAATCGTAAAAACTAGCCCCCTAATAGTGATGAACTACCCGCCTAATAGTTTTAACTACCCGCCTAACAGTTTGACCACAGTCGGCTTGGGGAAGAAACGCAAGTAGCATCAACCCACAAATTGGGGGCGACGCGTCCCCGCGTCGGCGCAAGTAGAAACGCTAGAAGCATCAACCAATAAATTGGGGGCGACGCGTCCTCGCGTCGGCGCAAGTAGAAACGCAAGAAGCAGCACAATAAAAAGAGAAACGCTAGAAGCTATAAGTTA
>CAVFOF010000044.1:0-13470 GCA_963623895.1 bacterium
TAGAGCGCATGATTCATAATCATGAGGTCGACAGTTCAATCCTGTCTCGCGCTACTCAAAGCAGTTACATTTCATAATGTAACTGCTTTTATTGTTGTTATAAGAAATCAGAGTTGTTATAAGAAATCCGCAAACTATCACTTTGACGAACGACAAGACGCAAAGAAGAGGTCTTAACACAAAGGAAACACACTAGGCAAGAGAAAAAGAATAGCGACAATTTTACAACAAACAAGCATTTGCATTTACTTATGTAGCCATGCCCTCAAAAAAAAGTTGTATTTTTGTTCCCAAAATAGCATCTAACACAACAAAACCGCATAACACGGAATGGTAATCATCAAGAAATTAGACCTTTACGTACTCAAGAAGTTCCTGCTCATCTTTGCTGGAGCCTTTTTCGTGGTGCTCTTTGTGTTTATGATGCAGTTCACCTGGCGCTACGTTGACGATCTCATCGGCAAAGGCTTATCGATGGACATTTTAGCCAAATTCTATTGGTACATGGCCATCACCTTGGTGCGCGACTCGCTCCCCCTCTCCATTCTGCTCTCCTCGCTCATTACCTTCGGCAACTTGGGTGAGTCATTTGAACTCCTCTCTATGAAGGCAGCAGGCATTCCCCTTATCCGCATCATGCGCCCATTGGCCATTTTCGTGGTGTTCATGACGGGCACATCCTTCTACTTCCAAAACGTAGCCTCGCCCGAAGCACAAATCAACCTGCGCACCCTGCTCTTCAGCATGCGCCAACAGTCGCCAGCGGTAGAAATTCCCGAGGGCGTTTTTTATAACGGTGTGCCCAACATCAACATCTTCGTTCAACAAAAGAACGTAGAGACGGGCATGCTCTATCAAACCATTATTTACAAGACCGACCAAGGCTTCGACAAAGCTCAAATCGTGTTGGCCGACTCCGCACGCCTAGAAATTACTCGCGACAAAATGCACCTACGCCTTGAGCTATGGAACGGCGAGCAATTCGAAAGTCTGCAATCGAGCAACGGCATGCAAATGATGCAAAGCGGAGCAAACGACCCATTCGACAGAGAAACCTTCCTCTTCAAAACGCTTCTCATCGATTTTGACAGCAACTTCAACCTCATGGACAAAAACATGCTTACGGGCATGCCGACGGCCAAAAACATGAAGCAGATTGAACACACGGTCGACTCGCTCAACCAAGAACTTGACTCCATCGGTAAGAACTATTATGCGGACGACTCCCGCACAATCTATCGATGCCCACAACTAAAGGCCAACGATTCGATTGCTCTACTCAAAATGCTCGAAGCCCACCAAAAGCGTTCCGTGAACTTCGACTCACTCGTTACGCAACTTCCTGCTGGGAAAATGGCCATTGCCCGCAACAATGCCTTGGTGCAAGTGAAGAGCATTAGTTCAAACCTAGAATGGAAAAAGGAGGGAACGGATCTCGATGAACGCAGCATACTCTCGCATTGGGTGGAATGGCACAACAAAATCACCTATTCGCTAGCTTGCCTCTTATTCTTCTTCGTGGGAGCACCGCTCGGAGCCATCATTAGAAAAGGCGGACTCGGTATGCCCACCGTTATTTCCGTGGCCATCTTCATCGTGTGGTACATCATCTACACCTCGGGCATGAAAATGGCCCGCGACGGCAATATCAACATGATTTTAGGCATGTGGATTAGTTCGTTCGTGATTCTCCCATTCAGCATCTTCTTCTCCTATAAAGCGAATAAGGACTCTGTGGTGTTCAACGTAGATGCCTACAAGCATTTCTTCAGCCGCTTGCTCGGCTTGCGCTCCACCCGCCACATCTTCCGCAAGGAAGTGATAATCGAAGATCCACGCACCGACGTGATGCTTGAAGAAATCAGCACGCTTCGCAGCGAATGCCAAACCTATATGGAGAAAAAGAAGTTGCTTCGCGCCCCAAGCTACCTCAAAATTTTCTTCCGCTATCAGCCCAACAACGAAGTGGAACAGATTTACCAACGTTTGGAAACCATCGTAGAGGAATTATCGAATAGCAAAAATCGCATCGTGCTGGGTGAGCTCAACAAACTGCCCATCATCTTTGCACACGCACACACCTCGCCTTTCCACAACAAGGGGCTCAACATTGCCGCAGGCGTGCTATTCCCCATCGGGCTAGTGCTATGGATTCGCATCTGGCGTTTCCGCTTGCGCCTCTACCGCGACCTGCGAACCATCATCCGCACCAGTAATCACCTCGAAACCTTGCTGCTCGGACAATCGCTCTGCGAAGAAGTGGACGAGGAAGCCACGCAGCGCGTTAACAATAAACAACGTCTGCCACGAGGTAAGTATAAAAAACTACTCGTATCTTTGTTGCTAATAATAATCCTTGCGTTAGCAGGATACGGCGGATGGACAGCCTACAAACACTACAAGCAGAAACGTTTCATCCAAGAACACGGAGAAATAACCCCCAACACACCAAAAGACGGGACAAACAAAGAATTGGAATTGCCCAAGGGAGAAGGTTCGAAAATGCTAAAGCTCCCAAGCAAAAGCCCTGAGTAAGAAACAAACGATCAACACAAAATAGGACAAGCAACAGTAGCAACCGGTCTCCCCCCCTTGCAACATTGCTAACACACACATACACACTACAACTTCATGAACTCATTTAAGCTCGCCTCCATCGAAGAGGCCATACAAGATTTTAAGGACGGAAAATTCGTAATCGTCGTTGACGATGAAGACCGCGAAAACGAAGGTGACCTTATCTTGGCCGCCGAACTCGCTACCCCCGAACACATCAACTTCATGCTGCGCAACGGCCGCGGCGTGCTCTGCGCCCCCATCACGATAGATCGTTGCAACCAACTGCAATTGGAGCACCAAGTGCAAACCAACACGAGCATGCTCGGCACACCTTTCACCGTGACCGTCGACTTGCTCGAAGGATGCACCACTGGCGTAAGTTGCCACGACCGTGCCGCCACCATTCGCGCACTGGCCAATCCCGATAGCCGCCCCGAGAGTTTCGGTCGCCCAGGTCACATCAATCCGCTTTATGCTCAAGACCGCGGTGTGCTAGCACGAGCTGGCCACACCGAAGCCGCTGTCGACCTTGCCCGCTTAGCAGGAATGCAGCCCGCTGCTTGCCTCATCGAAATTCTTAACGAAGACGGCACCATGGCACGCATGCCCCAATTGCAAGAGTTTGCTCAACGCGAAGGACTGCACATCATCACCATAAAAGACCTCATTGCTTACCGCCTAAAGACGGAATGCCTCGTGGAACAAGGCGAAGAGGTGGACATGCCCACTGAATACGGTCACTTCCGCCTCATCCCCTTCCGCCAAAAGAGCAACGGATTGGAACACATTGCCCTGATTAAGGGTGAATGGGACAAGGACGAATCTATCCTTGTGCGTGTTCACTCCTCTTGCGCCACAGGCGACATTTTCGGTTCGGAACGTTGCGATTGTGGAGAACAACTCCATAAAGCCATGCGCACTATCGAAGAAGAAGGCAAGGGCGTGGTGCTCTACCTCAATCAAGAAGGTCGCGGCATCGGCTTGATGGCGAAAATCGCAGCCTACAAACTGCAAGAGGAGGGCTACGACACAGTGGATGCCAACGTGCATTTGGGCTACGATCCCGATGAACGCGACTACGGCGTGGGCGCACAAATTCTGAACCTACTCGGTGTGCAGAAAATGCGCTTGCTCACCAACAACCCTGTGAAACGTGTGGGACTCGAAGCCTACGGATTGGAAATTACCGAAAACGTGCCTATAGAAATCACACCTAATCAATACAACAAGAAATACCTAGAAACTAAGAAGGAACGCATGGGACACACCTTGCACCTTTAATAAGCCTAGTGCGCTCAGTCTAATTTTGTAAGTAATTACACTAAAACCTAACAGAAATGGAGAACAACATTTATGGCTATCGCCCCGACATGGCAGGCGAAAGAACTGGTGCTTTCAGTTTTCCCGCCCTTATGAATAAGGTCTACCTATGGATGACCTTGGCTCTGGCCGTCACTGGCCTCACCGCCTACTACATTGCCCACAACGAGGCACTCGTTTACACCATCTTCAACAACTCAGCCATTGTGTGGGGCACGCTCATCGCCGAGTTGGCTTTGGTTTGGATTCTCTCCGCCTGCATCAATCGCATTTCCTTTGCCGCAGCTGGGCTGATGTTTGCAGGCTATTCCATACTCAACGGAATCACTTTCTCCGTTATCTTCCTAGCCTACACCGAGGAAAGCATTGCCAGCACATTCCTCGTCACAGCGGGTACATTCGGTGCGATGTCGCTGCTTGGTTCCTTTATTAAGAAAGACCTTTCGGTTGTGGGTCGAGTGCTCTATATGAGCTTGATTGGACTCATCATCGCCACCATCGTCAACTGCTTCGTAGCTAGCAGCACCCTCACGTGGGCTATCACCTACTTAGGCGTAATCATCTTCTGCGGGCTCACCGCCTACGACACGCAAAAGATGAAGGAACTCTTGCAGCACGAAAGCTATCAAGGCAACAGCAGCTTAATGAAGATTGCCCTGCTTTGCAGCCTTACGCTCTACCTCGACTTTATCAATTTATTCCTCTATCTGCTTCGCATTCTCGGCAATAGGAAATAAGAAGAAGTAGCTAAGAAATAAGTAAGAAATAAGAAGGAGTGAGGAGGTACAGTAGAAAAGAACGCGAAAAAAGCTAATTCATCTTCTTCCACACATTTCCCCAAGCATTCATTAGTAACAAGCGGCAGAGAGGTTCGCCTCTCTATCCCATCATAAAAACCAAATATTCATGCTTTCAACACTCGTAAATCGCTTGGCCCCGTCGGCCACTTTAGCCATGTCGCAAAAGAGCGCAGAGCTCAAGGCACAAGGCGTTGACATTATTAACCTCTCGGTTGGTGAACCCGACTTCAACACACCCAACCACATCAAGGAAGCAGCGAAGAAGGCCATCGACGACAACTACTCTCGCTACTCTCCCGTAGCTGGCTATCCTGCTCTGCGTAAAGCCATTTGCGATAAGCTTAAGAATGAGAACGGACTTGAATATGCTCCCGAACAGATTGTCTGCTCCAATGGTGCTAAGCAATGTGTGTGCAATGCCGTAATGACTATTGTGTCGCCTGGTGAGGAGGTGATTATTCCTGCTCCCTACTGGGTGAGCTACCCTCAGATGGTGCTGATGGCCGATGGCAAGCCAGTGTTTGTGGAAGCCACTATTGAGCAGGACTTTAAGATTACTCCTGCCCAACTCGAAGCGGCTATCACTCCTGCCACCCGTGCTATTATTCTTTGTTCGCCCAGCAACCCCACGGGTTCGGTATATAGCCAAGACGAACTTGAGGCTTTGGCTGAGGTGCTTCGCAAGCACGAGGGTGTTTACGTTATTAGCGACGAAATCTACGAACACATCAACTACGTAGGCAGCCATGCTTCCATCGCCCGCTGCGAAGGCATGAAAGAGCGCACCATCGTTATCAACGGTGTGTCGAAAGCCTACGCCATGACGGGTTGGCGCATTGGTTTCTTAGCCGCCCCCATCGAATTGGCCAAGGCTTGCAGCAAGTTGCAAGGCCAGTACACGAGTGGTCCTTGCTCCGTGAGCCAAGTGGCTGCCACGGTGGCTTTCTCTGGTTCGCAAGATTGCGTTGAGGAAATGCGTCAGGCCTTTGAGCGTCGCAAGAACCTCATTGTGAAGTTGGCTAAAGAAATTCCAGGCTTCGAGGTGAACGATCCTCACGGTGCTTTCTACCTCTTCCCCAAGTGCAGCTACTACTTCGGCAAGACGGATGGCGAACGCACTATCAAGGATTCTATGGACTTTGCCATCTATCTATTGGAGGTGGGTCACGTGGCCACCGTTGGCGGTGCTGCTTTTGGTTCACCCGAATGCTTCCGCATGAGCTACGCTACTAGCGATGAGAACATCGTGGAGGCTCTGCGCCGCATCAAAGAGGCTGTAAGCAAATTGAAATAAGACAAATAACGAGGAAGAACATTCTTAATAAGCCCAAACTAATAAGGTCTGCAAGCTGGAAGTAACTACCACACTTTGCAGACCTTTTTTCGTATTTATGATTCAGGCAATAATAGAGAATTGCCCCAACTTCTTATTTACAATTCACACAATAGTGGAATGAGCAGAGGCACCGTCATGTCAACGAGCATGCCGTGGAAGAGTGCAACGGGAATCATCTGTTCTCCACAAATGCGACCGATAGTAGGCAAACACACATCGACCGATGTGACACCGGCCGCCGTGATGGGGGCATAGGGGCCGAAGAGGCGTTTCCACAACGGGGCGAGAACGAGCGAAAGGAGTTCGCGGCAGATGTTTGAGAGCAAGGCGATAGTGCCCAATTCGGCCGCCATTTGTTCGCCTAGCGTAGGGAGTTTGAGTTGCGTTACCAAGATAGAGGACAGTGAATAGTAGCCCATTCCTCCGCCCACGGCCATCACGTCGAACACGCTCCAACGTACAAAGCACACACTGATTAGCGCTGAAAGAATGAGTGAGCCTGAAATAGATGCCAAGGGGAGAAGCAGCATTTTGGGACGAAAGTAGCGAAGGATTGTTTTAAGATTTTCACTACACCCCACGCTCAGCCCCACTTGGAACATGAGCAAATAGAGAATGAGCAATGAAAGTTCATGGAGTTTCCAATGCAATTGGAACCAATCGCCAATGAAGCAGCCCAACACGAACATAAAAATCACGAATAAGCTCTGCTTCATTTCTTCCCCTCCTCTTCCTTAAACACGTATTTATAGAGAAGCCAACCTCCAATAGCACTGCCCAACATAGCAGTTACACTAATTATCAAAGCCTGCACTCCGTAGTTGCCAAGATGCGTCACCACTAGGCGATTTTGCCCTACCGAAAGCCCTAACACAAAAAGCATGAAGCAGATGGTCAGGGTGATGGTCTTATTCACATGTTGCAAAGCCTTCCAACGGCGCAGTCCATAACCAGCCACCACGCCACAAAAAGCTATCATTACTACAGAAAACATACGCGTATTTTAATATTCCGTGGGCGTGTTTGTGCCACAAATGAAGCGTTTTTCGAAAAAAAGGATGCCTCCCTTTGCCAAACACCTTGCAAAGGTAGCACTTATTTTGCACACGTTGCAAAGTTCGCTATTCAAATTATTTACGTAAGTTTGCACCAACAAGCGGGCTTTGTTACCCTAAAAACTGCGAATTAGGAACGGGAATCATCTCAACTACCCGCTATTTATTATTAAGGAATACACCTACAACACACACATAGCAATGACACTCACCGACATCATAGCCAAGCGTCTTGGTTTGCGCGAGAAGCAAGTAGAGAACACCATCAACCTCCTCTCGCAAGGAGCCACCATCCCCTTCATCAGCCGCTACCGCAAGGAGGCCACTGGAGGACTCAACGAAGTGCAGGTGGCACAGATTAAGGAGCAAAACGACAAGTTGACGGAACTGAGCCATCGTCGCGACTACATCCTACAAACCATTGAGGAGCAAGGCAAACTGACTGATGAACTCCGTTTGCGCATCAACAATTGTTGGGATGCCACGGAGCTAGAAGACATTTATCTGCCCTACAAACCCAAGCGTAAGACGAAGGCCGAAGTAGCTCGCAAAAAGGGATTGGAGCCACTTGCTCTAAGCTTGCTCACCCAGCCCTTTAAGAGTCCTGAGGAGACGGCCATGCGCTTTGTGAAAGGCGAAGTGGCCAGTGTGGAGGAAGCACTTCAAGGTGCGCGCGACATCATTGCCGAAATGGTCAACGAAGATGAGCGCAGCCGCCAAAGTGTGCGCCGCACGTTTGAACTGACTAGCGTAATCCATTCCAAGCTAGTAAAGGCGAAGGAAGCCGAAGCGGGGAAATATCGCGACTATTTCGACTGGAGCGAACCCTTGAAGCGATGCACCTCCCACCGATTGCTCGCCATGCGTCGCGGTGAGGCCGAAGGCTACTTGCGTGTCAGCATCACGCCAGCCGACGAAGACGATTGTCTGCGTCGGGTGGAGCGTGGCTACGTCAAAGCGGGCTCAAAAGCTGCCGCTCAAGTGGAGCAAGCCGTGGGCGATGCCTACAAGCGGCTGCTGAAGCCAAGCATCGAAACGGAGTTTGCGGGTACGAGCAAGGCGCAAGCCGACAAGGAGGCAATCGACGTGTTTGCTAGCAATCTCAAGCAGTTGCTCCTTGCCGCTCCCCTAGGCCAAAAGCGCATCATGGGCATCGACCCAGGCTTCCGCACAGGCTGCAAGGTGGTGTGCCTTGACGCCCAGGGCAACTTGCGGCACAACGAAACCATCTATCCGCACCAACCGCAAAATCAATATGCTCGAGCAGGCTTCAAACTCAGTTCTCTGGTTGAGCAATACAAAATTGAGGCCATCGCCATCGGTAACGGCACGGCTGGCCGCGAAACCGAGGAACTGGTAAAGAGCCTCAATCTGCAAGGCGTTGAGGTGTTCTTAGTGAACGAGGACGGAGCTTCCGTCTACTCGGCTTCCAAGTTGGCTCGCGAGGAGTTCCCCGACTACGACGTCACCGTGCGTGGCGCCGTGAGCATTGGTCGCCGCCTGGCCGACCCCCTGGCCGAACTCGTAAAAATCGATGCCAAAGCCATTGGCGTTGGCCAGTATCAGCACGATGTGGATCAAACGGAACTAAAGAAGTCGCTCGACCTCACCGTGGAGAGTTGCGTAAACACCGTGGGCGTCAACCTCAACACGGCCTCTAAGCACCTGCTCACCTACGTGTCGGGGCTCGGTCCTGCCTTGGCGCAAAACATTGTAGACTATCGTGCCGAGCACGGAGCGTTCGCCTCGCGTCGTGAATTGCTCAAAGTGCCGCGTCTTGGTGCTAAGGCCTACGAACAGTGCGCTGGTTTCCTTCGCATCCCCGATGCAAAGAATCCGCTCGACAACACCGCCGTCCACCCCGAGCGTTACGCCCTTGTGGAACAGATGGCGAAAGAGGCGGGCTGCGATGTGAAAACGCTGATTGCCGATGCCGAGGTGCGCAAACAAATCGATCTGAACAAATACTGCACAAAGGAGGTTGGCCTACCCACCCTCACCGACATTATGCAAGAGTTGGCTAAACCTGGTCGCGACCCTCGCGGCACGGCCAAAGTGTTCTGCTTTGCAGATAATCTGCACACGCTCGACGACCTTCGCGAGGGAATGGAGGTGCCAGGTGTGGTAACGAACATCACCAAGTTTGGTTGTTTCGTAGATATGGGCATCAAGGTGAAAGGCCTTATCCACATTTCGCAACTAGCCGACCACTTTGTGAAAGACCCAGCCGAAGTGGTACACATTCAGCAGCAAGTGTTGGTAAAAGTGCTTGAGATTGATGATGAACGAGGTCGTGTTGCCCTCAAACTGATTAAGTAAATAACCGATGAACGACGAACACTATATGCGCAAGGCGCTTGAGCAAGCTCGCCTTGCGTTCGAGAAGGACGAAGTGCCCGTAGGTGCCGTGGTGGTATGCCGCGACCGCATCATTGCCCGTGCCTACAACCTCACCGAAACGCTACACGACGTGACGGCTCATGCCGAGATGCAAGCCATTACGGCAGCAGCCGATGCATTGGGAGGAAAGTATTTGGATAGTTGCACGCTCTACGTGACGGTTGAACCCTGCATCATGTGTGCGGGGGCTATTGGTTGGTCGCAGATGGGGCGTGTGGTCTATGGTGCGAGCGATGCTAAGCGAGGCTTCGCCGCCTTCGCACCAAAGGCTCTTCATCCTAAGACGGAGGTAACGAGTGGCGTGTTGGAAGAAGAGTGCGCACAACTCATGAAGGACTTTTTTAAGCGTAAACGCTAATGGCCGAACACAATGAGCTTGGCCGCCTTGGCGAGGACGAGGCTCTTTTCTATCTGATGCGAAAGGGCTACAAACTATTAGCTCGCAATTGGCGCGTGGATCACTACGAGATAGACATTGTGGCCGAGTGGCACGGCGAAATTGTGTTTGTGGAGGTGAAAACGCGAAGCAGCGAACATTTTGCGGCGGCCGTCGATGCCGTAACGCTACGCAAGAAGGCCAACCTCATCTCGGCTGGTCGTGCCTACCTTGCTTACCACAACCTTCGCAATGTGCCCTATAGCTACGACATTATCACGCTAGTGGGCAGTGCGCCCCCCTTCGAAATCACACACTATCGCTATGCCTACAGCGAAGGCGGTGTTTGGAAACAAATCAACAAGCGTCGGCCTCTTGAGGCATAACTCTTTTCTTACTTTTATCCTATTCCTTCTCCTAATCTCTTCCTCATGCTCTCCCTCCCCCACAATTGGCAGCACATTCATTTGGAACAAACCGACTCTACCATGCAGCAAATCCGACGGGCGGAATATGCTGACTCCTCGGCAGAATTCACCCTCCTCACCACGAGCTACCAACACGCTGGTCATGGGCAACGAGGCACGCATTGGGAGGCCGACGCTGAGCAAAACCTTTTGTTCAGCTTTATTTTTCACCCCCATTTCCTTGCTGCCAATCAGCAGTTCTACCTCTCGGAAGCCCTAGCCCTTGCCGTGCGCGAGATGCTTGCTTTGTACGTGGATGAGATCTGTGTGAAATGGCCCAACGATGTCTACTACCGCCAACACAAACTTTGCGGCATGCTGCTCGAGCACGACTTGCGAGGTGCTCACCTTGCCACCACTCGCACAGGCGTTGGCATCAACATCAATCAAGAGACTTTTCATAGCGATGCGCCCAACCCCATGTCGCTCAAGCTAATCACGGGGCGCAGTTATTCGCTACCCACCCTACTCCAACAAACGCTCCTTGCCTTTGAGCGTCGCTATCGAATGTTGCAGAGGGGAGAGTTTGCCAAGCTGCATCAGGAATACTTGCACCACCTCTACTGCGGCACGGGGCTTCACCCATTTCGGGATGCCGAAGGCTCGTTCCAAGCAGAGATAGTGAGCATTTCGCCCACGGGCATGCTCACCTTGCGCAAGGCCGACGGCACAGAGAGGGAGTATGCATTTAAAGAAATAACTTTCGTGCAATGAACAAGCAAATTCTTCACATAGCCCTACCTAGCATTATCTCGAACATCACCGTTCCACTACTCGCCCTAGTCGACACCACACTTGTGGGTCACCTCGGGGCTGCGGCCTACATTGGTGCCATCGCCGTGGGGGGCATGCTTTTCAACATGGCCTACTGGCTTTTTGGCTTTCTACGCATGGGCACAGGCGGCCTAACGGCACAAGCCTATGGAGCGAGCAACGCTGGCGAGGCGCAACGCATTTTGTGCCGTTCGCTCTGCGTGGCACTCATCATCGCCTTTACGCTAATTGTGCTGCAACGCCCCTTGCTTCAGACTGCCTTCCACTTCATCACCGCCACACCCGATGTGCAAGCGGGAGCTACCACCTACTTCAACGTGCTCATTTGGGGCGCACCAGCTGTGTTGGCCACCTATAGTTTTGTGGGGTGGTTTCTAGGCATGCAGAATGCCAAAGTGCCGATGCTGATAGCCCTAGCGCAAAATGTGGTAAACATCGTGGCGAGCGTCACCTTCGTCTATTGCTTTCAGCTGAAGGTAGAAGGTGTGGCACTAGGCACACTCTTGGCGCAATACGTCGGAGTGCTGATGGCCTTAGGCTGCTGGTGGTGGAAATATCGTCAGTTTGCCCAAAGGGATTGGTGCGAAGTATTTAGCCGCTCAGCCTTTAGCCGATTCTTCAAGGTGAATAGCGACATCTTTCTGCGCACATTCTGCCTCATTGCTGTCACCACCTATTTCACTTCCTCGGGCTCGGCACAGGGCGAACTCACTCTGGCGGCCAACACATTGTTGATGCAATTCTTTGTACTTTTTTCTTACGTCATGGATGGCTTTGCTTATGCTGGTGAAGCCTTGGGGGGTCGGTTCTTCGGGGCAAAAGACGAGAGAGCATTCCGTAGCGTCACCCGCCATTTGTTTGCGTGGGGGGCTGTGCTTTCCGTGCTCTACACGATGGCTTACCTCTTCGGCGGGCATGGTCTGCTTCGCTTACTCACCAACGAATCGGAGGTTATTGCTTACGCCGAGGAGTATTTGCCCTACGTTTGCGCCTTGCCGCTGCTCAGTTTCTCGGCCTTCCTTTTCGACGGCCTCTTCATCGGCACTACGGCCACGCGCCAAATGTTGCTCAGCATGGCCACTGCCGCTGCGAGCTACTTCCTTATTTTGCATTTCTCCTCCTCATCAAATGGTGCGCTTTGGTCGGCTTTTCTCTGCTACCTAGCTTGCCGTGGCGCAGTGCAAGCCGTGCAATTTCGGTGGATTAAGCAGAAAGTGGCACAAGGAGCAAGATAGTATGAAGAGAAATTGTAAATTTGCGAAACGAAACCTCATAACAATAAGATAAACTATGGCAAAATTTAAACGCATTCTGCTCAAGCTCAGCGGCGAAAGCCTAATGGGCGAGCAAGGCTACGGCATCGACGTGAAGCGACTCAACGAATACGCTCAACAGATAAAGGAGGCACTCGAGATGGGTGTGCAAATCAGCATCGTGATAGGCGGTGGCAACATCTTCCGCGGACTGAGCGGAGCTGGCAAAGGCTTCGACCGCGTAAAGGGCGACCAAATGGGCATGTGTGCCACAGTGATCAACTCGCTCGCCTTGAGTTCGGCACTCGGAGCCATTGGCGTGAAGAGCCACGTGCTCACGGCTATTCGTATGGAGCCTATTGGCGAGTTCTACAGCAAGTGGAAGGCCATCGAGGCTATGGAGCGTGGCGAGGTAGCCATCATCAGCTGCGGCACGGGTAGTCCCTACTTCACCACCGACACGGGCTCCTCGCTTCGCGGCATCGAAACGGAGGCCGACGTCATGCTAAAGGGCACACGTGTGGATGGTGTCTACACGGCCGACCCTGAGAAAGACCCCACCGCCACCAAGTTCGACGAAATCACCTACGACGAAGTGCTCTCACGCGGTTTGAAGGTGATGGACGTTACGGCCACCGCCATGTGCCGCGAAAACAAACTGCCCATCTACGTGTTCAACATGGACGTGTATGGCAATCTCAAGAAAGTGCTTAGTGGAGAAAACATCGGCACTTACGTACACGCTTAATCCGAGCACGCAATTACATTGCAGTAGTTATATCAAGTAGGAGATCAACACCGATTAAAGGTTTTTATCTCCTACTTTTGTTTTTCCGACCTGTACGTGCTGTACATTTTCTGACTACTTTTTAACACACCCTGAACGGCCTTTCAAACGCCCTCTGAAAGGCCATCCAAGTACCCTCTGAAAGGCCTTCCTTACACTCCCCAAAAAACTTTCAAGCACGCGACAAAATATAGTATGCTTAATCTCATGAAAATCAACAGCTTTTATCAAAGAAAGCAATTACCGAAGTCTTTTTTTTCGATGCAAGAAAACTAGATAACGAAAATAATCGTACGTTTGCAAAAAATACGTGTTATTAATAACACTCTAAGCACTACGAAGC
>CAVFOF010000045.1:0-13336 GCA_963623895.1 bacterium
TTCAGACAAAACATGTGTACTTTTTGTCTGCAAAATTCGTACGTTATGGGGAAGTATACAATACGGCTTGTATGGGATGCTTACTATAGAGGCGGCAACGTTAAGTGAGGGAAACGAAAGAAGCGCAAGCAGAGAGCATATGCTTTTTCTGCTTGCGCTTCTTTGTTTCACATTTCGCTTTCGAGGTTGTTACCTAGAATATTAGAATGTGCTGAGTAAGTTTTCGTTGTATTCAGACAATTTCGCCTTCAGCGTTTTTCTTTCGTCTTTTGTGACTCCGTTGAGGCTTTTGCTTGCGCTGAAATCCTCATAAAAGCGATGTTCGTCCTTGTAGCTTACGATAGTTAGATTACCAAAATCCCCGTTTGCTTTCGAGAACTTGAGCACTTCATCGAAATCGGCTCCTTCGCGGTCTTTTTGGTATTCATAAACCAATTGGTAGCCTTGACCATTGAGGTTGGTTTGTAAAATGATCTGATGGTTATCATCTTCGGTAAGTTTAATTCCTTGCTCACATGCAAGGTAAAGTGCGTCTGAGCCGTCTATATATGCTCTATTGCATTTACTATCGTTTTCAAACATTTTAGTTGGTGTGAGATAGTAGCCATCGGTCAAATTTTGATGCTTGTAATGCATATAGCCATTTAAGAGATGATAAAGTATAATTTTCGCTGCGTTGTCGTTGATTGTAACACGAGTTATGCCTTTGGGAATATATGATTCTTGATTAGGTTTGTTGATAACAAACCAAGCATTGCGAGCTTCATCCGTAAGATACCTTGACTCTCTTGATGCATTTTTTACGCAGACAGCATTTCCTGTAAAGGATTTGCTATTTACCTTTTTCGTTTCGTCAACCACATCGCCAAAGGAGAAAAATGGTTCGTCGTTCGTTTGATCTTTAGTATCCTCGGGGAAGGACAATTGTTTTCTATACAACCCAGAGACCAGTATGTCGGAAATACCGTTATCTTTTCGGAGGGAGAAGCTATGGGCGGGGTCTACGTCAATATCTTGATCGGCTTCCTCCAATTCGGCACCTGTGCGATGCTTCACGATAAACTGATAACTCTTCTCAGGGGTATCGCTATTTGTGGAATAGATATAGAGACTCTTATCAGTTTTCCCAGACTCGTAGTCTCTGAAATCAAAAATTTCATTTTCGAGTACATAGTAGGTTTGTTTTTGCACTTTGTCGTACAAACCGCTTTTTACGCTGGGGAAACGCAGATTGTATACGTTGTAGTCTCCCTTATTATACCAAGAAGACTTTTTGTAATCATAGTAATAAGCATTCAGATATTCTCCTTTTGAAAGATATTGTTTCAAATTCTCAAGTGTAGTACTATATTTATTATTTACAACTCCTATCTTGGTTTCTAATTCCTTATTTGTTTCGTTGAGCGTAGAAGAAATGCTCCGATCTTTATTCCAAAGGTCGAGATAGTTCCATATGTAGCTAATGGAGCGAATGTCGTCGTAGGTGAATTGTGCGGCTTTGATTTCACCAAGTCCTTTATACTTGAAGCTGGTATCCTGAACGATTTCGGGGTTAGAAATGAGGCGCAGCACGTTGAAGAAGTTTTGAACCATGCGCTCGGCATCCGACTTGTTGTACGATAGTTCGTTGGGGAGGTAGTGGTTCTTTGATATCTTTACAAAGTTGGCATCTTCGTTATTCTTATTAGCAGGCACAAGCTGGAAGGTACACCAATGTGATTTACGCAAACTTTCCTCTTTGCTACAAGGGCGTACGCACACCCATAACGTGGGCTGTCCTCCTTTTTCTTGATAAATTACGTCGCCAAAGCTATAGTAACAACCAGAGGGCTTGAGAAAGTTAAGACCATTGTTTCCTAAGGCGTCGGCCGACACGAATCGAATTTCCTCGAGAGTGGGGATTTGCTGCACGTTGACTTTGAGCGTGGCGTAGCTATCGTTGGCATTGTCGAGCGTGAACTGCATAGAGCCGATGCCGTCTTGTTGCCATGAGTCGTTGGTGGGAGTGCCCGTCACATCTTTCGAGAGGTAACTGCGGTAGATGCGGTCGGCCTCCTTTTGACTGCTCGTTACCACGTAGCGCACGTGGGCTTCGGCCTCGTCTTTCACCACACCCACGGTGGGGAGAACGGTGTAGTTGGAGGAGTTCCAATTGTCGGGTAGTGAGTCAACATTGGCTAGTGCGCCAAGCAAGGTTTGTAGGGTTTCATACTTTTGAGCCTCGGCTTCAGTGTGTATCGTGCCGTTGCCGCCATTGTTGTTGCCATCGGCTAAATCGTTGTCGCTGCATGAGGGGATGCTGAGGCTTAAGCCAAGGCTAAGAGCCATTGTGCTATAAAGACGTAGTGTTTTTCTGTTCATAAAACGGGGGTCTTAATTGTTTATTAATAAGTTATTATGTCTGCAAAAGTACAACAAATTTAAGACGCATTGTCATTATACACAAAAAAAATCCAATCTCAGTCGTGATAAGCCTAAGATTGGATTTCCCTTAAGGGGGTAGCTTTGTTCCTTATTCTGAAATTTACTTGCTCAATTCTAAACCAACGTACATGCCGCTGTAGTTGCCAAGGAGCGAACTGATGGTGCTAGCCGAGCTGCTCTTGCTAAGAGCCGAAATACCCTTCATGAGGGTAAGCATCTTGCTGCTCTCCATGAGCAAGCTAATCTTGCTGCCGCTCTTGGTGATGTGGGGAGTGATGTTGCCCAAGCCTGCCAAGTAGGTCATTTTGATGGTCTTGTTGGTGGTGTCGAGGGTGTAGTTGCCCTGAATGGTGCGGCCACCGAGGTTAGCTGTGTAGGTGTTGTCCTTGTTGAAGGTGAAAGAGCAAGAGCCCGACTTGATGCCAACCTTTGAAAGTTGCGTGTTGAGTTCGCTTTCAATCTTGTTGGCTGCTACGGCACCACCAGCCTTAGCAAGCAAGTTTTCGCTTTCGAACACGCAGTCGGCACCTGAGTAGTTCCAAGTGCCTACGATGTCGCTTTGTGAAAGGGTGCTGCTGCTACCGAGCAAGTTGCTGAGTAGGCTTCCTAGCACGGAAGTGGTGGCAGAGGTGGTAGAAGAAGAGGTGGAAGAACTGCTCGTGTCGCCGCCCAAAGCGTTGCTGATGAGAGCACCGCCAATGTTTTGGGCAATTGTGCCGCCAGTAGTTCCACAACTAGTGAATGTAAGAGCACCAGCCAACATGGCTAATGAAAGAATTGACTTTTTCATTGTTTTAATGTGTGTGTTTGAGTGCTTAAGCTCTTTGGCGCAAGGCACTGAGTTTAAGCTTTTGAATTTTACTTTTGAGTGCAAAATTGAAAAAAAACTCTGAGATAGACAACTACCTCAGAGTTTTATAGACGAATAGCTCGTATTTACCTATGAATAATCTTGATTATTTTACCAACTTGAACGTTTTGCTCGTGCCGTTAGTTAGCGTGAGTTTCACTACGAGCGTTTGGTAACCAGTGGCAAGAGGCAATACGGCTTCGGTGCTTCCGTTGAGCGTTTGGCTCATTACCTGAGCACCATCAAGCGTGTAGACTTGGGCACTCTTCAAACCGAGTGGCGCTTTTGCTACGAGGTTGTTACCGTTGTAGCTGAGCGTGGCATTAGCCGTGCTTACGTTGTCTGCAGTGATGCTTTCTACCTTTGTATGAACGGGATGTTCCCCATTCTCAACAGCCGTTTCGCTGATCTCGTAGATGGCGATGGTCTTACTGCCCGTCCACTTAATACGCAAGGCTTTTGCGGCTTGCTGGTCTTCGCTGAGGCTGATTTTTACTATGCCGTTTGCTCCGTTTGTTTCTACGTCTTGCCAAGTTTCGCCATCGAGCGTTACGGCATACTCAATGCCTGTGGTGGTTTCGGGGTCGCAGAAGAGGGTGACACCATCCACATAGATGCTCTTGTTGAAATTGTAGATAAACTCGCCGCCAGTGTTTCCAGTGGGAGTGTAGAAGCCCGTAGAGGTGGTGCCGTCGCCATCGGTGGCATTGGGCAGATAGATGCCCTTGCCGTCGCTGAGTGACACTTGGTCGGTCACGGCTTTGCCGTTCACCTCAATCTCGTGTAGGCGGAGCCATTTGTTGGCCGAGTGAATCTTGTTAACCTTCATGCGCACATACTTAGCCGTGATGGGTTCGGCTTCGCCCGTGGTGGGGTTATAGTATAAGAAATCGGTTGCGATGACGGGATAGCCGTCAACGGTAGCTACAGTCTGGCTAGCACCCGAGGTGAGGGAGTAGACGGTAGTCTTAGTGCCAGCCACGGTGAGGTCTTTCCAAGTGGTGCCGTCGGCCGACACTTGCACTACGCCTTCGTTGATGTTGTCGCCGTTGGTGGTGCCCATGCAGATGCGCACGCTTTCAACGGGAGTGGTTTCCTTCAGCGTTACTTGGTATATGTCGCCCACCTTTTGGTTTTGTTTAATGCAGGTGTAGGTGCTGTAGTCGCCATCATACAGGTAGTTGGCCGTGTGGTTTTCGTAGAATGCGGAGGCACTAGGCACGGTAGCATCGGTGATTTCGGCAGCCGAAACGAAGGTGAATGTGGTTTGAGCCAAGGTGAGTTTTAGGGTCTGCGCTTCGTCGGTGATGTTTTGCACTATGAAGTAGCGAATGCGTGAGCCTACCACTTCTTCCTTGTTATATTCCTTCCAATCCTTTCCGTTTTCGCTCACAAAGGCGCGGAACTTGTCGCCCGTCACATAGTCGGTGGCCACGGTGGCATCGCTCACTAGTTTGCCGTAGGGCAGTTCGAAACCTACGTAACCTCCTACGGGGATGCTCGAGGCACGTCCGAGCTTGATGCTAGCCGTGTTGCCCGAGTAGTTTACTTGCGGTTGATTTAGTTTCTCTACGTTGGTAAACACGTTGGCCGTGGTCTCGTTGTTGAACATCCAGCTAGTGGCACTTTTCACTAATTCGTCCTCCACGAAGGGGGTGAGGTAGCGGTAGGCGGCGTGGGTGAGTCGCTCGCTGGTGCTGATGTAGTCGCTGCCGAAGCCCGACATGTGGTGAGTCATGTAGTCGCTCTTCGTGCTGAGAGTGGACACGCCTTTGCTCGCACTCATGTATTCTGTCCAAGCTCGTTCAATCACCTCGTTTACGCTAGAGTCTACTTCCGAATTAGCCACGTCGAGCAGCGTGTCGGCATAGGCTGCTAGGTCGTGTAAGCGTACTACCCAAGGTTTCACGTCTTTATATAATAGGCGTTCGCCGTCGATGGTGGAGTTCTCTAGTCCGTACATTACTTCGCAGTTGCTCACGATGTTCTTCATGAGTGCTTGTAGCTCTGTGCTGTTGCCTGTCGACTTGTAACTCTTAATGAGCGTGTTGAGCGACTCGGGGTCGTTCTTGCTCAAGTAGGGAGCGAGGAAACGGTAGGCCTTTTGTGCGGCTTCGTTCCCTGGGAAGAGACCTTTGAATGAGGCTTCCCACGACTGAGCGTTGTTGAAGCCTTTGTTGTTCCATCCAAAGTCGCCAGCTGAGAATACGGCGGTCTTCGAAGCTTCACCTTGTTCCATGGGGTTGCAGATGATGCCTTGGCTGCTAGCGGTGATTTCAGAGGGCAGTGAGGAGTTGCTGTTCACGTTGGGCATGTCGTAGAAGTTGCTCTTCATGTCCAAGGGGTAAATCTCGTTAGGCCCAGTGCCGTTGTCGTTGCAAGGGTAGTTCCACCACCAGATTACTTCGCGGCCAAACTGATTTTGCACTTGCTTCAAGTCGCCATCGTTGGGCACTGACCATACGCCCCAACCCGTGTAGTAGACGGTGACGTTGGAGGGCATAGCACTCAGGGCTTGGAAGAAATTGTTGTATTGCGTATCGCTACCGGCAAAGGAGCGACAGTAGATTTGCGGGGTGAAGCGCAAAGCTTTCACGGTGTCGGCAGGGTTGGCGCCAGGGGTGTTCCACTTGGCTTCGATGGCGCGTTGCAGGTCGGTGATGCGTGAGGCGGTGAGGTTCATGCCGTCTTGGGTGGAGGGCACGCTCACGTCGTCGCAGAACACAGCGAACTGGCGGAAACCGAGTTTATACATGCTTGTGAACTTGCTCATGATGTCGTTCACCACCGTGTTGCTATTGAGCAAACTATTGCCTGGGTGGATGGCCCATGCCACGTTTACTTTGGTGTCGCTGGCTACGCTGGCAAAGTCTTGCATATCTTCGCTGCTTACGAAGCCCGACTCCTTTTGCTTGTCGCTAAGTTGTGCTGAGGTGGGGTAGGGGGTGCTCCAACTGCCAGAGTGGTAGGGGTCGCTTTTAGCACCATACACGTAGGTGTTCATCTTATAGCGCATCATGAAGCGCAGCAGGTCGTTGCGCACGTCCTTAGCGTAGGGCTTGCCGTAGAAGCCCTCGATGATGCCGCGTTCCTTGAGGTCGGCATAGTCGTTGAGCGTAACGGTTGCGAGGTCGGTGGTGCCGTTGTCGAGTATCTGCTCTAGTGAGGCTAAACCGTAGAATGTGGCATCGGTGTTTTCACCCAACACCAAAAGCTGAGCCACTCCGTTGCCCGCATCGGTGAGCGAGAGGATGTGGCGGTCGTACTTCCGCTCTTTTGTCAGCACGTCGAGCGAGAGGCCGAGCTGAGAGGCCATTGCATTGCCCGCTCCTTCGGTACCATTGATGCCAAGATACACGTTTGCCATCGTGTTGTCGGCAGCATCGCTAAATCCAACGGTGATGCTGTGTTGGGCAAAGATGTCGGTGACGCGCTTTTTTGTGGCATCGTCAATGCCGTTGTCGCAAACCACGTTGACCGTTTGGGTAAAACTTACTTTTCCCGTGCCAGCGGTTTGTTCGTGTGGAATGGGGTAGATAGTGTACTGTGCCGACATCGTCAGGGGAAAGATGAGGGCTGCCATACCTACAAGCAATGATTTCTTTTTCATAGGGTTGAAAAGGGTTATTAGGTTATTCTTTTGTGATTTTCTTTTAAGGTTAAGGGGGCGTGGGTGGGCTAGAATGGTCAATCTCGCTCTAGCCTATTGCGCCTCACTCTCGCAAAGGTAGTAACTTTTTGGCTAACTACGGCGCTTTGGGGGCGTGAAAGCGTAGGGAGAAGTTTACTAAGTGCTATTTTTCTGCTAAATTCTGCAACAGCGTTGAGCTAACGGTTTGTTAACTCAACGCTGTTAACGTTTCTCCTTGCGCCGATGCGGGGACGCATTGCCCCCAATTTTGTGCAGATTTGCTTGCGGCTATTTAGAACTTATAGCCTATTGTGAGCATCACGTTTTGGCGGTTGAGTTCCACGCTTTGGCCTCTGAGTAGGTTGTAGCCAGCTTCGTTGGTGTAGTTGTAGGCATAAACGTCGCCTTTTTGAGCTTGGAATTGGTAGGCTAGGTCGGCATACCAATTTTTGCCGTGATAGCCCAAACCCACGGTGACGCGGTTGATTGCTCCAAGGTTCACGTAGTCGGTGTTGAGGTTGTAGTGGTAAGAGGCACTGCTAGTGAAGCAGTTCAACTTAGCATACTTTTGGAAGGGTGACGACACGTAGTTGTAACCCACGCGGGCATAGGTGCCTTTGGCTAGGCGCACCTCAGCACCGATGCGGAAGGTGTGGGTGGTTTTGAGATAATTGTCAATCTCGGCATCCATTGCTTTGTCGCGAACGGTGGGCACGTCATTGAAGTAGTCATAGCCGTCGTCCTTTGGCCAGCGCAACTGGGCACTTGAGTAGTTGTTCATTTCATACTCGGCATCGAGGGCTAGGTAGTTGCCCACGGTAGTAGCGGCACTGATGTTGAGTTTCCATGGTGTACGGATGCGGTATTCTAGGTCGGTTAGGCTGTAGGGAGCCGAAGTGCGGTCGTAGACGGTGCCATTCTTGTCGGTGTAGGCATAGGGTGTCTCGAGTCGCACGGAAGCATCACGGCTGAGGTCGTAGAACACGGGGGTGCTCAAGGCCACGCCGACGCGGAAGGGATTATCCTCAATGGGGCGCACGATGAGACCGAACTTTCCGTCTACCCCCACACCGCTAAGGTCTTCGCTATAGTCCATGTTGTAGAAGCCTGTTTTGTTGCCCTCATAGAGTAATTCGTCGTAGGCCAACACGCTGTGGATGTTCACATTGTAGAGCCCTAGGGTGAAGCCGCCATAGATGCGGTCGCTACAGTTGAAGGAGATGTTGAAGTCGTATTGCTGTACGCCGCCCCACTGTGCACGTCGGTAGTTGTAGGCACTTGCATTGCTTGCCGAATAGTTTGCCACCTTATCAGTAGGCTTCACGTTGGAGTTGGTCAGCAATTTGCCGTTGGCATCCATTGCGCCAATCAGTTGTGCGTCGAAGGCGGTGAGTGTGAGTGGTGTGGTGTAGTTGCAGTCGTCGCTAGCCGCTGAAAGGTTCAGAGCCGACCCGTTGTAGTAAGCCAGTTGTGCAAGTTGCCACGACTGCGATAGGCCATCGGCCACGGCCACGTTGTTAAGCCCCACGTAGTTCTTCAAGTTGCGACGCTTTTGGTAGTTGAAACCGAAGTTTATGAAGTTCACGCCTTTGCCTCCGTTGCCCGTTTTTATAGAGTAGACGAAGCCAGCTTGGTCGAACGAGGCGCGTGAGCGACTGATGTCGGCAAAACTTTCGCCGTTGGGTTGTGCGGTAATGCTTCCGCTAAAGGCCATGTCGCTGCGGCGATACATACCGATGGCAGCGGGGTTGCTGCCCATGGTCGAGATGTCTGCTCCCAAGGCGTTCATGGCTCCGCCCATGCCCACGTAGCGAGCCGTACCGTTAAGGTCGCTGCCCGAAAGGTTTTCTATTTGGTAGATGTCTTGAGCCTGCACGCTTCCGCAAAGGGCTAGTGCGGCCAAGGCTATGATGTGTTTGCGTTTCATTGTTTCGTGTTTAGTGAAATGTGATGGGTGAGAAGTGAATGATTAAGAACACTACTTTTCTCAATCACATGCACTCCTTATTATATATAGGTGTAAAACGTTTGCGATTATCTGCCACGACCGCCGCCTCCGAAGCTACGGCCACCGCCGCCTCCGCCAAAGCTACGTCCGCCACCGCCAGTGCCGAAACTGCGTCCACCGCCCATGCTGCCGCTTCCCACGCTACTGCTGCGTGAGGGCTGAGTGAAGGAGCGGTTGGAGTTTGAATTTGAGCGTCCGCTATTGTTGTTAGGCGTAAACGTGCGTCCACTATTGCTGTTCGAGTTGAATGTACGTCCGCTATTGTAGTTGGAGTTGAATGAGCGGCCACCTCCCGAGTTGGTGAAAGCACGTCCAGCATTGCCCACGTTGCTGCGGTTGAAGTCGCTGCGTGAGTTGTTGGGCGTGAACACGTTGCCTCTGCCTGTAGAGGCATTGGCAAAGCCACGGCCTGCGCCCACCCCTTGTGCTCCGCCACGGCTCACCCAGCCGCCCACGGGGCCACGTTCGGCATTAATGGGGTGCGAGGGATGCCATGCCCAGTGTGAGCCACCGCCGTGCCAACCCCATCCCCAGTCGGGACCATGCCAAGGGTCGTACCATCCGCCCCAACCCCAATTCCAACTATAGTAGGGGCGCCAGCCATACCAGCTACCCCAACCATACCATCCGCTCCAGCCCCAGTTCCAGGGCGAGCCGTAGCCGTAGTAGAAGGGATCGTAGTAGAGATCGCAGTAGTCCCAATAATAGGGGCTGCTCACGTACACTCCCACACGGGGTGACCAAAAGCGCACAATGCGCGAGGTGTACTGTCCATCCTCATAGCCATCGTCGTAGCCTTGGTCGTAGCTTTGTTGCGCAGTGGTGGTGTCGGCTACAGAGTTTTTATAGCTCTTGCCGCGGCGGTTGTAGCTATCCACGTCCCATCGGCCATTGCCTCGATTGTCGGCCCAATGGCTTTGTTCAAAGGCCGAGTCATCAGAGTTGGCTATGGTGGAGTAGGTCGATCTGCCAGGAGCAGTGTAAGTGTCGGTTGTGGTTGTCTTTTTCGACGACGGAACGAAGTACACGTCGTCATCTTGTGCATAAGTGCCTAGTGTGCAGAGGCACATAGCGAATACTAATAGCGACTTTTTCATTTTAGTTCCTTAGTTTTTATCGTTAATACTTTGGTTGCAAAGGTAACTACTTTTTAGTGTGATATTTGCATGCCGTGGCGGAAAAAGTAATCCGTTTTGCTTGAATTTTATCTTATTTAATAGAAAAAGGCTCTTATACCCCTTGTCTTTCAGCCTAAAATAGGCAAAACTCAAGCCACACATTCCAAGGCTTTGAAGCAGAAAAATGGCAGTATACTTGCACGATATGCACAAATGTCGTAATTTTGCGCACGAAATTTGAAAGTAGCGGCCGCAATGTGGCTCTGCTTTACAAACTACTAACGAATTATGACTCACAACTTACTGAAAGGAAAGCGTGGCATTATTTTTGGCGCGCTCAACGAAGACTCTATTGCATGGAAAGTGGCCGAGAAGGCTGCCGAAGAAGGCGCACAAATCACCCTGAGCAACACGCCGATGGCTTTGCGTATGGGTACGCTCGACAAATTGGCCGAGAAAATTGGTGCCACCATCATACCTGCCGATGCCACAAGCGTGGACGACCTTACCAACGTGTTCCAAAAGAGTATGGAAGTGTTGGGCGGCAAAATCGATTTTGTGCTCCACTCCATTGGCATGAGTCCCAACGTGCGCAAGCACCGCACCTACGACGACCTTGACTACGGCTATTTGCAAAAAACGCTCGACATCTCGGCCATCTCTTTCCACAAAATGTTGCAAAGTGCCAAGAAACTCGATGCTATTGCCGACTACGGTTCGGTGGTAGCTCTCACTTATGTAGCTTCACAACGCACTTTCTACGGCTATAGCGATATGGCCGATGCCAAGAGCATGCTTGAGAGCATCGCTCGCTCGTTTGGCTACATCTATGGTCGCGAAAAGCACGTGCGTATCAACACCATCTCGCAGAGCCCCACGGCTACCACAGCAGGTAAGGGTATCAAGGAGATTGATAACATGATGGACTTTGCCGACAAGATGTCGCCCCTGGGCAACGCTAGTGCTGAGGATTGCGCCGACTACTGCGTGATGATGTTCTCCGACTTCACTCGCAAGGTCACCATGCAAAACCTCTTCCACGACGGTGGCTTCTCATCCATGGGCATGAGCCTCCGCGCCATGAACCAGTATGCTAAGGACATGAAGCCCTTTGAGGACGAAAATGGCAAGGTTATTTACGGATAAGTTGCGACAAGAAGCAATTGTTTGCTAATTCTTTGATAGAGTAAACATATATAGAATATGGGTTTATTATCCTCCTTGTTTGGCGGTGCACAGCCGTCGGACGAATCAAAGTTTGCCACCCTGCGCGACGATGGTGTGCGTGCTATGCAGATGGGTGAGTTGGCTTATGCCGAAAAATGCTTTACGGCAGCCTTAGAACTAAAAGACGATGTGAAAACGCAGTCGTTCTTGGCCGAAGTGGAGTTGCGCATGGACAACCACGAAAAAGCCCTTCCCTTGTTGCAAACGCTCTCGACTCAGCTCGAAGATACGCTAGAGATTGACCTGCTTTTGGCGCAGACCTATGGTGTGCTGAAACAATATGAGGAGGAGCGCACCGTGTGTAACCATATTCTAGAAAAGCATGCCGACGAGGCTCGTGCGCTCTATTTGCTTGCCGAAGCCGACAAAGGGTTAGGTGATTTGTTTATGGCCATAGCCCACCTCACGCAGAGCCTCAATCTTCGCCCCGACTATCAGCAAGCACTCTATATGCGTGCCGAGGTGTTGCGGCAGATGGGGCAGTGGAGCGAGATGCTTGCCGATGCCAATGCCTTAGTGGCTGCCGATGCAGAGAATGAGCAATACCTCATTCTGAGAGCTGAAGCCTATGCCGCTCTTTCAAAAACCGATGAGGCCGTGGCCGACTTGAAGCAGACCTTAGAACTCAATCCCTATTGCAACGATGCTGTGCTGAAGCTCGGTTCGCTCTACGAGCAAACTAGCCTTTGGGACAAGGCTCTTGCCCTCTACGACGAAGCTATTGAAATGCGTCCCGACTTTGCTGCCGCCTACAAGGCTCGTGGAGGCGTGAAGAATCATTTGAAGGACACACTCGGAGCAGCCGAGGATTTGAAGCGTTCTCTAGAACTTGCCCCCGAAAAGGCGAGCGACCTCGATGGGGAATACACCAATGTGGAGAACGAAATGAACGATCGCTATAAGCGAATGAATCCCTACGGATTTTAAAATTGGTAAGTAGGTGTTCAATGCCTGATTTATAAAAGCGTAACAATAACGACAATAGTACCCTCATTAGATACTATTGTCGTTAATTTTGTTTATTTGCGTAAGTAATAATCGCCACAAAGCGCATCATATTGCTCAGAGCGTGAACCATCGTCGGCTATTAGTGAGAGCACGTTGCTCTGTAGCCCCCCCTCTTTCACCCCAAATTCAAGTAACACTCTTTTGCAAGGCTTTTGGGGGCGAGTGACGACCCTTGTTTGTCGCAGCAAATGCAATACGTGCCATTGAGCTAGGTTCACAAAGCGGCTCTCAGCCGTAGTGGGAAGCACCACGGCAAAGCGTGCGTCGGGATTGTTGCCATCGAGCAGCCGCATTACGCAATGGAGTAGAGCCTCAAAGGTCAGTCCGCCTCCCGCAGTGTGTCGGGCTTGAGCTCGATGTGCCGAGGGCGGAAGCAAATCCTCCTCGAAATAGGGCGGATTGCTCACAATGAGGTCGAAGGGCAAGGCGGGAACATATTGCAAAGCGTTGCACTGCACCACCTGAATGCGTTGGCCAAAGGGCGACTGCTGCACGTTGTGCAGTGCGTCGCTAGCTGCAGCCTCGTCAATCTCCACTCCCGTTACCTCTGCTTGTGTGGCTCGTTGCGCTAGCATCAAGGCTATCAAACCGCTACCGCAGCCTAGGTCGAGAATGCGCTTGGCTTCCTCCACTCTAGCCCAAGCTCCAAGCAACACTCCATCGGTGCCCACTTTCATAGCGCAGTGTGTGTCGTCGACATAGAATTGTTGAAACTGAAAACTCATGCTGCAAAGGTACGGCAATTTTCATACAAAGCCACATGGCTATACCAATGTCTTATTACACGATATAAAACCATCCTGAATAAATAGTTTGTTGAGAGAACTTTTCCTTTCCTATTTAGATGTGCGAAATGACTAAATAAGGTGCTCATAGTAGACATTTAAGTCTACTTGTTCTCATGGAGTATGCTAGCTGTCGTAAGTCCAGTTATCTCAGAGATTAAATTAATAGGCATTCCTTTTTCAAACATAGCTTTAGCCATCGCAATCTTGCTTGCGGCTTCGCCTTCTGCACGTCCTTCTGCACGTCCTTCTGCACGTCCTTCTGCACGTCCTTCTGCACGTCCT
>CAVFOF010000046.1:0-13241 GCA_963623895.1 bacterium
GTCCCCGCGTCGGCGCAAGAAGAAACACTAGAGGAAAGCCAACTTTTTTTATTTTGAGAAATATCTACTTGAGTTTCTGCTTGAGTTCCTTCTTGCGCCGACGCGGGGACGCGTCGCCCCCAACTTTTTGCTCAATCTGTAGGTCAATTTGTAGCTCAATTTTTGGTTTTGTCCAAGAATGTGTAATTCTTTGTAAACTCGCTCAAATCGATGGGCTCCGTTAGCCTTAGAGCGTCGCGCTCCTCCTTCGATTTCACGTAGAGCGAACGCGTCAGGCTGTAGCTCTCGGTGTAGGTGAATTGATCCTGATAGTTATAGAAAGAGAGCTCGGTGGGCTCTACGTTCTGAAATTGCGAGTTTGTTCTCTTGTAGAGGTAGTAAGTCTTGTTGCTCTCGCCTTTGCAGACGAGCTGAAGCACGTAGTAGATGCCCTTCACCTTAATCTGCACGGCGGCGTGATGGAGGTCCTCCTTGTCGCTTTGCGCATAGCCAGCGTTGACATACTTCTGCTGCCGTATCAGTTTGGCGTATAAGCGTTGCAGAGCCTGGTAGTAGTTGGCGGGCTTGGCTTCGTCCTCCTTCGTGTTGAATAGTGATTTAGCGTTCTGGTCGTTGAGCAAGTAGGCGTTCAAGAGCTCGTAGAGCGCAGCGGCCACGTCGTCGCGGGTGGGGTCGATGGCCTCTAGCTTGTTATATTCCCCGTTGGAGTAACCAAGGAAGCAAGCCGCCTCGTCCCAATTCTGAATTGTGTAGAGTTGGCTCGCGTTACGGATGCAGAATTGGTAGCCGCTGAAGGTGGGCGCACCGTCGTTGCCCTGCGCCGTGTAGGTCACCTCGTCGCCGAAGGTGAAGAAGGGTTGCGTGTAGCCGGTGAGCTGGTTGTTGGCATCCCAAATCTCCTCGTTCGTCTTTTGCGTGGCATAGTTTTTCTTGCCCGACGTCACGAGCACGTCGGTGATGTGGTTTTCTGCGTTGCGCACGGCGAAACTTTGAGAGGGGTCGATGTCGTTCTCCGAGTGGGCCAGACCGTCGAGTTCGCCTCCCGTGCGGTATTTCACGACGAGCTGATAAGCCGTGCGGTCTGCGCTGTTGCTAAAGTAGGTGGGGGTGGCTGTGGGGCTGCCCGTTTCAAACTTTGTGAAGTCGAACTGGTCGCTCTTCTTCACGTAGGCTGTTTGCTTCTGCACGTTGAGGAAGGGCGAGTAGTCCTGACTGGTGGTTGAGAGGTGAAGGTTGTAGACGGTGTAGTCGCCCTTGGCGAAGTAGTTCTTGCTATATCCGTTGTAGAAGGCGTTGATGCTCGTTGAGGCTCGGGCTAGCACGTCGCGGAGCGTGTTTGGCTGGTTGTAGTTTTTGTTTACCACGCCACAGTTTATCTGCTTCTTTGTGTCGTCGAGCGTTAGTTTCAGGTTGGGGTTCCACAGGTCGAAATAGTCCCAGAGGAAACTCGTGAGGCGCAGTTTATCGTACTGCACGTTGGTGTTGTCCTTCTTCTGCAGGTCGTCGATGCCCGTGTAGCTCTTGCTTAGGGCCACTAGTGGGTTGGCCATGATGCGCAGCACGTTCAAGAAGTTCTGCACCTGGCACTCGGCATCCGATTTGTTCGTCGCCAGTAGCGTGGGCAAGTAGGTGTCGTTGCCCACCGAGAGGTAGTTTTGCTGCTGCTTGTCGCCCGCTGGCACGAGTTGCAAGCTGCACCAGTGGCTCTTGCGGCGGTTGGGCTTTGTGCTGCAAGGGCGCACGCACACCCATAGCGTGGGTGTCACCACGGTCTGCCCCTTCTCGTTGGTGCTCGTCACCTCTTGGTACACCACGTCGCCGAAGCTGTAGTAAGTGCCCTTGGGGGCGGGGTATCCGTTGTTGCCGAGGCTCTCTTCGCTTACGAAGCGTATTTCCTCGAGTTGCGGCAGTTGCTGCACGTCGAGCTTGAGCGAGGCGAAGAGGTTGGGGTCGTTTTCAAGTTTAAACTGCATTTGGCCAATGCCCTTCATCTGCCACGAGTCATCGGTGGGCGTTTCGCTCACGTCCTTCGAGAGGTAGCTGCGGTAGAGGCGGTTGGCCTCGGCTTGGCTCGTTGTGACCACGTAGCGCACGTGGGGCTCGGCTGCGTCTTTCACTAGGCCAATGGTGGGGCTGACGGCATACGTGGGGCTGTTCCAGTTGTCGGGCAGCGAGTCGACGCTGGCCAGTGCGCCGAGCAGGGTTTGCAGGGCTTCACGCTTCTGCGCTTCAGTCTCTGTAAGTGTTTGATTATCTGCATCAGAAGGCTTGCCGCCATCGTTCAGGTCGTTGTCTTGGCAAGCGGCAAATGCGAGGCTCAGCATAAGGCTCAGCACGAGACCCGGGAGGAGGTGGAGTGAGTTTTTCATAATAGCATCGTTTTTTTAATAATAAAATAAAGAGAACTTGTTGAAGTAAAAAGATCTTGTTGAAACAAATGCGAGCTAGCTTTTCTTCAAAGCTAGCTCGCATAGTAATTAAGAGTGGACTAGGAGGGGATCGAACCCTCGTCCAAACGGGGAAACAACCTGCTTTCTACACGCTTATCATTGCTTTTGGTTTTCGAGGCTCAGCAAGGCCAATGCCACCCGCGCTGCGCCCTTATCCTCTAAGAGTTTCACCCAACCGCCGAGGCTCAGTGGGGCTAGTTCCGAAAGGTCTACACCACCGGTTCATAATGTTTCGGAACAAGAACTTATGGGTGATGTCTCGTTCTAGCACCTTGTGCCAGAATAAAGCTTATCTACTGTGCTTCGATTAAGCAGCGAGAGCAAAGTTATTTTTGCCAGTTAAATTGTTGAAAGTCGAGATTAAAGTGCCCGCTTCCGAGCGCACTGCGTGCTTACAAATCATCTCTGCCCGCTGTCAAATCCAGTCTAGCCCAGTGAGTGAGAAATGAAGGTAATTTCTTCAAGAGTAAGACTCTTATCAAGGCAAAATTACGAATAAATTTCCTCTAGAGTAAGACTCTTATAAGGGCAAAATTACGAATAAGTTTTCACTTTTGCCGCATTCTTCGCTGAAAAATCTACACATTTTCTGCTTATTCGCTTGTGTGAGAGCAGCCGCCTTATTCTTGCAGCAGGCTTTCTATGTCGTCTAGGCTTACTCCCAACGCGCTTGCAATGGCTTCGGCTGAGGTGCCGCTTCCTGCCATCATTTTTGCAAGCGTGCGGATTTGGGCTTTTTGCTGCGAGAGTTGCTCTTCTTGCTGCGAGAGTTGCTTCTTCATGTCCTTCATCGCCTTCTTCTGCTTCAGCAGCTGCGTTTCCTTATCCTCTAAGAGTTGGAAATACTCGTCCTCCACGTTCATGTCTTGGCGCATTTCTGCGTCAGCGGCGGCAGCTGTGAGGCGATGTATCATGTAGAGGAGGTCGTGGTCGTTTTTGTAGTCGGCCTCGTCGAGCGTGAGCACCTGTGGGTTGTGGGTTTCAGCTATTTTGCTTTGGTCGAAAAGGCTGAGCACCTTGTCGAGCCGGTTGTTGACCCGCCCTCTGAGCAAGGGGATTTGCACGATGATGCTGTTGTGCGTCAGGCTCTCCACGAAGGGGTTGCTCTCGCCGCCAGCCACCTCCTGGCCGTTGTAGTCGTAGACCTTGTGGTCAACGTAGACCACGGGCTCTTCGATGTCGCCCACGCGGTGGCCCAGCAGGTAGACGGCCACGAGGGGGTAGGCGTAGCGCTTGGGCGACTCCTCCTGAATGTTTTGCTTGTTGTTGTATTGCAGTCCGAGGTATTGCCTGAAGCGGAGCGTCTCCGTGGGTAGCCACGTCTTTTGCAACTCGATGGTGAGGATGCGCTCCTTCCCGTCCTCGTCGAGGATGGTGGCCGAGAAGTCGATGCGAAACATCGAGAGCGTGTCGCGCGTGGTGTTGCTATACTCATGAGGGCGCACCACGACGTGGACCACCTCCTTTTTGAGCAAGGCGGAGAGTAGCGTCTTGGCCACACGCTCGTCCTCCATCAGGTATTTGAACACGCTATCGTATATGGGGTTGGCTACGGTTACTAGCATAAATTTCTCAGAAAAAAGTGGTGGATAGGGCAAATTTAGTAAATATCTTCCTTGCGTGCAATATTAAGCGGGGGGAAACACTCCTCCCCCTTTCGCCCGCTCCCACGAGAAAAGCCTTTATCTAGCTTACATTTAGCGCACCCAAGCGATGTTCGTCGTTTGGGCCTTTTGTCCGTTGCCGTAGGCCACTCCCACGGCGCGTAGGGCGGCGATGCGCTGCTCTTCGAGCTTCACGCTGTCGTTATACTTTTGGCGCATTTCGAAGTTGAGGTCGCTGCGCACTTGCTTCTTCACCTCCTGAGCCAGGCTGAGCGCGTCGTTGTAGCAGCTGGCTTCGGGGTCGATCAGTGAGAGCAACTCGGCCACTTGGCCAGCCGACTCTTGCGTCTGCGTGGCGGCCCATAGGGCGCGTGCCTTGTTGAGTTGCTGCAGGTTGAGCTTGTCGCGGTAGCGATTGTAGATGCTCAGGCCCGCTTGCACGGCTTGGTCGCCGCCCTCTGAGCAAGAGGGGATGCTGACGCAAAGGGCGATGGCTTCGTCATACTTCTGGAGGTTGGCTAGGCGTTGTGCCTCCTTCAGGATGTTGGGGTACTGCGAGTTGAAGTAGTTGAGGATTTGTGCGCGTCCGTCGCTCAGCATCTTCTTCACCTTCGTGTTTTGCGCGTTGAGGTGGCGGAATGCGCTGATTAGGGCTTTCGTTTCGTTCGTGCCCACGCCGTTCACCTCCACGTAGGAGCTGGCAAACTTCTTGCGGTTGATGTTGTCAACGATGTAGTAGGTCACGCCGAGGTTGTAGACCACTTGGGTGGGTGCTCCGCCCACGATGTGCTTGTCGAGCACGTCGAAGCGAGCCGTGAGGTAGAATTGGTTGTAGGGTGCGCTGAGGCTCATTCCTCCGTCGGTGGCGAGGCGGTTGAGCGAGTTGGTAAACACTTGGGCGGCAGCCTCGGGGATGGCCTCGTCTTGTTCCATCACGGCCACGTCGATGCCTATCTCACACTCCTGTGCCTCGGCCTTTTGGCTCAAGGCGAACGTGGGGAGCAGGCACGCTGCGGCTAGGGCTAGCCTATGGAGTTGTTTCTTTTGTATCATAGTGTGCTTTAAAAATGAAAAAGGGAAGAAGGACATCCATAGAAATTTCATATTAATCATTAAGAATATTCATATATTATGACTACTTTATCATAGAATAAAGTAAAAAGTGAATAGTTACAATAATAGTCCTTCTGTCCCTTTTATTGGTTTGTCTGCTCTAATTTGGTTAGTCAGTTCTTATTTCTCGCCCAACACGAGCGTACATTTGCCCAGTCCTTGGTTGATGATTTTCGACTCGATGTTGTAGGGTGCTTGTTTGAGGAATTTGCGTAGGTCGCGGGCGAAGTCCTCCGTGTCGAGGGCTCGTTGGCGTCCGTTGACCTCTTTGTAGAGGGGGATGCGCACTTGCTCAAAGTCGATTTGGTCTTCGCTCGACTCCCCTTTCGTGAAGCGGTGGCTCACGGTGTTGTCGTCCACCCAGTTGGTGATGATTTCCGAGAGTTCCTCGCCGTTGTACTCCGTCTCGAGGTCGAGCCCTGAGCCGTTGTCGAACACGCGGATGCTCAGTGCCACCTCTCGTCCGTTGGTCAGCAGGTCGTCGAAGTAGGCTTGCAGCCGCCCGGTGAAGTTGTCCATGTTGTCTTGCACGGCCTCTTCGAGCAGCACGGGCAGCTCTGCGCTGATTGAGGGTTTCCCCGTGCCTTGCACGCCCGCCACGGCCTTGCCCGTGTAGCTGTCTTTGGCCTGCAGGTTGTAGGTGATGCTCGTGCGTGGCCCCGTCTGGTTGACGTTCCAGTCGAGCTCAAGGATGAGGTCACATTTGGCTCGGCGCATCAGTCGGTCGCGGTCGGTTTCGGCTAGCGCAGCTCCGCTCGTTTTGCTTGTGATGAGGCTGCTCTCGGCGTTGCTTTGCTCCACGTTTTTAAGGAGTTGCTGCATGTCTTTGAGCGGAAACTGTCGGGCGGCCATCAGTGTGTTGAGTTGGCCGATGACGTTGTTGATGTCTTTATCCTCGATGAAGGCCTTCTGATAGTTGGGCGTGTAGACGGTAGTGCCCTGGTTGTCGAAGGTTTGCATGTAGCCGTGTTCGTTACACCAGCGGTCGCTGGGCACCACCATGAGCGTGGGTTTGCGTGCCTGTGAGAAGGCGGCTAGGGTGGTGAGTAGGCAAGCGGCTAAGAGGGTGAATATCTTGTGCTTCATTTGCGCTTTTGTGTGAATGTTTTTTTAATAGGCGTTTCCTCGTAGGAATGCAATATTTTTAAAAAATAAGCTAGCGTTTCCTTGTAGGAATGCAATATTCTAGCGTTTCCTCTTAGGAATGCAATATTAGAAAATTGGCTAGCGTTTCCTTGTAGGAGTGCAATATTAGAAAATAAGCTAGCCTTTCCTCTTAGGAGTGCAATATTAAAAACCTGTGCTGAGTCCGTGGATGACGCCGGCCTTTTCGAGGTCGTTGCGCAGTTGGTCTTTGTTCACCTGTACCACGGCTCCCACCTTGTAGCCGCCTTTCGACATTTTCACGCGTTCGTAGCTACCGGCTATCACGTTGGCGTAGTGTACGTAGGTTTTCTCCTCGTTGAAGAAGTCCTTAAAGAAGTCGGCATGTTCCTCCTCGGCGGTGGGTGAGCCAGCCATGGCGGGGGCTGAGGGGGTGCCGCTGAAGCCACGGAAGAGTACGCCATGGATGGCGGCATATTTCAGATGCACGTCTTTGGCTTTGGAGGAGTAGACGTAGACTTTCACCAGATAGGTGCCTTGTGTGCCCGAGCCAGCCGATTGGATGTCATATTTCAAGGGGTTGTAGCTCTTAGCCCCAGCTGTCAGGATGAAGCAGAGCGTCAGGGTGAGCAGGGCGAGCAAGTGCTTAAGTTTCAATGTCATTGCCTTTGATTTGTTAGTGTGTTTTTTTAGTGTAAAAACCATGTTTAGTGAAAAACCCATGAGTAAGGAGCGGTGAGGCACCCTACTCTGTGATTTCCCTGAGCAGCATGCCCTCGTAGTAGTCGGTTGTGCCGCTCACGTGGGTGAAGGTGGTGGCTCCAAGGCCTGCTCCCTCGGCTCCCTCTTCGAGTGCCATGTAGCGGTTGTCCCAGATGAGGTTTTTCGTGGGTTTCACCACGCCTACGCGGCGGTATGAGCGGGTGCCGTCTTCGGCCTCCACCGTTTCGAGCACTTCGAAGCGGGTGTCGCTATCGATGCCCTCTTTTAGGCCGATGTAGGCCGTGAGGGGCTGGGTGGTCACGATGGGGGTGAACGTGCGAAACTCCTTGTGTGAGTGTTGCAGGGCGGCCACGTTCTCGTCTAAGGCTCGCTGACAAGCCTTGCGCACCATCATGATGGGGTCGTCGAGGTTGACGCCTAGGAAGGAGGTGTTGCTGCCGCTGCTCTCCTGCTTGCCCACATACTCTAGGTGGTAGCTGCTTCGGGCGGCGTTGAAGGCATCGCGCTTGGCGGGCTCGTGGTTGGTGGCGGCATACTGCGTCTTGTAGAAGTTGACGGCTTGGTCCTCGTCCCACACGAGGCGGTAGAGGAAGGAGTTGACCTTCACCTTGAAGCCCTTGAGGCTTTCGGCCATGTCGGCAAACGAGTCGAAGGGGTTGCTGCTAGAGCCTGTCATTCCGCCAGCGATGGATCCGAGGCCGCGTAGCACGCTGCCGATGATCTTGCCTCGCTTCTCCTTGTCGAGGTAGCGGATGTCGTTGACCACGACGAAGGTGTTGCCGATGAGCTCTTCGCCCGCATCGGATAGGAGGGCTTGGCCGCGCTGGGAGCGTTCGGCTAGGAGGGCGTCGAACTTGGAGGCGTTGTAGAGCCCGCGTTCTTTCACTAGCTCCATGTTGCACTGGCCCGTGAAGTAGTCGCGGTTGAACCATCGGGCCACCAAGCGGCTCGCCACGAGGTTGTCGCTGAGGAAGGTGGTGATGGCTTCGTTCTCGTTGTCGCTCTTGGCGCCTTTGAGCTTTTTGTCGAGGTTGACCACTTTGACGCTGAGGTCGTGGTCGTTGAACTTGTCGGGGCAGGGTAGGCTTAGGAATGCGCGGCGTATTTCGTCGGCATATTTCTGCTCCGTGTGGTTTATCATCAGCGTGTAGACGGAGCTACGGCGATATTTGGCCGCTGCCTCTGAGGCTTTTTGTGCCATGAGGGGCAGGGCGAGCAGTAGGGCTGCGCCTAGGCTGAGAAGCTTATGTCGGGTTGTTGTCTTCATATCTTAAGGTTCGTGTCTTAAGGTTCGTGTTTTACGACAATGCTAGTTCGTGTTTTACGACAATGCTAGACACAATGGGGGACAATAGGCTTCGCTCCTTGTAGGAGTCCCCCAAAAGTGGGGGTCTTTAAGAGAAGAGATTGTCTTTTGTTGTCAGTCTTTGTCGTCAAGAAATACACTCTCCGTCAAGAAAAACACTCTTTAAGTTGTCATGTCAAGACAAGAGCTTATCTTCGATTGTCGTTAAGATTATCCTAAAAGTCCCAGTCGGCTTCTTCTATCTTAGAGCCTAGGGGGTAGGAGCGTTGTTGTCGTGTGAGCTTGAGCAGCAGGGCTTTGTTTTCGCTGGGCGAGAGGGGCTTTGCGCCTTGCTCGTGGAGCAGGGTGGCCACTTTGTCGAATTGTTGTCGGTAGACGGGGCCTTGGGCCACTACCTCGCCTCGCTCGTTGATGATCTGTCCGAAGTTGTTGGCGGCCCAGGCTTGGCTAAAGTCCTTGTCGGTGGCGTTGTAGGCCATCTGTGCGCGTGCCACTTGGCTGCTGTCGACCTTCATGCCCTTGGGCGAGGCGAAGGCTAGGTGGTGGAAGAAGTTGGTGGCGTTAGCGTAGCCCTGGGTGGCCTCCGCCTTGCGCTGGCGGTCGTAGGCGTACAATAGGCCGTCGGCCTTCTTACACCAGATGAACTGTGCGCCCGCCTCGCGAGGGACGAAGACGGCGGTATAGTTCAAGGGTATTACGATTTTGCCCGTGGCGGGGTCGATTGCGCCCTTCTTTCCCTCCGTGTTGACGAAGGCGAGGTCGTAGGATAGGTTGACCTGGTCGTAGCTGAAGGGCACGACCACGCGGCCCTCTGGGCAGCTCACTACGCCCCACTTGCCGCCTTGCTTGGCCGAAATCAGCTCCTTGTGGGTGGCGGTGGCCGAGAAGGCCACGTTCTCCACCTTCATGCCCTCGGGCAGTAGGCTTTGGCCTTGGTCGCTCAGCAGGGTGCATTCGCCTTGGGCGGTCACGCCAGCCCAGGCCTTCGAGTTGTCGCTATGCTCCACGGTGGTGAAGCCTTCGCTTAGGGTTTTGCCCTCTTTGTTGATGAGTTTATAGTCGTGGCCCGCTCCCGTGGTGCTCACGGCGGCTAGTTCTCCGTGGAACTCGGTGACGTAGAGTGGTGCCTTTTCGCTGGCTCCTTCGGGCGAGGCGGTGGTTAGGGCTTCAAACTCTTGGCCCGTTGCCACGTTGCGGTAGCCAAACTTGAGCGTCTTCTTGCTCGTGTCGAGCCAAGCCATCATGCCGCTGCGGGGCATGGTGACGTAGGTGTGAGCCTTTAGGTTCATCAGGATTTTCCCTTGGCCGTCCATCACGCCCGAGTTGGCTAGTGCGGCGGTCTTGTTGAAGCCGAGGTATTGGCAGTCGGTCAGGCAGGTGTCGCCCATCGTCACGTTGCCTGCGAGCAGGATGGTGCAACCTTTGAGCAGGGCTACGTCGGTCTTGGCAAACTCGAACAGGCCTTTTTGCTTGGCCTCGATGCTCACCGTGCCGTCGGCGTTGACGATGCCCACTTTGGCGTTGCTCAGCACGGTATGCTGCTCTTGTGCTCCCGTCGTGGCGTTGGTCTTCATTGATTTCACGGGCGATCCGCCCTTTACGAGCCAAGCCTTGCCGTAATGGTTGGGGTGCGAGATGTAGCTATAGGCCACGGGCACGCAGAGCTTCCCAGTCTCTCCGCTGGCCAAGCCCCATTTTTTGCCCTTCTTCACGAGCAGTAGGCCTTTGCCCCAGCGGCTCACTTCGTCGTACTGCGGCTTCACGACCTCCACGCCTTCGGCGTTGACTGCGCCCACTTTTTCGCCTTTTGTGACGATGCTCAGTCCGCCCTCGAAGGGTTGTGCCGAGCTATACTGGCAGGCCACGCGCTGCTCTCCCTTGGCATCGACGAAGCCGATGCGGCCTTTCGGGTCGACTTTGAGCTTAAGCTCTTGTGCTTGTAGGCTGAGGCCGCCTGCGAGGGCGAGGCCTACGATAAGGATTCGTCTTTTCATAAGCTAAGGTAGAGATAATAGGGCCGTTCGTTTTGAAATTATGCGCCAAATGTAGGGATAATTTTTCGGATGTGGCTCGTTTTTTCTAATTTTTTTTAATTTTTCTTGTTTTCCGAGGGTTTTTGTGCGGTTAGGCGGCTAGTTTGAATGGGTAGGCCATTAGGGTGGCACGCTTAGGCGGCTAGTTTTTACGTTTAGGCCGCTAGTGTGGGGGAGGAGAAAAACGGGGTGTGGGTGCTACTGGGCTTTCAGCCTGTTTCGACCGAATCGGGGCGAGAAAAAAGTGGGGAAAATGTTTGTTGGTTTCAAATCGTTTGTCTACCTTTGCGCTGTATCAAGAATTCTGTCATCTCCCTTGGGGATGGGGGTGGCATTAGCGAATGCTGCCTTTGAATGGGGAGCCTCCGATGTGTCAGTTATTTATCAAGAGGCTCCTTTTTCTCTGACTTGATCCTAATTCACTCTCTTACCTGATCCTAACTGACCACTCTCTGAGCTGATCCCTAACTGACCACTCTGACTTGATCCTAATTCACTCTCAGAGCTGACCCTAACTGACCACTCTCTTACCTGATCCTAATTCACTCTCTTACCTGATCCTAACTGACCACTCTCTGAGCTGATCCCTAACTGACCACTCTGACTTGATCCTAATTCACTCTCAGAGCTGACCCTAACTGACCACTCTCTTACCTGATCCTAATTCACTCTCTTACCTGATCCTAACTGACCACTCTCTGAGCTGATCCTAATTCCACTCTCAGAGCTGACCAAATCTCTCTTCAGAACTTCAGAACTTCAGAACTTAATCTAACCCCCTCGGCTCAGCCTTGGCCTAACCTCCTTCTCTGAGCTTTCAGAGCTGACTGCTCTCTAACCTAATATCCAACTTACCATGTATCAAGAACCTACTATTGCTAAGGGCTTTATTGCCTTTCCGCGCAGCTTTTTCTCGACCAAACTTTGGGAGGATAAGCAGCAGTTTACGCCTACCGAGGCCTTGCTCGACATCTACCACTTGGCCTACTATGGGTCGAAACCCATGCAGCGCACCATTAATGGGCAAACCGTGACCGTGAGTCGGGGCGAACTCGTGACGACCCGAAGTTTCCTGCGTGAGCGGTGGCATTTCACCGAGGCTAGGGTGAGATACTTGCTTCGCACGTTGAGTAGCGCAAAGATTATCACAGTGTTTAGCACAACGAAATTTACTAAAATCGTTGTAAATGAGGGAGTTGTGAGTGACTCAAACGCCGTTTGTAGCCAAGTGTTTAGCCAAGAGTTTAGCCATAATAAGAAAAAGAGTAATAAAGAAGAAGATAATAATAACCCCCTTAAGTCCCCCTACAAGGGGGAACGCCCCCGTGCGCAAGGCGAAGCGAAGGATGAGGCCGTGAGCGTTGAGGAAACGATGTGGGCTGAAAAGGCTGACTCGACGGCGACGAGCGATAAGAAGGTTGACGCAGCGGTGGCAAGCGATAAGAAGATTGACACAGTGGTGGCGAGCGATGAGAAGGCTGACGCTGCGGTGGCAAGCGATAAGAAGGCTGACGCAACGGTGACGAGTGATGAAAAGCCAGAGGCTTGCTTGTTCGACGTGGAGGAGGCTGCTGCTCCCTCCGCTCCCTCCGCTCCCGCCGCTCCCCGCAAGGCCAAGAAGGCTCCGTTCGTTGCCCCCACGCTTGAGCAAGTGGCTGAGCATTGCCGCGTGAAAGGCTACTGGCTGGTCAGCCCCGAAGCGTTTTGGGCGTACTACGAGGCGAACGGCTGGCGAGTGGGGCGTGCGCCCATGCGCTCTTGGACGGCTGCCCTGGCCATGTGGCAAGCGCGCGAACTGAAACGCACGGGCGGCTCTCGGCCGCAACCCCCTTCGGCTAACCTCTTTTCTTCAGCTCAACCCTCGGCTAATCTCTTTTCTTCAGCTCAACCCTACACGAAACCTACTAATCTAACCATTCTAACCAATCAAACCATTAACTGCCATGATTCAAAACAATCCTTCCCCCCACTGCCCGAGCCCGCAGAGGCTCAACTCCTCGTGCCAGCACCCTCAAGCTGCGGCGGCTCCGAAGATTTCAAGCTCGTCGGAAACTATGGCTGCGGCGGCAACGCCGAAAGTTACGACTTTGTCGGCCTCCCTGCTTCAAGCAGCCACTTTGCCCGAGGCTGTGCCCCAACAGCAGGCCGCTACGGTGGCTCCGCTTGGAGCCGCAGCCGATACCCCGAGAAGCGAGATGCTGCCTTTGAAGCCTTGCAGCAGTTTAGAGCTCGCCAAGCTGGGGATATCGCCCGCATGGACGAAGAAGAACCCGAGTTTTAGCCACGTGCTTTGCAACTATTCGCCTCGCCACTGGGCCTACTTCGCTGGCCACGTGCGTGAGGCCTACCAGTGGCAGTGTCCCACGGTGAGTGCGCTCGAGCAGCTCTTTGGCCGCATGGCTCCGAAGATGTGGATTGACGAGCAAGTGACCCACCTGTTTCTCACCTCGCTGAGTAAGGACGCTTCGCTCGGCGATGCGCAGATTGGGGCGTTCTCGGCCACGTTTGCCGGCACGGTGGGTCGCTACAAGCTCACGGAGGTGATGCTCTTCTTCGCTCGCTACGGGGCGGGGGTGTATGGCCGCTCGTTTGCGGCTTTCGACGCGCGTGGGATTGGCCAGACGTTCCACCACGAGTTCCTAGCCGAGCGTCGCAGCGAACTCTCGCAGCTCGAGGCGAAGCGTGAGGCCGAGCGGCAAGCTAAGGAGCGGGGGGTGCGCAGCTCCCACTGCGTGAGCCGCGAGCGTTACCTCGCCCTGCGCCCCAGCGACGGGATGCACCTCTTGCTCTCTATCGACCCGTCCTTTCCCAAGGAGTGGCTAGCCCCCTTGGCTAAGCTCTTGCGCCTCGACGAGGACGAGCTGGCCGACCACATCGTGAAGTTGGAGCCCGTGGAGTGCTGCGTGCC
>CAVFOF010000047.1:0-13153 GCA_963623895.1 bacterium
CACTTGCGCCGACGCGGGGACGCGTCGCCCCCAATTTTGTGCTCCAATTTTGTGCTCCCAATTTTGTGCTCCAATTTTGTGCTCTGGGGTTATTGCTTTGCTCCGTTGTTAATCCAATCTTTAATTAAATTGAGTTGGTCAGGGTCGGCCGAGAAGATGTTGGAGTGGTTGTACTTCCAATTATTCTCTACACTGATGTCGGTGCTGAGTGCTTCGTAGAGCACACTGTTGGTGGCATCGCCTGGAGTGACGCGATTTTTACCCTCCACCTTGTGCGAAGCGACACCGACGAGTTGGGAGTGGCTCATGCCATCACCGAGGTTAAGACTGGCAGCCCAGGGATTTCCGCTATGACAGTTGGCACACTGTTTGTCGAAAATGTTTGACTGGATGAGGGCATATATGCCAACATTTAAGCTCGTTTCGGGACGGAGGCGTATGGTGTCGGAGGTAGATGTGGGAGCCTCGACGGTGTAGAAGGTGGCAATGCGCTTACGGATGGAATTGAGCACGCACACTTCGATTTGCGTTACTTCGTCGGGAATTCCAGAGAGCACAATGCGAGCATAGCCCGTGGAGTCGACCGTGATGTTTTTGGCCGCATCGGCAAAATTGCTCGTGCTGCTAAAGCCTGCTACCGAGATGTTGTAGTCGGAAGGCCAATTGTTGAGTCCTTCCACCTGGCCTTCGAACACGGCTACGCGCCCTTTCTCTGCCTCGGAGTAGACCTTGGCCGGAATGCGCCCTTCATCGCACGATGCGAAGCACACAAGCACGGCAAGGAGCAAAGTTGATAGAGTGATTTTCATTGATACTTTATTTATTTAAGAAGAGAAGGAGATGGGAAAGAAAGGGATAGAGACTTCCTTCCCCACTCCTGCTCTTTAGGAGTTAGAAACAGTATTGCAATTGCACGGTGGCCGAGTGAGTGGCTAGGCCAAGGTTGTCGTTGTCGCGGTCGAGCTGCGTGTCGTGGTTGGTGCGGCCGATGTACTGATACATGGCTTGCAGCTTGAGGTTGCAGCCCTTGAAGAAGTAGTTCACACCTACGGCAGGCATGTTGAGGAAGCCGTCCTTAGAGGTGCTGTTGCGATTCATGAAATCGTAGCGAGCTGCCACTTGCACGCGAGGTGCTACGAAGTAGCCAGCTTGAAGATAACCACCGAGGTAGTTGTAGTGCTCGCTAATCTTCTGACGCTTGGTGAAGCCTACGTTCATCCAGTAGCCCTCGGCAGCAAAGTACCAGCGATTCCACAACATAGCAAATTCCAAACCTACGCGAGCGTCGTTAGTGCTTTCGCTCTCGCTCTCCACGTTCATCGAACCCGAAGCACCAATTAGCATTTTGTGTTCGTGTAGCAAGTTGGGATTGCCCTGAGTGGAAGGCATTACGCCGAAAGGCATATAGGTGAGGCGGCCTGCATAGAGCAGAGAGGGGATGTGCCAGTCGTCGCTGAGCGTCTTGGTAGCCGTGTTGACGGCAGAGCCTGTGCCATTGAAGAGACCTACTTCGTAGCCAAACTTATCCTTTACCACGCCGTGGAATTCTACGCCTAGGTCGAAGCCCGTGTTCATTGAGGGAGTGACGGCATTGAGGGTGTAAGGCATGATGGTGGCAGTGGTGAGCGAGGTGGGCAATTGGGGGAAGAGAGTTTCGCCCAAGGTGGTGAGGTAAGCATGCGAGAAGGGCGTTTTAAACTTACCTACACGCAGTTGGAGAGCCTTCTTGAAGGCTACATCGAACCAGGCTTGTTGAAGCAAGTTGCCACCGCTCTTGGCTGCGTTGATAGAGAGGTTGAACGACACTTTGCCGAAAGCCTTACCCGTGAAACCGAGAATGGCATTGGGGATGGCGAAGCCTGAGTTTTCGACATTGTCTTGGTTGTAGGCTTTGTCGAGCCCCTCGTCGTCGTACCAATTGAAGTTGCCACTGGTTTGCACCAACATGTAGGGTTTGAAGATGAAGTCGCCCTTCTTGCTCTGAATGACGAAACCCTTGCTGCCAGCCAAAGATACTACGCCGTTGTCGGTGTCGAGATCTACGGGTTGATAGCTAATCTTCGTTTCCTTCGCCTTCTTCTCGGGGGCATTAGATATGGTCATGGTGCTGTCGGCCTCGATGGTTTGAGGTTGGTCGGCTTTGGGCTGGGCAGCCACTGTGTCGGCATAGATTGCGGGGGTGCTCATTGCAGCGAGGGCAGCGAGCGTAATGATATTCTTTTTCATTGGTGTTGTCGTAATTGTTTGTTTTGATTTTTGAGGAAATCTACTATTTACTTATCGCCTTAGAGCGACTCGAGGAACTTGATGAGGGCATCGCGATCCTTTTTCTCCATTTTCTTGAAGATGTTTTTCGAGGCTTCGCCTTCCCCACCGTGCCACATGATGGCTTCGATGAAAGTGCGGGCACGGCCATCGTGCAAGAAGTAGGTGTGGCCGTTCACTTTGCGTTGCAGGCCAATGCCCCAAAGCGGGGTGGTGCGCCACTCGTTGCCACGAGCCAAACCGCTGACGTAGTTGTCGTTAAGCCCCACATTCATGATTTCAGACCCCATGTCGTGAAGTAAATAGTCGGAATAGGGATGAATGGTCAAACCACCAAGCCAGGGCAAATGCGTGCCGTTGAGCAAGGTAGAACCCGACTTTTTGGTGTGGAGAGTGGTGACATGGCAAAGGTGACATTTGGCCTTGTAGAAGTTTTGCTCACCTATCTTCACCATTTCGCGCTCGGATATTTGCTGGTCGCCATAGCTCACCATCGTGGTGGTGGAGCCTAAGCGCCGGGCAGGCACGCCCAAGCACTGCATGTAGAGATCGACATCCTCCATCGCCTCTGTTGTTACGTCGAGGCGGTTGGAATAGCAATAGCCCATTTGGCTTCCATAGATTTGCTGCACTTGTCCCTCGCAGATTTCCTCGGGATAGCGGCTATTGGTGGCACCCATATCGCTTGAGAAGCCGAGTTCGACAGTGAGGTCGAGGTGTTGCGCTTTGTTACCCGAAAGGCCTACGCCCGTCACGCCTTTCTCGGTGACGTAGTTACAACGGCCACTAATGCCATATTCGGGATAGTTGCTCTTGGCAGCCAAGGCTTCAATCTCGACAGGATCGAGAGCCATCATGGCTCCCATACCTACGTGGCGAAGGGGTTGACGCACGGTGATGAAGAGGTCCTCTGGCTTGATGGCTTCCTCAGAGGGATTGCCATAGTTTTTTGTACCGTCGGTGTACCACTCTGTGATACGATACTCGGGATAGGCCAATTCGTAGGTTTCACCATCTGGGAAGGCAAAGCTCTGCTTATGCCACTTCACTTTGAGTTTTCCCTCGGCCTTCATTTCGTAGCTTTTGCCGTCGGCTCCTACATAGGTGCCTTGGATGCATTGGTCGTGAACAACGCGACCGTAGTCGGGGAAGAATGAGCCATTTTTGCGAGTGATGTAGATTAAGCCCGAGGTGAAGCCTGTGCCACCCGACACTTGCACAAAGCCCTCGCTATCGGCCTTCGACTCATCATAGTTCGACCAAATGGAGGGTGCGGTGCGCCCCGTGGCCATGTGGCAACTTTTGCAAGAGAAGCCGGCGTAAACAGGGCCTAGACCGCCAACCGTGGCACTCGTGCCGCTCGGGATGGCATTATCGTAGAGTTTGTTTCCCGCATTAAAACGAGAGAGGTATTTTCCCGAAACCCAGTTGGCCTCCGTGTCGTAGGCCACCGAAGAGTTGAGGAAGATGGTGGAAATGTCGGCAGAGAGGGTGTAGCCCTCGGGCACGGTGATGTCGCTCACTGTGATGCCATCTTCATCGTAATCGCACGAAGAGAATGCCAACAAGCCACTTGTTATCAGTAAAAAAGACAAGAAATGTTTCGTCATATTTGCAAACATTTTAGTGTAACCTTTTTTTACGCACAAACGAGAGCAAGGAGATTTTGCATCTCCTCACTCCCATTATAGTGGTAGGGTTATGTCTTCGGCAAGGGGTCTTCTAAAGTTGATTATCAACACAGAAGCCTATGCCTTACAATGCTTTAAAATTATTTTACGGTGCGAGCCTTACCATCCTTGAAGATAAGGAATTCGAGGGTGTGGAAGCCACGAACGTTTTGGGCAGCTTCAACCTTAGCATCGTCGTCGTTGTCTCCCCATTCGAGGTCGGCCCAAGCCTTATTCTTCATCACGTTGGCAATACCTTCGGCATCGAGAGGCCATGAATCCATGTTGGGGTCGAGACCCAACTCGTCAACAGGGCCGAAGAGGAAAGCTTCGCTTGTTTCCCAAGGCAAACGGGCATTGATCCATGCTGTGCAGCAAGCCTCGAAAGCTTCATTGCTAGGAGCAGCGGCAAAAGCGTCGACTGCATTTTTGAGAATGGCGTTCTTTTCAGCCAATTCCTTGTAAGTAGGCACTACGACATCGTCAACATAGGTGTTGATGATAGCCTTCTTTGTGGCTTCATCGAGCTTGATAGCCTCGTCCTTAAGGTTGGTGGCGTCACCAGCTTTGTCGCCATCGTCGGTAGAGATTTCACCAAGAGCCTTCTGAAGTTCAGAGCAAGTGTTCATAGCAGTAACAACCTCCGACGTACCAATGTGATTACGGAAGGGCTGAGTGATTGCCTGAATGTCGTCTTGAGCCTGCTGAATAAGATTCTTAACCTTTGTAGCAATGGCTGTGCCTTCGAGAGCTTTAGCCAAAGAGTTTTGAGCAATGCTTCCGTCGCGAGAGCCATAGAAGGCGTTGCGGATAGAGATGATGTTGTTGGTATAGTCGTCGCGAGAGTGCCAGCTATACCATGACTCTACTGCAAGCACAGCATCGGTGGTTTTACCACTCGTCCACTTGTCGTAGGGGTCGCCAATTTTTGAAGAGCCTACTTCATTGGCAATCTCACCCATTTTCTCAACCATCTCCTGGATGCAAGCGTTTACATCACCATAGCCACATGTTTGATCTTGTGCCTTGAAGAGTTCTGCAAAGCTCTTATCAGATGTGCCATACTTCACAGCCCATTGGTTGTAGAGTGTGGTGGCATCGGTATTGAGCAAGCGTGCAGTATTCTTCATGTAGTTGCCCCAAGCATCAGCGTTCTCGCTAGTGTAGTCGAGTGAGGTTGCATCGGTCTGACCACTGTTGTCAATGGGATCAGAATTGTCGTCACCGCATGATACTGCTGTGAAAGCAACGCCTAAAGCGAGCATTGCGCCAAACAAATAAGTCTTTTTCATTGTGTGTGATATTATGTTTTAAGTTTTTGTTGTCTAAAACTGTTATTTCTTGGTGTACCAACCTACGAAGGCTACGCCAATTGAGAATTCATTCTCACTATTATACTTGCCCTTACCAAACATTTTGCTTGTTCCGATTTGGCGAGTAGAATAGTCGGCCTTCACAACGAGGTTAGGCAAAGCGTACCAATTGACTCCAGCTGACCATTTGCGTACCTCGGTGCGATGGTCTTCGGTGTAGAGTCCTACACACTCTTTCTGCGGATTAAAGTAGTCAAAACGGGCAAAGGGATAAATCACAGGGCACTTGCTATCGGCAGAGAAGAAGCCAGCGATGTTCAATCCCACTTCAGCCCCGTAGCTCACAGCCTTTTTGGCTACAGGAACCACACGAGTGTAGGGAGATTTGTTGGAAAGTTTCGTATTAGTCGCACTAACCAAGTCGGCATTTGTCAGATTGCCCCACATAAAGTTGGCACGTGCTGTAACGTAACGGTTCTTGTATTGTCCGTCAACCGTGTAAATGCGAAGCGGAGCGCGGAAACTATTCTCAACGAGTTTATCAGAGTTGCCTGCTGTGTTTGCGCAATAGTAGAATGAAGCGCCAAGGCGCAAACCAGGCACGCCGTTGTAGTTTAAGCGGAAGGTGTAGGCAGGCGAAGTGAAATTGTCTTCTTCAAAAATGCCTTGCTTACCACCCTGCACCCAATTGTTACGATCGAAACCAATGGAATTAAGACCTGTGGTTACGAGGGCTTGATAATCGAAATTGGCATAGCCATGACCAAACGTACCATAAAGTTCTACACCAGTTTCGTGCCAAGTGGAGGGGATGATGGTAGTTTCGCCTTCGGGGCGGGTTGTACCGAAAAAGTTGATGGGTTCGTGGTGTGAGTTGGTCAAACCTACAGGAAGAATGAGGTGACCTACACGAACATTAAATGCAGGATGAATAAGACGAGTGATATGGAATTGTTCCAAAGCCACTTCGCCACCTTTCTCAACTTCTGTTTCGTATTCTCCGTTTTCGGAGTTCTCAATTTCGTAGGCTGTGCCTACACCTCCAGCTTCAAATTCTACCTCGGCACCGAGTATCCACTTAGGAGTAAACTTGTAGTCGAGTGCAAAAACGAAGCGGGGAATGGAGATGGTATTGCGGTGAGTGCGCGAGTTGCCATCGCTACTTCCCTTATAGCGGTTAATTCCGTAATCTTTGAAGCTAGCCACCATTTCACCGTAACCACCGAAGCGGAACTTCTTGTAGTCGTCGTCGGAGGAGATAGCTTGTATCTTCTTAGGTTTGGCCTCGCCACCGCAGCACGACATGGGAGCGGGGGCGGGATGCTGTGCCTGTGCTTCGAGTTGATTGGTGCGCTGCTGGAGTGCCTTTAGCTGGCTTTGCAAGCAAGACAATTGGCAGGCCAGATTCTTAATCGAGTCGTTTGTGACCTTAGCTTTCGCTTTACAGCATTCAGCTTTGTCGTCGTTGACCGTGGCCACCTTAGCAGTCTCAACAGGCACATCGGCCTTGGCCTGCAAGGCATTGCCAGAGGCCATAGCTAAAGCACCTAAGGTGAGAAGAGCAAATTTTGATTTCATTCTTTATTCTTTATCGTGTAATTGTAATTTACAAGAGGGAGTTTTTAAAAAAGGTTTACGGACAACTGGAAGGATTACTGAATAAAGAATGAATGAGGGGCATGGTGTGAAAAGCTGGCAGCCGTTCTGCGCAGGGGCTTTAATACGTTTCTATAACCTCCTTCGATATGTGAGTGATGAGATTGTTTCTGAAAGCAATAGCCCACCTTATTCCGCTGGTCGGTCTGTGCCTGTTTCCACATCCATGCAGGCGTTGTCCGCAAACCTTATACTATATAAAATGTATGGCTACGGTTCTTTATTCAAGCCGTTCGACTACTGGCAGCACGACTGAGTGGACGTCTTGCAACAACCTTGTGACGATTGACCGCACGATTGCTTGCTACCACAGCAGCTTTGCTCAGTTTGCTTTTTGCTGTTCTTCTGCTTCTTGGTCTTTTTAGTCTTCTTCTGCTTCTTCGTTTTCGAAGTGTCGTCCTTCTTTTCAGGATTAGTAGGCGTGGCAGAGGTGATTGCATCAACTTCTGCAGGAACTTCACGACCTGTGGTAGCAGCTAAGGGGGCAATACCAGCCATTAGCAGCAAACTCACACCGAGCAACATTTTTAGCTTTAAAGCTTTCATCGATTATACGTTAAATATATTATAAAGGTATAGAATCAAGGACGTGACGTTTAAATTTATCACAACAAGATTTTAAATAAACCTACACCTTTTGTTTTCGAGTGCAAAGTTACAATGAGCCAAACCTACCCACAATCACAATGATTTAGCAAATAATTAGGCTTATGGGTAAGAAAATATGCACTTACCTACCTAGTCATTGAGATAAAATACCCACTAATGGGTACTACTATCCTACTTAAAATATATAAATTTGCAGCGCATAGAGATAACACAACCCTTCTCTGATTTGCACCGAAGGTGTTTCTGGAATTTGTTCCACATAGAAAAAGGAACATATTTTAGGAACATTTCGTTGTATCCCTAAGGGAGTTAGCTCACAAAAACTAGAACTCAAAAATGGTATATAACAACACAAATAGTTACAAGGAGACCGACCACATGTGTGACGTGATTTGCGATGAGCCTTCGCTCTTGCAGATGATTTCACGATTTGGCATTCCTCTCGGTGTGGGCGACCAAACCGTGAGCCAAGTGTGCGAGGCACATGGCGTGGACACGGCCACTTTCCTCTCGGTGGCTAACTTCATTCGCCGTGGTGCACGGGGAGCAGCCGACAGCATTGAGAAGGTGTCGGTGGAATGCTTAACCAACTATTTGAAACAAGCTCATAGCTACTTCCTCGATTTCCAACTGCCCAACATCCGCCGTAAACTGCTAGAAGCACTCGACTGCTCACAAACGGGCGAGGTGTCGTACCTAATCTTGAAATTCTACGACGACTACATGGCCGAGGTTCGCAAACACATGCAACACGAAAACCGCAAGGTGTTTGGCTACGTGGAGCAACTGCTACAAGGGCGACGCACGGGCGAATACACCATCTCGCAGTTTGCACGTGGACACAACAGCATCGACGTGAAACTGCAAGAACTGAAGAACATCATCATCAAATACTACGCTCCAACGGAACAAGCCGAACTGCTCAACAATGTGCTCTTCGACATCTTCACCTGTGAGCGCGACCTCCGCATCCACTGCCAGGTGGAGGATGACATCTTCGTGCCTGCCGTAGCTATTCTAGAAGAAAAAGTGGGCATTCAGGAGGAAACCACGGCCAACGAGAGCAAGCGAGCCGAGGATGCGCTCTCCGATCGTGAACGCGAGATTGTTCACTCCGTGGTGTGTGGCCTTTCTAACAAACAAATTGCCGAAGCACTCTTCATCTCGCTCAACACTGTGCTTACTCACCGCAAGAATATCGCACGTAAGCTTAACATCCATTCCGTGGCAGGCCTCACCATCTACGCAATCGTCAATAAGATTGTCAATATTGATGACTTGCAGTCGAAGGAGCAGTAACTCCCTACTCTCTTTAAGTACCGTTTTATTACGCAAGAAAGCTTTACTCTACCATGTTAGAGAGTAAAGCTTTCTTTTTTTATTATGAGAATAACTCCTCTTTGTATTAGTCAAGCGGAGCTTTCTTTATTTTACCAATAGTATAACCTGTGTTTGCTGCGGCCTCCTTCAATTCGTTTTGGAAATAAAAGGCAATGCTTCCCACAAACGATACGGGCAAATCGGGACGTTGGTAATTGGCAACATTGCGACGGAAGAAACGTGCAAATTCCTCAATTACCAAAGTGCGAACTGCTGCATCATCTAAATGTTTACTCAAGAAAGGAGTAAAGGAAGCTAAGAAACGATTGGCCATAGGTGTGCGATACACCTTTTGAATAATGTCACCCTGAGAAAGAGGATAGGTCGTATGAAAATCGTCACATATCGATTTAGGCAACTGCTGCTTCAACACATCGCCCAACAAACGCCTACCGAGCACTGCGCCACTGCCTTCATCACCCAATATATAACCTAACGGCGAAACATTCGATTGCAACTCTCCATTAACGAACAATCCACTATTGCTGCCCGTTCCTAAAATGCACGCAATCCCCGTACCCTCATCGCCTAACAAAGCATGAGCAGCACCTATTAGGTCGGAACCTACCACCACTTGCATCGCACCAGGCATAAGTTGTTGCAATACCCCCTTCAAATCGTCAGCATACGTACCCAAACATCCAGCCCCAAAGAATTCTATCACATCAGGGTGTTGAAATTCATCTGAAGAAAGCAACTCCTTCTTTAGCATAGATGAGATTTGCTCTTTGGTTAATGTCACGGGATTAACTCCTTGGGTATAGAAGCGAGCTATTCTTGTGTTTCCCTTCATCAAGAGCCAATCGGCCTTGGTGCTACCTCCATCAGCAATCAGTGTAAGCAATGTATCTGCCATAAATAAAACGTTTCTGCAAAATTACGAATGTATCAGGGAATATTGCTGAAAGACAGTGAAAGAATTTATAGAAATCTATGGGATGGCTCCAAAATTGGGGGCGACGCGTCCCCGCGTCGGCACTAGAAGAAACGCTAGAAGATATGTTGCTATATAGCATACGGATCTATCACTGGTAGCTGGCTGGGAGATTGCTGGGAGATCACATCTACTAGCTTACCTCTAGCTTGCAACTAGCGTTTCTACTTGCGCCGACGCGGGGACGCGTCGCTCTAAGTTTGCACCGCGTAGCGGCGAAGCCGCTCAAGAGTGCAAACATTGTTAAAAAATCTTTGCAGAAAGAAGCTAATTCTTTACTTTTGTCGTGTTAAAGAAAGGCATTAGCTGGTCGAGGAGTAAAATACTCGCGTCGTTAGTCTCGAAGACTATTGGGGGCATTCGAACCTCCTCGACCAAGCTGCAAAGACTAAATAGAATGCTTAACTAAATAAATTAGAGCGGCAGTCACCACAGCTTTCTAGCTAAAGCCAATATAAACAATTTAACACCTACAAAATTATGAATAAATTCTTTATTGGTTTAGATTTTTCGAAATTAACTGTTGATGTGAGCATTGTAAGTAAGGTAAAGCCTGAAGAACTAATTGCCTACAGACAGTTTAAAAACACTAGTGCAGGTGTTAAGAGTTTGATTACTTGGGCTAGCAAGGAGCTAAAAGTAGATCTCAAGTCAGAAGTCATCTTTTGTGGCGAAAAGACGGGAACTTACAGCCGTTTGTTTAGCAATACTCTTGCCGATGCAGGCTATTTCATTTGGCTGCAGCATGCCATGCATATCAAACTTGGAATGGGAGATGTCAAGGGAAAAGATGACAAGACCGACTCTAAAAGAATTGCGACCTATGCAGCTCGATTCGAGGATAAGGCCGTGCGATACGCCCGTCCACAAGATCGTACGCGCTTGCTACAAAGCCTATTGAGTCAGAGACATATTCTCATGGAGAACCTCAAATCATTCTCCGTTAATCGGAAAGAGAATTGCGCTGATTTACTAAACCTGGAAATAGCTAAGGAAATTTGTGAAAAATATGAGGAGATTGAGAATCGCCTCAAAGAGCAAATTAAGGAGCTTGATAAGCTCATAAAGAAGGCTATTCAAGAGTCTGAGGAATACATCCAAACATACAATCTGCTTACCTCCGTTAAAGGTGTTGCCTTGCAGAATGCTGCAGCCTTCATAGTGTTCACTGACAACTTCAAAAGGTTTGACTTCGATTACAGGAAGATTGCTACCTATTGGGGCGTTGTCCCATTTAAGAATGAATCGGGAACTTCCGTAAAATTGGGAACGCACGTAAGCCCAAAGAGCAACTCCTGGTTAAAAGCATTAATCACAGAAGCTGCACTTTGCGCTGTAAGATTTGATGAATACATTGGTCACTATTACAGAAGGCTCATTGAAAGAGGGAAGCCTAAAGGAATCGCTCTGAATAATACGAAGAACAAGTTGATAAAGATTCTTGTGGCTCTTGTCAGAGATAACAAGTCATACGACCCTAATTATAATCTGAAGAAGACTAACAAGGCTGCGTGAATTGCTGATTAAAGCCTTTTACAACTTTTAATAAAATTATCTCATGCAAAATTTGGCCATTAACATAGAATGCCCCCAATTTTGTGCCCCCAATTTTGTGCTCTATTTCTGTTCTTTAACACTTATCTTATCGACATACTGACTCGAAACATTTTTTCTATAGGCTTTGAGTGCCTCTCGTTCTGCTTTCTTAGTGACGTGGAGCGAGCGGCCGTTATCGCTGACGGTTTCCTTAAATGCAAACTGGTCGTTGTACGTGTAGAAATGGAGCGGATACGAGCTGCTCTCTTCGACAACAGGTTTATTTGTTATTTCAAGATAAACACTATTATGTTGTTCTCTATCCTGAGTATAATATCTGTTGACGAGAACATAATATTTACCCGATCTAGACTTAAATTGGATGCGAAACCTCATGGCATCTATATTTAGACCCTGATTGTTTATATCTATCTTTACTGGATAAGTATCAAAGTCCACTGAGCTTGTTACATACACATCGTAGAGGCGCTTTAATGCTTCTAAATATTGCTTTTGAACGGGAGGCGTATTTTGGTCGACAACTGTAGCATTATAGCCAAGAGCCCTTCTTACTTTTTTGTTATTTTCGATTATCGCATCAGATATGGCCTTAAAGGCTGCCAATGCCTCCCCGGCGCTGGGTTCTACTTCTTTGAAATTTTTGTCTTCTTTACCGTCAGAAATGGACTCACTACTGATAAAAGCACTTTGGTGCTTCCATTGGCTAAGGTCGTAATTTTTAGCCTCGGCATATTCGGGGTAGGCATTTCGAATGCAGAACAAACTAGTGCTCGAAAATAGTCCATCGTCAACGTAGACCACGTCGCCAAAGCAGAAGAAGGGGAGCACTTTGAGGTCTTCTACCACTATGCCTTGTGCATCGTAGCCCTCGTAGGCTTTTCTGTCGCGCCAAGATCTCGATACGAGCACGTCGGTGATTCGGTTCTCGGTTTTTCTCTCTTGGAAGGATTTGGAAGGGTCAATATCGATGTCGGAGTGGCTCTTTCCTTCAAGCTCGGCACCAGTGCGATATTTCACAATGAATTGGTAGTTGGAGCGCTCGTCTTTACTACCAAAATACACGTTTCCTCCGGCATTAGGGTCTCCCGACACAAAATTTCTAAAGTCGAATCCGTTCGCCTTCTTTACGTAGGCTGTTTGCTTCTTTACATTCGAGAAGAGTGGGTCACCCTTTGGAGCCGTGAGGTGCAGATTGTAGACGGTGTAGTCGCCCGTTGAGAAATAGTTGGTGGAGTAGCCATTATAGAAGGCATCGACCGAGATTTTACCATTGTCAGCACTGACACCATCGTCATAATCTTCATCATCGTCATCATCGTCATCATCGTCATCCTGACCGGCTAAAATCTCTTTCAATTCATCTGTGAAAGCATCTGCAAACTCTTTATTCACCACACCACCAGTTTCGTCGTTCGACAACTTGAGATTGGGGTTCCATAGGTCGAGGTAGTCCCACATGAAACTCGTGGTGCGCAACACGTCGTAGGTGGCATCATTGTTTTCAGTGTTGGTGTTGCTTATGTCATCGATACCCTTATATTTTTCTAGGCGGGCAAGTTCAGGATTGGCCATGATGCGCAACACGTTGAAGAAGTTTTGCACCTGGCGCTCGGCATCGCTTTTATTGAAGGCTAAGCGCGTGGGCAAGTAGTTGTCGCCCACCTTGAGGTAGTTCTGCATATCTTTATCGCCAGCCGGCACAAGCTGGAAGGTGCACCAGTGGCTCTGACGGCGCTTGGGGCTCATGCTGCAAGGGCGCACACACACCC
>CAVFOF010000048.1:0-13053 GCA_963623895.1 bacterium
GTATACAATACGGCTTGTATGGGATGTTTACTTTTCATCTCAATACAAGTGGATGCTTGCAAAGTGATGAAGTAAAAGGAAGGAATATGTTTAACAACAACGAAAAATACCTATTCACGATACCATTAATAGGCATCGAAAATAGGTATTTCTATTATTTATAGGATGTGCCTTGCTTTTAAAGAAAATCCACACACTCTAATAAATGAGGATTTAGAATTCTGCTGATTTGGGAGTACGAGGGAAGGGAATTACATCACGAATATTCTGCATACCCGTAACGAACAATATTAGACGTTCGAAGCCGAGACCAAAGCCAGCGTGGGGACACGAACCATACTTACGCGTATCTAAATACCAAGTCATGTCCTTCATCGGAATGTTACGCTCTTCAATCTCATTCATCAATTTGTCATAGCTTTCTTCACGTACACTACCACCGATAATTTCGCCTATCTGGGGAAAGAGAACGTCAGTGCCTTGCACAGTTTGTCCGCTCTTACCAGCATAGCCAGACTCTTCAGCATCAATCTTCATGTAGAAAGCTTTGATTGCTTTAGGGTAATTAGTCATGATGACAGGACGTTTAAAGTGTTCCTCCACCAAATAACGTTCATGTTCTGAAGCCAGGTCATCGCCCCATTCGCAGGGAAACTCAAATTTTTTACCATTAGCAATGGCCTCCTGCAAAATACGAATACCCTCGGTGTAAGGCAGACGGACGAAATCGGACTTAAGGATACCATCCAAACGTTCGATAAGTCTTTTATCAATCATCTTGTTCAAGAATTCAAGGTCGTCCTTGCAGTTATCAAGAGCCCAACGGATGCAATACTTAATAAAGTCTTCCTCCAAGTCCATCAACTCCACCAAATCGAGGAAAGCAACCTCTGGCTCAATCATCCAGAATTCTGCCAAGTGGCGAGGAGTATTGGAGTTCTCCGCACGGAATGTAGGCCCAAAAGTATAAATAGCTCCTAGTGCGGTTGCCCCCAACTCACCTTCAAGTTGACCACTTACAGTCAATGAAGTCTGCTTTCCAAAGAAATCATCAGAGTAATCAATTTTCCCCTCTTCATCCTTCTTCAAGTCATAAAGGTTCTTCGTGGTAACTTGGAACATTTGACCAGCTCCTTCGCAATCGGAAGCCGTAATGAGCGGTGTGTTGAAATAGAAGAAGCCATGTTCATGGAAATAGCTATGAATAGCCATTGCCATGTTATGACGGATACGCATCACCGCTCCGAAAGTGTTTGTGCGAAGACGTAGGTGAGCATATTGGCGCATATACTCAAATGACTGACCCTTCTTCTGCATAGGATAGTCAGAACCGCAAGTACCTAGTATCTCTATTTGCGTTGCCTGAATTTCCACACTTTGACCTACACCTTGGCTTTCAACCAACGTGCCCTCTACGCTTAAGCAAGCACCCGTAGTGATAGACTTGAGCACCTCTGCATCAAATTTCTCTACATCAGCTACAATTTGCACATTCTTAATGGTGCTACCATCGTTAAGCGCAATAAAATTGACAGACTTGCTTCCACGTCGAGTGCGCACCCAACCTTTCACGCAAACAACTGCTCCATAGTCCGTGCGTTGGAGCACATCAATTATCTTTGTTCGTGTCATTGATTTTCTATTAATAATTATCATTGCTTGCTCGTCATGCCCTAAGGCAAAACGAGCAAGCAATCTTTTCTCTTTTTATTCAAAAGCACCCATGCGAAGCATCTGTACTTCCTTTTCTGTGAGGTAACGCCAGTCACCACGACGAACGTTCTTCTTTGTCAAGCCTGCGAAGTAAACGCGGTCAAGTTTTACCACGTGATAGCCCAAACTTTCGAAGATACGACGCACGATGCGATTCTTTCCACTATGAATTTCAATGCCGATTTGTTTCTTATCGGTGATAGAAGCAAAGTCCACAGCATCAGCCTTGATTTCACCATCCTCTAGCATAATACCTTCCGCAATCTGACGAAGATCCGAAGAAGACACATTCTGATCGGTAGTGACGTGATAGATTTTTTTCTTTAGGAATTTAGGGTGTGTAAGTTTTGAAGCCAACTCCCCGTCATTCGTAAGCAACAACACCCCTGTGGTGTTGCGATCCAAACGTCCTACTGGATAGATGCGTTCGGGGCAAGCATTCTGCACCAAGTCCATCACCGTCTTGCGGTTCTGAGGGTCATCGCTCGTTGTTACATACCCCTTGGGCTTATTCAAAAGTACGTACACCTTCTTCTCTATCTTAACTGGATTGTCGTGGAATTTCACCTCGTCGGTACGAAGCACCTTGGTGCCCAATTCCGTAACAACTTGTCCATTTACAGTCACCACGCCCGCCTCAATGTACTTATCAGCATCACGACGTGAGCAAACCCCTGCATTAGCAAGGAACTTGTTCAAGCGCAAAGGCACCGTGGGGTCGTAGTTTTCCTCCTTGTACTCCAAACGTTTTTTCTGTGAATACTTAGCGTGCGCATCATATCCATCACGGCGATATTGAGGACGCGGACTATATCCACCCCCTTGATTATTATTGTAACGGGGGCGGTAACCACCACCGTTCTGCTGACGATTATTGGAATAGCCACCATTGCCATCTTGGTTATAACGAGGGCGATAACCTCCGCCTTCATTTCCTCCTTGGTTATAACGAGGACGATAACCACCGCCGTTCTGTGGACGAGAGTGATATCCGCCATTGTCACCATTATTCGAATAGAGAGGTTTTCCCCACCGATTTTCCGAACGTTGACCACCATCGCCTACGCCTTGGTTATAGCGTGGACGATAGTTTCCTTGCTGACGGGACTGATAGCCACCCTCACTACCATAGGACGAGCGTGAATTGTCACGATTGAATCGAGGACGTACTTCTCCCTCATTGCGGTTGTAGCCACCATTGCCATTAACTGGAGTGTAGCTACGGCTAAAGCGTTGGCGTCCTACGGGGCGCTCTGAACCAGTGTGCCCGCCATTGTTTTCACTCTTCGACTTGTAGCCATCTCGGCTATCGTCGTTGTTGTCAAAATAGTTACTCATACGATTAAAGAGTTTAGTTAAAGCATTCTCACGAACGCAGATTCTGATATTTGATTTTGTATAAGGATTACCTTAACTAATTAATAAGAACGTTATCACCCTATTACATTCCCGTGTAGTTATGGGGAGTTATCGCACGAAGTTCGTTTTTAACCTCCTCGCTCACTTCTAGCGTTTCAATAAAGCTATGAATACGTTCTTCGGTGATGATTTCGTTTGTGCGAGTAAGAGCCTTCAGTGCCTCGTAGGGATGCGGATAAGCTTCACGACGAAGGATGGTCTGCAGAGCCTCAGCCACCACCGCCCAACAATTGTCAAGGTCGCACTGAATGCTCTCCTCATGCAGAAGCAACTTGCGGAGTCCCTTTAACGAACTTTGAAAAGCGATTAATGAGTGACCTAAAGGCACTCCAATATTACGAATGACGGTTGAGTCGGTCAAATCGCGTTGCAAACGGCTGATGGGGAGTTTTCGGCTCAAGTGTTCAAACAAAGCATTAGCCAAGCCCAAGTTACCCTCTGAGTTTTCAAAGTCTATAGGATTCACCTTATGGGGCATTGCACTCGAACCTACTTCGCCAGCCTTGATTCGTTGCTTGAAATATTCCATTGAAACGTACTGCCAGAAGTCGCGATCCATGTCAATAATGATGGTGTTGATACGCTTCATTGCATCAAACAAGGCAGCCATATTATCGTAGTTGCTAATTTGAGTGGTATACTCTTCACGCTCCAATCCTAGCTTTTCACTAACGAATTTGCTTCCGAAAGCACGCCAATCATAGGAGGGATAGGCCACATGGTGTGCATTGTAGTTACCCGTGGCACCACCAAACTTTGCTGTCATAGGGACGGCCTTAAGCAGAGCCACCTGACGTTCTAAGCGATAAGCAAACACCTTCACTTCTTTTCCCAAGCGAGTGGGCGAAGCTGGTTGGCCATGCGTTTTGGCCAACATTGGAATTTCCTTCCATTCTTCAGCATACGCATTCAATTGGTCAATCAGATCTTGAAGCAATGGAAGATACACCCCGTAGGTTGCTTCCTTAAGCATTAGGGGGAACGACGTGTTATTAATGTCTTGCGAGGTAAGACCGAAGTGAATAAATTCCTTGTATTCCTCAAGACCACCTATTTGGTCAAACTTTTCCTTAATGAAGTATTCGATAGCCTTCACATCATGGTTAGTTACGCTCTCTATTTCCTTCACCCGCAATGCATCTTGCTCTGAGAAGTTTTTGTAGGCATCACGCAGTGTGTCGAACAATTGCTGGGGGAAAGAAGCCAATTGAGGTAAAGGCAGTTCACACAAGGTAATGAAATACTCTATTTCAACACGCACTCGATATTTAATCAAAGCGTATTCAGAGAAATAAGAGGCAAGTGACTCGGTCTTTGAACGATAGCGACCATCAATGGGCGAAACCGCTGTAAGGATATCCAATTCCATGATTTGTGATGAAGGTATATTAGGCTGTTGCTTCAACGCAACGTTGCCTAGTTAGTACTGATTAGGCTGCAAATTTACTTAATTCTATGCGCTTCTAGAAAAAAAACGGAATAAATTCTTTCAAGAAGACGAGAATGCTACGACTTAGACCCCGAACAATGCAGTTACAGATTACTTTTTAATCTCTTTTTCAAAGGCTAAGATTTCATCACGTAGCTGAGCTGCCGTTATAAAGTCGAAAGCTTCGGCAGCCTTTTTCATTGCCTTCTGCAAACGTTCTATGCGCTGTTCCGTGCACTCTGTTTTTATTCCATAAGCCACTTGAGCCTCAGCGGCAGCAGACAAGGTTTCTTCTTGAGGCAAGACGTAAGCACCCTTTGAGAAATCATTTGTAGTGCCCTCACCTTCCGCCTTTTTGGTTTGTCTTTGTCGCTGCATTTCCACAAGTTCATTATCCTCGATGGGCTTAATAATGGGCTGTGGTACAAGATGATTTGCTTCGTTATAAGCCATTTGTTTGGCTCGACGACGGTAGGTTTCGTCAATAGTGTTCTGCATGGACTCAGTGATTTGCTTGGCATACATAATCACGCGACCATTCACATTGCGAGCAGCTCTACCCACCGTTTGAGTAAGCGAACGTTCTGAACGCAAGAAGCCTTCTTTGTCGGCATCCAAGATGGCTACCAAGGCTACTTCGGGCAAATCCAGTCCCTCACGCAACAAGTTCACGCCCACTAGTACGTCATAGATACCACGGCGCAAATCCTGCATTATCTGCACACGTTCCAGGGTGTCTACATCGCTATGAATGTAAGCTGTGTTCACCCCGTTGTTAAGGAGATACTCGCTCAATTCCTCTGCCATACGTTTAGTTAGCGTGGTTACTAGCACGCGCTCATTCCGAGCCTTCGCCTTGCGAATCTCCTCCATCAAGTCGTCCACGGGGAAATCCGTGTCACGCACTTCTATCGGAGGATCAAGCAAACCCGTTGGACGGATTACTTGGTCAACAACCACACCTCCAGCCTCGGTTAATTCGTAGTCGGCTGGGGTGGCACTGATATAGATTATCTGCTTTGCTATATCATGAAACTCGTCGAACTTCAACGGACGATTATCCATTGCAGCAGGCAAACGGAAGCCATACTCCACCAAGGATTCCTTGCGTGAGCGGTCGCCTCCGTACATAGCTCGTATTTGTGGTATGGTAACGTGGCTTTCATCTATTACAATCAGGAAGTCATCGGGAAAGAAATCCAATAGGCAGAACGGACGTGTGCCCGCCTCTCTACCATCAAAATAGCGAGAATAGTTTTCGATACCAGCACAAAGTCCCAATTCTCGAATCATCTCTATGTCATACTCCACCCGCTCTTTCAGCCGTTTTGCCTCAAGCGTTTTACTCATCTCCTCGAACACTTTTATTTGAGCTACCAAGTCGTCTTGTATTTTACGTATGGCAAGTTCCTGCGTTTCTTTTGACGCAAGAAACAAGTTGGCGGGGTACACCTTATACTCCTCATAGGTATTGAGACGCATGCCCGACAAGGAGTCTACTTCTTCAATGGAGTCAATCTCGTCGTCCCAAAAGCATATGCGAATGATTTCATCGGCATAGGCCAAGTAAATATCCACCGTGTCTCCCTTCACGCGGAAATTACCTGCCTTGGGAGCTACATCATTGCGGGTATACAAACTTGCAATCAAACGATTGAGCAAGGTGTCAATAGAGAGTGTGCTTCCCACCTTTAACTCTACGACATTCTCGTAAAAGGCCGATGGATTTCCCATACCATAAATACACGATACGGACGACACCACCACAACGTCGCTTCTTCCCGAGAGCAATGCAGAGGTGGCAGCAAGGCGCAGTTTGTCGATGTCCTCGTTGATTGCGAGGTCTTTTTCTATATAGGTGTCGCTGGAGGCGATGTAGGCCTCAGGTTGATAATAATCATAGTAGGACACGTAGTACTCTACTGCATTATTGGGAAAGAAACCCTTGAATTCGGAATAAAGCTGTGCTGCCAGCGTTTTGTTATGACTCAGCACCAACGTGGGCTTGTTGACATTCTTTATCACGTTGGCCACGGTAAACGTCTTACCCGAACCCGTCACGCCCAAGAGCACCTGGGCTGGAGCACCGCCGAGCACCCCTGCCGTAAGTTGTCTAATTGCTTCCGGTTGGTCGCCTGTGGGTTGATATGCCGCTTGTAGGTCAAATTCCTTCATCAATGTCGTTTGTTTTCTCCTTATTTACTTCCTTCCTGTTCTGCCTCCTTTACCTTTTTAAATAGATCGGATGCAAAGATAAAGCTATTCAGTTGTTCGTTTTCTGAGTTAACCACCTCGTCCTTTGTACCTTCCCATTCGTTGTGCCCTTTACAAATAAAGAGGATGTGTTCACCAATGCCCATCACGGAGTTCATGTCGTGCGTGTTTATAATGGTAGTGGTGTTATATTCCTTGGTAATGTCATGTATCAAGTCGTCAATCACGAGTGAGGTCTTGGGGTCAAGACCTGAGTTGGGTTCGTCACAAAAGAGGTATTTGGGATTAAGTGCTATCGCTCTAGCTATGGCCACACGCTTCTGCATACCTCCCGAAATCTCGCCAGGAAACTTAGCTCCTGCATCACTAAGGTTTACGCGATCTAAGCAAAACTGTGCCCGACGCACACGATCTTTATAGCTATCGTTCGAGAACATGTCGAGTGGGAACATCACGTTCTCCAACACGGACATAGAGTCGAAGAGTGCAGCGTTTTGAAAAATCATGCCCATCTCTCTTCGCAGCAAAGCCCTCTCCTTTTTGTTCATGCTCATGAAGCTTCGTCCATCATAGATTACGTCGCCCTCAGTGGGTTCAAATAGCCCGACAATATTCTTTATCAAGACCGTCTTTCCCGATCCGCTTTGACCGATAATTAAGTTAGTCTTACCACTTTCGAAGGTGGAAGTAATGCCCTTAAGCACCTCCTTGTCTTCAAACGACTTATGTAAATTCTTTATTTCTATCATGACAACAACTTCGTTAGGAAAAGGTCGGCAAATAAGATTAACATAGAACAAGACACTACAGCGTTCGTGCTAGCCTTGCCCACTTCGATACTACCGCCCTCCACGTTGTAGCCGTAGAAGGAGGACACACTGGTAATGATAAAAGCGAAGAACAACGATTTTACCACACCCATCCAGAAGAACCATTGAGTAAAAGAGTGCTGCAAGCCAGCCGTAAGATCGGAGGGCGTAATGATATGACCAATATAAGCCGTAGCATAGGCACCTATAATACCACTCACCGTGCTAAACACCACTAAGAAGGGCATGATTGTCACTAGACCTGCTATCTTGGGGAGGATTAAGAAGGATGCAGGATTGACACCCATAATCTCGAGGGCGTCGATTTGCTGAGTGGTTCGCATCGTGCCAAGTTCGGAGGCAATGTTCGAACCGACTTTTCCTGAAAGGATTAAACACATAATGCTCGATGAGAACTCAAGCAACATGATTTCGCGAGTCACATAGCCCGACACCCACAAAGGCATCCACGAACTTTGGATATTCAGCTTAATTTGGATACAAATTACAGCTCCTATGAAGAAGGAGATGAGCAACACGATGCCTATGGAATCAACGCCAAGTTGCACCATTTCCTTAACAAACTGCTTTAGGAACATGCGCATACGCTCGGGACGCGAGAAGGTGCGTCCCATTAGGATAAGGTAGCGACCAAAGGCATTTAGGAATTTCACTATTAACATATTGAGCCTGCTATTTTTATCATTGCTATTCAGTTTCCTCGGGCTTACGCAAGGCCTCGGGTTTTAGATTGCCTTGTTCATCAAACAAGCCATAAGTGGTACGTAGCACGCGAAACTCTGTTCGGCGGTTCAACGCATTGCACACCTCTTGTTCTTCCTTCGGCAGTTGAAGGATGTAAGGCACGCTGAGCGTGTCGCCCATGTGTAGGAATGGATAGGTTTCCACGAGTTTCTTGTTTACGATTTTAGGCACCTCTTTCCCATATCCCTTTGCCGTAAGGCGATCGGCTTCAATGCCGTGTTCCGTAAGATATTTTACCACGCTTTCAGCTCGTCGCTGCGAGAGCCGTAAGTTGTAGTCGGCATTGCCACGGTAGTCACAATGCGCAGAGAGTTCTATCGTCACGTTGGGGTTCTCCTTGAGCATGCGTGTCAAGCGGTCGAGAGCCTCGCAAGAGTTGTCGGTAAGGGTGGCTCTGTCGAATTCATAGAACACGTTGCGCACCAATACGGGCGAACTGATACTGGGAAGGGAAAACTGTAGCACCTGCTGACTTTCCACTTCAGTAGTGTCGGCTCGCAGTTCGTTTCTCACGTTGAGGTAACCATTACAAGTGGCTAAGAACAGATAGCTCACTCCTGGCTTTAGTGGTTTTTCGAAAGAGCCGTCAGACAACACGCCAAACTTCTCGTTAGTTCCATCGCTACCCACCATGTAGACCTGGGATTGCGGTAGTTCGTAACCATCTTGTTCGTAGACCCATCCCTTCACCGTTTTCAGCACTTCGGGATAGGAGAACTCGTAGATTTTGTCCCATCCTCGTCCGCCTGTCGACCGATTGGACGAGAAAAAGCCACGATTATGCAAGCCCTCAAAGGTGATGCCGAAATCGTCGCCATTCGAGTTCATGGGCGAAGGCAGATGCTCCACCACCCAACGGTGGTTAAGGGTATCTTCTTTAGCTTTATATAGGTCAAGTCCGCCCATATTTCCCTGATGTCGTGTGCTCGCAAAGTAGAGTTCTCCGTTCGGTCGGATGGTAGGGAAACACTCATCGCCCTCTGTGTTGATGTCGACCCCAAGGTTTTCTAATTGAGCCACATTGTGCTTTCCATCGAACTCTGCTCGCCAAAGGTCAAGACCACCTTGCCCTCCTGGCATATCGGAGGTGAAATAAAGCCATCGGCCATCAGGCGACACAGCGGGATGGGCGTAAGAAGAGAGTGTATCACCAGAGAGCTTCAGTTGGGTGGGTTTTCCCCATTTGGCATCCGTACGCTCGGCCTTCCATATCTCAGCCATGCGTGGATAGGAAGGATCGGTTCTACAAACGGTAAGGTACATGGTTTTTCCATCGGGTGAAAAACTACATGCTCCCTCGTCCTCTTCCGTATTCAAGTCACCATCCACGCTCTCCACGACCTTCCACTTCCCCTTTTCATCCTTCTTCACGTAGTAGATGTCACCATTCTTCATGCCCGTGATGGAGTTCACCTCGCCCTTCGACTGATTGCGGGTTGAGGTAAAGTAGAGCTGCTGTGCCTCCGTACCCATATAAGCTGGCGCATAGTCCGATCGAGAACCATTTAGTTGGTTAAATAGTTTTACGGTATAGGCCGAGCCTGTTTCCTTTGCCTTGGGAGCCGTTTGGCACACCTCTACTCCCCACTCTGCTCGCTCATCGCTAGGCACGGAGTCAGCGAAAGCCTTGTAAGCGGCTTCCGCCCCCTTATAGTTACCTTGTTTTCGCAGACCTTCGGCTAAATAGAAGAGTGTCAGCGAGTCGGTGCTTCGATGACGCATAGCACTTTGGAAGGCTCCTACGGCACGAGCAGTGTTGCCATACTTTCGATAAGCATCACCCATTTTGTAGGCCATATGCGCTCGTTTGGCTTTGTCTTTAGGAGGAATTTGGCTATAAGCTCGCTTATATTGTGCTGCAGCTTCGGCATATTCTCCCAGTGCCAACACTGCATCGCCGCGTTTTTCCGACTTTTCAGCACTGCCACAAGCCACAAGGGTAAGCAGGCTTATAAGCAAGCAAGCCATCGTGCGCATACCTTTATATATATGTGCGAAACACACCATCATTTATTGCATTTTACCGACGTTCTCTTTGGTCGACCGTACAAAGATACAATTTCGGGGATAATTACTCGAACCTAAGACGGAGAAATTGCCAAGCAGCCCACCTTTTCGGCAGTTTTTAGGGCATTTCGGAACAACAACACTACAAAGCTACCCACCAATGAAGTTAAGAAACACAGTAATAATGCCCGTATTCATCAAGTCGACAAACATGGCACCTATGATAGGCACTATTAGGAAAGGCTTCACCGTGTAGTGATACTTGTAGCACACCGCACTCATATTGGCCATGGCATTAGGTGTCGCGCCAAGCCCGAAACCACAAATGCCAGCCACCAATACGGCTGCATCGTAATCCTTTCCTAACAACGGGAAGGCTATAAAATAGGTTATGAGCACCATTAAGCCCACCTGAGCTACAAGGACCAAAAGGAGGGGCAGAGCGAGACTCTCTAGTTCCCAAAGCTTCAGCGACACCATCGCCATACCTAAGAATAAGGATAAACATACATTGCCTATGCTAACAATCTTGTCCATCTCCAAGTTCTCCCCACGATGGGTTATTTCGCAGAAGCAGCGCACCAAGACTGCCACAATTAAAGCTCCGAAATAAGTAGGAAAGGTTATCCCCGTGAGCGAGAGCAACTTTGAGGCGAGCGTACCAATAGCCATCACGATTAGCAAGGTGTAAGTAGCTCGGGTGTATTGCTTAAATTCTCGCTCGTTATCGGTCACACGGCTCACATGCCCCATAGGGGTAGATTCGGTGCTTTCTATGCCTACCATGGCCGAATCTAGTTCGTAATTTTTGGGCTGCAAGATTTCCGACTTCAGCTTGTGACGGATAATATATTCGGCCATTGGCCCGCCTATCATCGAGCCTACCACCAAACCGAAGGTGGCCGCTGCCATCGACACGGTAAGAGCACTATGAAGCCCCATCTGTTCCAATACCACACTGAATCCACCAGCAGTGCCATGCCCTCCAGCCATCGAGATGGAACCAGCTGCCATGCCAATCAACGGACTGACGTTCAGCAAGCAAGTGATAATCAAAGGCACACCATTTTGCAACACGATGATAAAGGCAAGCAATAGCACCATCACCAACAGCGTGCGCCCTCCTTGTTTAATAACCTTGGGATTGGACTGGAAACCTACGGAGGTAAAGAAGGCTAACATAAAAGCGTCCTTCAGCGTAACATCGAAGGAAACGTCTACACCCAAGAAAGAATGAATGACCAAGGTGATGAGTGAAAAGAGGAGTCCGCCAGCCACTGGCGAGGGAATGCAAAAGCGTTGCAACCAAGTTATTTTATGCGTCATCACCACGCCTAGAAGAAGGGCTAAAGCCCCAATGCCAGCCGATTGAAGCATATCTATTTCAAATAAATTCGTCATTTAGTTAAAGTATCGGTTGAGTCAGTGTTGTCACTAGAATCGGGCGGTCACTTGCACGTCTACTGTGTTGTAGTGTGAGTCGGTAGGAGTTGCTGCATGACGCGCTGAACGATCGTCGGTGAAGGTATAGTTTAGTTGGAATATCAGGTTCTTGCCCAAAGAGTAATTAGCCGAAATCCCATAGTTGGTGCAGAGGCTGTTCCAACTGCGGCGGTCATCTCTATAGCAGTCGTATCGGCCATAGATTTTAAGCCCTTTCACTACTGGCACTCCCACCGTAAGATACCATGCGTCAGAGCGGTCTGAGAGCGTTGAGTCGCTCACTACTCCACCGTTCGAACTCATATATTCGCCTCGAACGGTCCAATTGCTTTCATATTTTAAACCTACGCCCCAGCGTTTTCTATCCACCGACTTCAGGGCTTTTGTACCTGCTGTATACTGCTCGTTGGTATACTTTCCATTCCATCCAAAGCCGCCAATGCAAAGGTCTTTAATAGGCGAAAACCAGAGTCCACCGATCAAGTCCTTGTGATGGTCTTTGTCCGTGTGATTGATGCCTTGACCGTTGAATAAGCCTACTTGATAATGTAGCCATTTGTGACCATCTGCAGCAGGTAGGAGATCGCCTTGAAGCTGAAGTCCAACATCTCGCCCCGAACTCTTATTAAAGCTTCCCTCCCCGTTTCGGTCGGTCAAAGAGGCGAGTTTAGTGGTAGCTTGCGAGTAGAAACCCAAGCCCACAGCAAGAGGACTCATGGGATTTTCGAATCCAAACGAACGCTTGAATTGACCGAGTTTAATGCGCAGAAAATCATACTTTTGCCACTCCATAAAAGCGTCCAACACACGAGGTCCTTTATTTACACAAGGAGCACCATTCACTTCCATTTGCAACTTGTAATAAAAGTCTTTATACACATGACCGTCGGCATACAAGCGAATGAAGCGTAGGTCGAAGCCTCCGTTGGTGGCTTTTCCCTCACGGTCGTCATAGGAGTATTTGCCCATGATGTATCCACCAAACTTTATGCTTGGCTTCATCGCTTGCAAAGCCTTGCTTTTCGTTTTAGCTGTAAGGGTAAACCCTTCGGTTTCATAATCAGGATTAGAATAGGGATTGGTGTGCTCAACAACTGCATTCGCTGCATTTACCGCACAAGGAAGAACGCCCATTAAGACTGACAATACGAATGTTTTCATTTATAGTTTTGAGTTTCAATGCGTTTCTACATTTTATCTTAACAAAGGCTTCAACGCATATTTCTTATAATTTGCATACGATGAGGTAAAAAG